>NZ_JBVJJY010000005.1:381254-498489 GCF_055585785.1 Kitasatospora sp. NPDC053308 | reverse complement strand
CATCACCCTCGTCGAACACGCCCTCCTCGCCCGACTCCGCTGACACCCGCACGCTCGCCCCCGACCCCGGGGGCGAGCACACGGACGAAGGACGAGGGCTCTCGGCAGCGGCTTACTCGGTGGGCTCCAGGCCGGCCCGGATCAGGCCGTAGGTGTACGCGTCCTCCAGCGCCAGCCAGGAGGCGGCGACCACGTTGTCGGCGACCCCGACGGTGGACCAGGTGGCCGTGCCGTCGGTCGACTCGATCAGCACCCGGGTCTTGGAGCCGGTGCCGTGCTGCCCCTCCAGGATGCGCACCTTGTAGTCCACCAGCTCGAAGGTGGCCAGCGGCGGGTAGATGCCCTCCAGCGCGGTGCGCAGCGCCTGGTCCAGCGCGTTGACCGGACCGTTGCCCTCGCCCACCGCGATCCGGCGCTCGCCCTTGGCCCAGAGCTTGACGGTCGCCTCGTTGCCGGAGACCCCGTTCGGTCCCTGCTCGCTGATGGTCCGCCAGGACTCCAGGGTGTAGAAGCGGTCCCGGCTGCCGCGCACCTCGTCGCGCAGCAGCAGCTCGAAGGAGGCGTCGGCGGACTCGTAGGTGTAGCCGAGGTTCTCCTGCTCCTTCACCTTGGCCACCACCCGGCCGGCCAGGTCCCGGTCGCTGGAGAGGTCGTAGCCGAGCTCCTTGCCCTTGAGCTCGACGGAGGCCCGGCCCGCCATGTCGGAGACCAGCATCCGCATGGTGTTGCCGACCCGCTCGGGGTCGATGTGCTGGTACAGGTCCGGGTCGACCTTGATCGCGGAGGCGTGCAGGCCCGCCTTGTGCGCGAAGGCCGAGTAGCCGACGTACGGCTGGTGGGTGGAGGGGGCCAGGTTGACCAGCTCGGCGATCGCGTGCGAGATCCGGGTCATCTCGGCCAGCCGGCCGGCGGGCAGCACCCGGCGGTCGTACTTGAGCTCCAGCGCGCCGACCACCGGGAACAGGTTGGCGTTGCCGACCCGCTCGCCGTAGCCGTTGGCGGTGCACTGCACGTGGGTCGCGCCGGCGTCCACCGCGGCCAGGGTGTTGGCCACCGCGCAGCCGGTGTCGTCCTGGGCGTGGATGCCGAGCCGGGCGCCCGTCCGGGCCAGCACCTCGGCGACGGTCTCCCGGATCCCGGCCGGCAGCATCCCGCCGTTGGTGTCGCAGAGCACCACCACGTCCGCCCCGGCCTCGTGCGCGGTGCGGACCACCGCCAGGGCGTACTCGCGGTTCGCCCGGTACCCGTCGAAGAAGTGCTCGCAGTCGATGAAGACCCGGCGGCCGCGCGCCCGGAGGAACTCGACGCTGTCCCGGATCATCTCCAGGTTCTCGTCCAGGGTGGTCCGCAGCGCCAGCTCCACGTGCCGGTCGTGCGACTTGGCGACCAGGGTGACGACGGGCGCGCCCGAGTTGACCAGCGCGGCCAGCTGCGGATCGTCCGCGGCCTTCCCGCCGGCCCGGCGGGTGGCGCCGAAGGCGACCAGCTGGGCGTGGTGCAGCTCCAGCTCGGCGGCCGCGCGGGCGAAGAACTCGGTGTCGCGCGGGTTGGCCCCGGGCCAGCCGCCCTCGATGAAGCCGACCCCGAACTCGTCCAGGTGCCGGGCGATGGCCAGCTTGTCCGCCACCGTCAGGTTGATGCCCTCGCGCTGGGCGCCGTCGCGCAGCGTGGTGTCGAACACGTGGAAACTGTCGTCGGTACGGCTGACCTCGGTCATGACCCCTGGTTCTCCGTTCGGGGAGGCTGGTACTGCTCTGGCCGGATGTCTGGTCCCGGCTCCACTGTCCAGGATCGCGCGCGCGGGCCCGGTGTCCCCGAGCCCTTCGTGGGGGCCCTCGGCCGGTCCGGGTGGCTGTGCTCCGGCGGCGGTGCCCCGATGGGTCCGCGGGGCTGCGCCGAAAAGCAAAAGACCCCTCGCGGGTGCGAGAGGTCTGCGCGCGGGTCTGGACGCTCGTGGTCGCTCCGCATCGGGTCCTGCGGGAGCGGTCACTGCGGACCGGCGCGCCTGCTGCCGATAATCAGCGAAAGCGAGGACACACCGGCAGTCTGGCACACCCCTCCGCGATCCGGCCCGCCCGTCTCGCGATGCGGAACGGGGCGGGCCGGAGGCGGTACGGGCGTTCGAGGATCAGACGATCTTGTGCAGCCAGCGGTGGGTGTCGGGGGCCTGGCCGCCCTGGATCGCGAGCAGCGCCTTGCGCAGCTCCATGGTGATCGGGCCGGGCTCGCCGGTGCCGACGGTCCAGTCGGCGGCGGCGGACTTGACCGAGCCGACCGGGGTGATGACGGCGGCGGTGCCGCAGGCGAAGACCTCGGTCAGGGTGCCGTCGGCGTTGGCCTGCTGCCACTCGTCGGTGGAGATCTTCCGCTCCTCGACGGCGTAGCCGAGGTCGGCGGCGAGCTGCAGCAGCGAGTCGCGGGTGATGCCGGGCAGCAGCGCGCCGGACAGCTCGGGGGTGACGATCTTCGCGTCCTCGCCCTCGCCGAAGACGAAGTACAGGTTCATGCCGCCCATCTCCTCGACCCACCGGTGCTCGGCGGCGTCGAGCCAGACCACCTGGTCGCAGCCCTTCTCGGCGGCCTGCGCCTGGGCGACCAGCGAGGCCGCGTAGTTGCCCGCGCACTTGGCGGCGCCGGTGCCGCCGGGCGCGGCCCGGACGTACTCCTTGGACAGCCAGACCGAGACCGGCTTGATGCCGCCCTGGAAGTAGGCGCCCGCCGGCGAGGCGATGATCATGAACAGGTAGGAGTTGGCCGGGCGCACGCCCAGGCCGACCTCGGTGGCGAACATGAACGGACGCAGGTAGAGGCTCTGCTCCGGCTCGTTCGGGACCCACTCCTGCTCCTGCTGGACCAGCAGCTCCACGGCCTCGACGAAGGTCTCCACCGGCAGCTCCGGCATCGCCAGGCGGCGGGCCGAGGCCTGGAAGCGGGCGGCGTTGGCCTCCGGGCGGAAGGTGGCGATGGAGCCGTCGGCCTGGCGGTAGGCCTTCAGGCCCTCGAAGATCGCCTGGCCGTAGTGCAGGGTCATGTTCGCTGGGTCGATCTCCAGCGGCGCGTACGGCGTCAGCTGGGCGTCGTGCCAGCCCACGCCCTCGGTCCAGCGGATGGTGACCATGTGGTCGGTGAAGACCCGGCCGAAGCCGGGGTTGGTCAGCCGGGCCTCGCGCTCCGCTGCCGGCAGCGGGTGAGCCGAGGGCTTGAGGTCGAACGTGATGGGCGCCTGGGTGGGCGTGCTCATGGCTGTTTCCTTCACCGTGGGGTTGGTCAGGGCCGCGACCGCCGCAGGGTCGTTCCGACGATCGAACGCCGGAACGAACGCACAACGGCACGGCCCACTGTCGATACTCGCATCCAGAGGGCCGTGCCGAACAGCCACCGGCTCCTACGGTAGCCATCAGCTGCGGTTATGCGGTCCGGCCCGCGCGGCCGGAACCTTGTCGGATCCGGCCGCTAGCCGGAACTCCGCTCTTCGGATCCGGCCCGCTAGCCGGAACTCCGCTCTTCGGATCCGGCCCGCTAGCCGGAACTCCGCTCTTCGGATCCGGCCCGCTAGCCGGATACTCGGCCGGCGAGCGCGTCGCCGACCTCGGAGGTGCTACGGGTGCCGGAGCGCTCGGCCAGGTCGGCCGCGACGGCGGCCTCGACCTTGGCGGCCTCGGCGGCGAAGCCGAGGTGCTCCAGCAGCATGGCGACCGACAGCACGGTGGCGGTCGGGTCGGCCTTGCCCTGGCCGGCGATGTCCGGCGCCGAGCCGTGCACCGGCTCGAACATGGACGGGAACTCCCCGCTCGGGTTGATGTTGCCGCTCGCGGCGAGGCCGATCCCGCCGGTGACGGCCGCGGCCAGGTCGGTCAGGATGTCGCCGAACAGGTTGTCGGTGACGATGACGTCGAAGCGCTCGGGCTGGGTGACGAAGAAGATCGTCGCCGCGTCCACGTGCAGGTAGTCGGTGGTGACCTCGGGGAACTCCCGGCCGACCTCGGCGAAGATCCGCGTCCACAGGTGGCCGGCGTGCACCAGCACGTTGTTCTTGTGCACCAGGGTGAGCTTCTTGCGCGGCCGCGCCTGGGCACGGCGGTAGGCGTCGCGCACCACGCGCTCGATGCCGTACGCGGTGTTCAGGCTGACCTCGGTGGCCACCTCCTGCGGCGTCCCGGTGCGCAGCGTGCCGCCGTTGCCGACGTACGGGCCCTCGGTGCCCTCGCGGACGACCACGAAGTCGATGTCGGGCTCGCCCGCCAGCGGGGACTTCACCCCGGGGAAGAGCCGGCCCGGACGCAGGTTGATGTGGTGGTCGAAGGCGAAGCGCAGCTTCAGCAGCAGCCCGCGCTCCAGCACCCCGGACGGAACGCTCGGGTCGCCGATGGCGCCCAGCAGGATCGCGTCGTGCGACTTCAGCTCCGCCAGCACGTCGTCCGGCAGCGTCTCCCCCGTCCGGTGGTAGCGCCGGGCCCCGAGGTCGTACTCGGTGGTCTCCAGCTTCACGTCGGCGGGGAGCACCGCGCCCAGGACCTTGAGGCCTTCGGCCACCACTTCCTGGCCGATGCCGTCACCGGGAACAACTGCGAGACGAATGGTGCGAGACATGTTCGGACCCTACTCCGCCGTCCCAGGGGGTGACACCTGGCGTCCACTATTCGGACGGATCGGTCAGGTCAGGTCGATCTCGACCGGGAACGGCTGATCGACCTTCAGCTGCTTGTGGTAGATGCCGGTCAGGCCGTAGGCCCGGGTCGCCGGGTCCAGCTCGTACACGTAGACGACCGGCCGGCCCTCGTCGTCGCTCTCGACGCGCCAGAAGTGCAGGATGCCCGCCGCCGCGTACTTCCGGGGCTTGGTGTCGCGATCGCGCTCCTGCGACTCCTGGGACACCACCTCAACAGCCAGGAGCACGTCCGCCGCCTCGCACATCGTCTGCCTCGGCCCGGTGTCACCGCGCTCGTCGACGACGATGAGGTCCGGCTCGGGCCGGTTGCGCGAGTTCAGCTTGACCGTCATCTCCCGCCACACCTCCCACCCCTCCGGGACGGCACTCTCCAGAGCCCGTTCCAGCCTGCGCAGCGTCCGCATGTGGAACTTGGTCTGTGCGCTCATGAAGATCAGGCTCCCGTCGAGCAGCTCGGTGTGCGGCGGGAGATCAGGCAGCCGGTCCAGGTCCTCGGCGACGTAGCCGCTGACAGGAGGCCGAATCCAGTCGGGGTACGGCGCGATGCTCATGGTTCCTCCCATACGGGCATCCTGACGGCCTTCCCAGGCTACTCGGCGGGGAGTCCGCGGACGCCACTCCTTCGAAGGAGCGCGTACGTCGGAGTCCGCGCCGGGGGCGCGCTTAGGGTGGCGAGGTCCGGGGTCACTGGCAGAACGGGGCGCGTGGGTGAGGGCCGAGCGGCGGCGGGAGGTGCTGGTCTGCGGGGGTGCGGCCGGGCTGGCGACGGGCGGGTACGCGCTGGCGGCCGGCCTGCGCGGCCGGTGGCCGGCCGGGGCGGACGCGGTCGCGGTGCCGTACCACGCCCACCTGTGGGACCTGCTGCACGGGGAGGCCACCGGGGACCTCCTGTTCAACTGGCAGAGCGGGTACGGCGTCCCCTTCCTGGCGGACTTCTTCGCGTACCTGATGAACCCGTTCTCCTGGCTCACCGCCCTCCTCCCCCGGGACCGGGGCGAGCTCGCCGTCCTCCTGGTCACCCTCGCCACCATCGGCCTCGGCACCGCCCTGATGGCCCGGCTGCTCGGCCGCCTGCACCCCGGCCCGCGCCGGCTGCGGGCGCTCGCCGCCGTCGGGTACGGGCTGTGCGCCTGGGTGCTGGACGTCGGCGGGGCCGCGCCGATGTGGCTCTGGGGCCTGGTCTCGCTGCCGCTGCTCGGCCTCGCCACCGACTGGTGCCTGCACGAGCGGCGCTGGGTGGCCGGCACCCTGTGCGTGACCCTGGCCTGGGCCGGCAACCTCTACACCGCCGCCCTGGCCACCCTGGCCGCCGGACTCCTCTTCGCCGTCCGGCTGTTCGCCGCCCCGCGGCCGTTCCGCCGGCGGGTCCGGGCCACCGGCCGGGCGGTCACCATGGCCGTCACCGGGGTGCTGCTGGCCTCACCGGTGCTGTTCGTCGCCGTCCGGGCCGAGCAGGAGGCGCAGCCCGAGTCCCCGGTGCAGCCGCTCGGCCCGTCCGGTCTCGGCGGCCACCTCGCCCAACTGCTGCCCGCCACCCACGGCGGCCGGGCGCTACCGGACGTGGCGATCGGCCTGTTCGGGCTGCTGCTGGTGTGCGGGCTGCCGTTCAACCGGCGGGTGCGGCCGCGCGAACGGGCGCTGTGGTGCGCGGCGCTGGTGCTGGTGGTGCTGGGCTTCGTCTGGACCCCGACCGTGCTCGTCTGGCACGGCCTGGCGATCCCGGCCGGCGGGCCGTACCGGGTCGCCTTCGTGCTCAGCGGACTCCTGGTGCTGGCCGGCTGGGTGTCGCTGGCGCACCGGCCGGACCCGGTCACCCTGCTCGGCGGGGCCGCGGTGGTCGCGGTGATCGCCGGGGTGGCGGCGAGCCGGCACTCGGTGCACCCCGCCACCTGGGTGCTGCTGACCGTCGGCGGTGCCGTCCTGCTCGCGGCGCTGTGGATCCTGGACCGCCGGCACCCGGACCGCCGGGCGAACACCGTCGCCACCTGGGTGATCGGCGGTGCGGTGCTCGGCAACGCCGTCTGGTCCGGGTACGCGGCGCTCGGCGCGGCGCCCTCCGGCAGCGTCCCGGCAGCGGCCGTCCGGGCCGGGCACGCGGCCGTCCGCGCCGCCGACGACTGGCCGCGCGGCCGCAGCGACCCCGGCCCGCACGCCTACACCAGCAACGACCCGCTGCTGCTGGGCGGCCAGGGCGGCGGCTACTTCAGCGGCTACCTGCCGACCGTCGCCGCACTGCTGCTGCACGACCTCGGCGCGGGCTGGACGGCCGGCGGGCGGCAGACCGCGAGCGTGACCGACCCGGTCGGGCAGGCGCTGTTCGCCGTCCGCGCCCACCTGGACGGCGGCCCGCCGCCGTACGGCTTCACCTCCGTCCGGTCCGCCGCACCGCCGGTCGTCACCGTGCTGCCGCCGGACAGCCGCCCGGAGACCGGCTCGGTCTGGTCCCGGCAGGAGTCGCTGCTCGGCGGCCAGGTGTACGACGCGCCGCTGCCCGTCCCGGCCGGCGGGCCGGCGCCCACCCTGCACGGCACCAGCGGCTGGTCGGTGCCGTCCGGCGACGAGGGCACCGTCCTCACCGCCGCCTGCACGCCCGGTTCGACGGCGTACTTCCACGGCGTCTGGTACCGGGGCACGGTCAGCGGGCTCGGCACCGGCTACCGCAGCGACGGCGAGCAGCCCACCACGGCCGTGCCGATCCACCGGCTGGGCACCGTCCCGGCGGACGGCGTGGTCCGGGTGACGCTGCGCTCCGACACCGTCAGCCAGGTCCCCGCCCGCCCGATCGGCTGCCTGCGCGCCGACGCGCTGGAGGCGGCCGTCGCCCGCCGCACCGCCACCGGCGCCACCCGGGTCGAGGCCGGCGGGCACACCCTCGCGGCGGTCCTCCCGGCGGGCGCCACCGGCACCGCGCTGATCGCCGTCCCCGCCACCGTGGGCTGGACCTGCGCGGTCGACGGCGGTCGGCCCGCCGTCCCCACCCGGGTCCTGGGCATGATCGGCGTCCCGCTCGGCTCGGGCGCCTCCCGGGTGGCCTGCACCTTCCGCCCGCCCGGGCTCAGCGAGGGCCTCACCGTCACCTCCGCCGTCGCCGCCGTCCTCGCCCTGGTCACCGCCTTCACCCGGCTCGCCCGCCGCCGCCCCGCCCACACCCCCCGCCGGGCCCGCCGCGCGGCCGGCTCCACCCCCGCGCCGTAGCGGGACGGTCCGGCGGCGGCGCCGTCGGCCCGAGCCGGGGAGGCGGCCGGAGCGGGTGCGCCGAGGAGCCTCGGAGGCGCCCAGCCGAACTCACCCGCGACGGCGGCACCCGGGCCCGCCGGACCCCCGCCGCTCAGGCGCGGCCGACCACCCGAGACCCGCCCCCGCCCGAGTGCGGAAGGCGGCGCGAGCGCACACCCCCGGAGCCGCCACCCGAGCCCTCCAAGCCCGCCCCGAGGCACGACGGGCTCCCGAGCCCCTCCCCCGTCCTCGGCCACCGGCCGCACCCGCCCGAGGCGCCGCCGACCGTCGGCCGCCGACCGCCGCCCCGCGCCCCGCCGTGTGACGCGATGCGCGAGGGGCGGCCCGCCGTGGCTCGGCGGGCCGCCCCTGGGGGTGCGGTGCGCGGGTCAGGGCAGCGTGATCACCTGGGCCCGCCGCGCGCCCGGGTTGAGGTGGTGCAGCAGCAGGAGCCTGGAGGTGTCGCCCACCGTGCGGCGCACGTCGAGGACGGCGCCCGGGCCGACGGGGGCCAGCACCGCCGGGGGGCCGTCGAGGCCGGCCCGGACGGCGAGGGCCGGGTGCAGGACGTCCAGCGGGACGGCCGGGCGGGTGCCGCGCAGGCCGATGGCGGCGTAGGCCTCGCCCGGGTCCGGGGTGCCGGGGCCG
The DNA here is from genome assembly GCF_055585785.1 of Kitasatospora sp. NPDC053308. NCBI lineage: Bacteria > Bacillati > Actinomycetota > Actinomycetes > Kitasatosporales > Streptomycetaceae > Kitasatospora > Kitasatospora sp. NPDC053308. The sequence goes on along the minus strand of NZ_JBVJJY010000005.1, from coordinate 489,956 downwards.
GCCACGCCGGTCCAGACGCCGTAGTGGACGGTGCTGTGGCCGGGCGCGATGCCGGGCAGGGCGCTGAGCCGGACGGGCAGCACGACCGTCTCGCTGTCCAGCAGCGCGGTGTCGGTGTCGCCCCAGCGGGCGTTGAGCGGCTGGACGTCGAGTTCGGCCCCGGTGCGGGCGTCGAGGGCGCGGGAGACCAGGACGTCGCTGCCGCGCAGCCGGTCGGCCTTGAGGATGACGTCGGTGGTGCCGTCCCCGTCGGTGTCCAGCGCGACCCGCACGGCGAACACTCCGACCGGGGTGGCCGAGGGCGCCCACGACCGGGCGCCGACGTACAGCAGGTCGGGGTCGACGGCGGCGCCGACCTCCCGGAGGTTCGCGGCCCGGTCGCCGGGGTGCTCGACGCAGACCTCCGGCGCGGCGTCGGGCTGCTCCGCGGTGTCCTCCGGCCGGATGCCCGTGCCCGGCCCGACGGCGGTGCCGCGGCCGGGCGGGCAGTCGGCCCAGCGGGCCGCCTCGCCGCCCAGCGCGAGGGCGGTGACCAGGCCGGGTGTCCCGCCGGGGGCGGCGGTGCCGCCGAGGGTGACGAGCGCGCCGTTGCGCGGGGTACGGACGGTGGCGGTCGCGGCGAGGTCGCCGGCCGGTCGCGGGGCGGCGAGCACCGGGACCCGCAGTTGCGGCAGGCCGTCGCCCGCGACCGGCGTCAGCAGCACCCGGCCCGAGAGTTCGCCCCGGTACGCGCGCGCCTTTCCGCCCTGCACGGTGTCGATGGTCGGGTCGGGCGCGCGGCCCAGCTCCCCGGGGACGGACAGCGTCACCCGCACCCGCGCGGTGCCGCCCGCCGGGACGTCCACCCGGTCCGGCGTCACCTCGAAGGAGGCCCCGGGAAGTTCGGTGGCGGCCGCGTAGCCGGTGCGGTAACCCACCGGCGCGTCCGAGTGGTTGCTGATCTCGATGTCCCGTCCGAGCGCTGTCGGTCCGCCGACCTCGACCGGTCCGAAGGAGACCCCGACGCCGCCCTCCTCGGCGCCCTCCCCCGCCGCGTAGGCGACGGCGGGCGTGCGGACCGCCTGCTCCGCCCGGACCCGCCCGGCGCCGGTGCGCTCCGGCCCGTAGACCGGCCCGCTGTGGTCGTCGCCGAGGAAGGTGTCGGTGGTGGTGTTCATCAGCGCGGCCTTGAGCTGCTCGACCGGCCAGTCCGGGTGCGCGGCGCGGACCAGCGCGGCGAGCCCGGCCACGTGCGGGCTGGCCATCGAGGTGCCGTTCTCGCGCTGGCCGCCGGTGCCGCTGCCGACCAGGGCGGACCAGATGGTCTCGCCGGGTGCGGCGAGGTCGGGCTTGACCACGCCGGGCACGCCGATGCCGCGCGAGGTGAAGTCGGTGAGGGTGTCGGCCCGGGCGGGCTGGTTCTGCGCGACGGAGCCGTGCAGCGGGTTGCCGGGGGCGGCGAGCCGGACCCTGGTCGGCCCGGCGGCCGCGGCCTGCCGCAGGCGCTCGCCGTCGGCACGGGCCAGCAGGACGGCCGGGATGCGGTCGTTGCCGGCGATCTCGGCGAGGTGGTCGCTGTCGGCGGCGTAGAGCGCGCCGATCGCACCGGCGTCGGCGGCGTGGTCGGCGCGCGGGCCGGAGTTGCAGGCGCGGTCCGCGTCGGAGGTCTTCCAGGCGAGCAGTGCGATCCGGCCGGCCAGCCGCTGCCGGTCGGCCGCGCTGAAGTCGGCGCAGCCGTCCGACTGGTCGACGGGCAGGGCGAGTTCGCCGCTGACGTCGGCGGTGGCCCAGCCCGTGTACCGCTCGCTCCAGTGCCCGGGGACGACCCCGGCCGCGGCGGCGGGGGCGAGCACGGTGATGCCGTCCACGTCGGCGTGCCCGTGGACGGAGGCGGCGACGGTGATCGCCCGGGCGGCGGTGCCGGGGCTGCCGCCGACGCCGTACACGTCGCCCTCGTTGCCCGCGGCGGCGACCACGACGGTGCCCAGTGCGGCGAGCCGGTCGACGGCCAGCGCGTCGGTGTCGTCGGCGGTGCCGAAGCGGCTGCCGAGCGAGAGGTTGACGACGTCCAGCCGGTCGGTGAGGTCGCCGTCGCCGTTCGGGTCGGCGGCCAGGTCGAGGGCCTGGGCGAGCCGGTCGGTGGAGCCGTCGCAGCCGAACACCCGGATCGCGTACAGCTGGGCGCCGGGGGCGGCGCCGGGGCCGATCCGGAACCCGGCCGGGTCCAGTCCGGGCCCGTAGGGTCCGGTGTACGGGCGGCCGTCGGCGGTGACGCCGTACCCGGCGGCGGTGCCGGCGACGTGGGTGCCGTGCCCGTTGCGCACGCAGTCGATCGGGTTGTCGCTGGGGTGCGGGACCGGCTGGTGGTGCGGGGAGGTCGGGTCGGGGTCGTAGTCGTCGCCGACCAGGTCCTTGCCGCCGACCACCTTGGCGTTGGGGAACAGCGCGGGCGGCGCGGGCTTGCCGCGCTCGACCGAGCGGAACGCCTCCTCGGTGCCGGGGCCGCCGAAGTCGGCGTGGGTGTAGTCGATGCCGCTGTCGATGATCCCGATCCGCACGCCCTGCCCGGTGTTGCCGGGCACGGAGGCCGCGGGCCCGGAGCCGCCGGCCCAGACCTGCGGGGCGCCGGTCAGCGGCACGGAGTAGGCGTTGTCGCGCCGCTTGTCGACGATCGGGTGGACGGCCCGGACGCCCGGCAGCGCGCGCAGCGCGGGCAGTCGGTCGGCGGGCGCGCTGACGGCGAGGCCGGCGAACAGGGTGCGGGTGCGGTAGAGCTCGCGGGCGGCGGGCGCCGCCCGGTGGACGGCACCGGCGAGCCGGTCGAGCGCGTCCCCGGCCCGGGCCCGCTGGGCGGCGCCGGCCCGCGCGGCCTCCTGGCGGACGGCCTCCGGGGAGCGCCGGTCCCGCCGGGCCCCGTCGGCGGCCCGGCGCCAGGCGGGGCCGGCCGCCTCGGTGGTGAGTTCGAGCAGCACGGACGCGGTTCGGGCCGGGCCCGGCGGTCCGGCGGGCGACGGGCCCGCGGCCGCCGGGGCGGCGGCGAGGGCCACGCCCCCGGCCAGCAGGGTCAGGGTGAGGCCGATCCGGGCGAGCGGACGGCGGACGGGTGGCAGGCGCACGAGGGACCCTCTCCCCCGGCAAGGGGGAATGATCCGCATACCGAGGAGGTCGCTGACGCCCGCCCGCGCGGACGTCGATCACCCTTCCGGGGGCCCCAAATTAGGATGATCGCGCGGCGCCCACGAGCAACTTCCCTCGAATGGCCCGGGCTTGCACTCTACGGGGTGACGCCCCGTCAGCCCGTTCGGCGCAGTAGGCCGATGAACGCCACCCGCGGCGTCGACCGGAGAGGGTCGGCCGGTGGCGACTGGCCGGAGGCGGCCGGCCGGCGGTGACCGGTCAGTGATGTCCGGTGGCCCCGCCGTTGTCCCGGCGGTCCAGCGAGCGCTGCAGCGCGGCGGCCGCGAAGGGGTTCCGCTCGGCGGCCCGGCGGCGGCGCGGAGCGCGGACGGGGGTGGCGGCGGGGGCGGGGGCGGCGTGGCGGTCGGCGGTGGTGGGCATACCGGGCTCCTTGGAAGCGGCGCTGCGGACGTCAGCGCGAGGGTGGGAGGGGTACGCGCGGGAGCAGGGGTCGCCTGCCCGTGAGGGCGCACGCGCACACGGGCCGCGCGCCCTGGCTACAGGGGCGGCACACCGTATGGCTCTTCCACGGTACGACCAGGCCCCGGCCGTGTCTGCACGAATACTTGGATTTCCTACTATCTGAGACGGCAGTCCCCCGGGAGAACGCAGCGGGGCCCGGACCACCGTGCGAACGGCGGTCCGGGCCCCGCGGGGCGTGGGGGGTCAGCCCAGGTCGACCGAGCGCGCGAAGCGGGCGCCGATCTCGGCGGCGATCGCCGAGAGCACGTCCTGCGGGATCTCGGTGTCCACGGTGATGGAGGCCAGCGCGCCGCCGCCGTCGCGGGCGACCTGCATGCCGGCGATGTTGATGCCCGCGTCGCCGAGGTGGCGGCCGAGCACGCCGACCACCCCGGGGCGGTCCTCGTACTTGAAGAACGCCATGTGGTCGGTGAGCGCGACGTCCACGTCGAAGGCGTCCACGCCGACGATCTTCTGGGTCTGCTTGGGGCCGGCCAGCGTGCCGGAGATGGCGATCTCCTCGCCGTTCGCGAGCGTGCCGCGCACGGTGATCACGTTGCGGTGCTCGGGGCTCTCGCTGGACGTGGTCAGGCGGACCTCGACGCCGCGCTCCTGGGCGAACAGCGGGGCGTTGACGTAGGACACCGTCTCCGCCACCACGTCCTCGAACACGCCCTTCAGCGCGGACAGTTCGAGCACCTTCACGTCGTGCTGGGTGATCTCGCCGCGGACCTCGACGTCGAGCCGGACGGCCACCTCGCCGGCCAGCGCGGTGAAGATCCGGCCGAGCTTCTCGGCCAGCGGCAGGCCCGGGCGGACGTCCTCGGCGATCACGCCGCCCTGGACGTTCACGGCGTCCGGCACCAGCTCGCCGGCCAGTGCGAGGCGCACCGAGCGGGCGACCGCGATGCCGGCCTTCTCCTGCGCCTCGTCGGTGGAGGCGCCCAGGTGCGGGGTGGCGACCACGTTGTCGAAGGCGAACAGCGGGGAGTCGGTGCACGGCTCCTTGGCGTACACGTCCAGGCCCGCGCCGGCCACCCGGCCCTCGCGCAGGGCGCTGGCGAGCGCCTCCTCGTCCACGATGCCGCCGCGGGCGGCGTTCACGATGCGCACGGTCGGCTTGACCTTGTGCAGCGCCTCGTCGCCGATCAGGCCGATGGTCTCGGGGGTCTTGGGGAGGTGGACGGTGATGAAGTCCGAGACCTCCAGCAGCTCCTCCAGGCTGACCAGCTTGACGCCCATCTGCGCGGCGCGGGCGGCCTGGATGTAGGGGTCGTACGCGACGATCTTCATGCCGAACGCGGACATCCGCTGGGCGACCAGGACGCCGATCCGGCCGAGGCCGACGACACCGAGGGTCTTCTCGCTCAGCTCGACGCCGGTGTACTTGTTGCGCTTCCACTCGCCCTGCTTGAGCGCGGCGTTGGCCGGCGCGATGTTGCGGGCGACGGAGATCAGCAGGCCGCAGGCGAGCTCGGCGGCCGTGACGATGTTGGAGGTCGGCGCGTTGACGACCATCACACCGGCCTTGGTGGCGGCGGCGACGTCCACGTTGTCCAGGCCGACGCCGGCCCGGGCGACCACCTTGAGCTTGCGGGCGGCGGCCAGCGCCTCGGCGTCGACCTTGGTGGCGGAGCGGATCAGGATCGCGTCGACGTCGGCGATCGCGGTGAGCAGCTCGGTGCGGTCCGCACCGTTGCAGTGGCGGATCTCGAAGTCGGGGCCGAGGGCGTCGACGGTGGCGGGCGACAGCTCTTCGGCGATCAGAACGACGGATTTGCTCACGACAGTGTGTCCTTAACTGTCCGGTTCCCCGGCGCACGGAGGTGGCGTGTGAGGGCGGGGGAAGGTGGCATGCCGCGTAGGTAGACGCACGACGCTGTGGGCCTGACGCGCACTCGGAAGTGTATCGACGGGCAAGGTACGAGGCTGCTCCCGTCCGGCGAAATCACTCGGACGAGAGCAGCCTACTTGTACAAGGGCCCTGCGGAACGAGGGCCCGGTACCGCGGGCGGGCCGGGAGGCTCAGGCCTTCTCGTTGACCCAGCTCATCAGCGAGCGCAGCTTCTTGCCGGTGGTCTCCAGCAGGTGGTCCTCGTCGGCCTTCTTGTACTCGTTGTACTTGGGCAGGCCGGCCTTGTACTCGGCGATCCAGGTGTTGGCGAAGGTGCCGTCCTGGATCTCGGCGAGGACCTTCTTCATCTCGGCCTTGGTGGCGTCGGTGATGATCCGCGGGCCGGTGACGTAGTCGCCCCACTCGGCGGTCTCGGAGACCGACCAGCGCATCTTCTCCAGGCCGCCCTCGTACATCAGGTCGACGATGAGCTTCAGCTCGTGCAGGCACTCGAAGTAGGCGATCTCCGGCTGGTAACCGGCCTCGACCAGGGTCTCGAAACCGGCCTTGACCAGGGCGGCGGTGCCGCCGCAGAGGACGGCCTGCTCACCGAACAGGTCGGTCTCGGTCTCCTCGGTGAAGGTGGTCTTGATGACGCCGGCCTTGGTGGCGCCCAGGCCCTTGGCGTACGACAGCGCCAGGGCGAAGGCGTTGCCCGAGGCGTCCTGCTCGACGGCGACGATCGCCGGGACGCCGCGGCCCTCCTCGTACTGGCGGCGGACCAGGTGGCCCGGGCCCTTCGGGGCGACCATGCAGACGTCGACGTCCGCCGGGGGCTTGATGAAGCCGAAGCGGATGTTCAGGCCGTGGCCGAAGAACAGGGCGTCGCCGGACTTGAGGTGCGGGGCGATGTCCGCCTCGTAGACGTCGGCCTGGATCGGGTCCGGGACCAGGATCATGATGACGTCGGCCTCGGCCGCGGCCTCGGCCGGGGTGACGACGCGCAGGCCGGCCTCCTCCGCCTTGGCACGGGACTTGGACTCCGGCTTCAGGCCGACCCGGACGTCGGCGCCGGAGTCGCGCAGGGACAGCGCGTGGGCGTGGCCCTGGCTGCCGTAGCCGATGACCGCGACCTTGCGGCCCTGGATGATGGACAGGTCGGCGTCGTCTTCGTAGAACAGCTCGGCCACGGGGGCACATCTCCTTGCATCATGGGTGCCGGGTTTCGCGGTGTTCACCGTATGCGGTCCCGGCGGGTGTGGGGTCTTTGCTTCAGGGTTTGAGACGGGGCGGGTCGCCGTCACGCGCCGGTCCGTCTCGCGCTGTTCACGCGCTGCGGTCCAGGGCGCGCAGCGACCGGTCGGTGATCGAACGGGCGCCGCGGCCGATGGCGACCAGGCCGGACTGGACCAACTCCTTGATGCCGTAAGGCTCCAGCATCCGGAGCATGGCCTCCAGCTTGTCCGAGCTGCCGGTGGCCTCGATCGTCACCGCTTCGGGCGACACGTCGACGGTCTTGGCACGGAACAGCTGGACGATCTCGACGATCTGCGACCGGGTCTCGTTGTCGGCGCGGACCTTCACCAGGACCAGTTCCCGCTGGATCGCAGCGGCCTGGTCGAGTTCGACGATCTTTATCACGTTCACGAGCTTGTTGAGCTGCTTGGTGACCTGTTCCAGCGGGAGGTCCTCGACGTTGACCACGATCGTCATCCGGGACACGTCCGGATGCTCGGTCGGGCCGACGGCGAGGGAGTCGATGTTGAAGCCCCGACGGGAGAACAGCGCGGCGATGCGGGCGAGCACGCCGGGCTTGTTCTCGACCAGGACCGAGAGGGTGTGCTTGGACATGGGGTTCCTCAGTCGCACGAGGGGTGTCCGGCGTAGCCGGTCCCGAGAGGGGTGGCGGTGGGCGACGGGCGGGCGGTCAGTCGTCGTCGCCGAAGTCGGGACGGACGCCCTTGGCGAACTGGATCTCGTCGTTGCTGGTCCCGGCCGCGACCATCGGCCAGACCATGGCGTCCTGGTGGACGATGAAGTCGATGACGACCGGGCGGTCGTTGATCTCCATCGCCTGCTTGATGACGGCGTCCAGGTCCTCGGGGCGCTCGCAGCGCAGGCCCACACAGCCCATCGCCTCGGACAGCAGGACGAAGTCGGGGATCCGGGTGCCCTGGGCCGGCGGCTCGATGCCGTCGTGGCCGGGGCCGGCGTGCAGCACGGTGTTGGAGTAGCGCTGGTTGTAGAACAGCGTCTGCCACTGCCGGACCATGCCCAGCGAGCCGTTGTTGATGACCGCGACCTTGATCGGGATGTCGTTCAGGGCGCAGGTGACCAGCTCCTGGTTGGTCATCTGGAAGCAGCCGTCGCCGTCGATGGCCCAGACCGCGGTCTCCGGCCGTCCGGCCTTGGCACCCATCGCCGCGGGGACGGCGTAGCCCATCGTCCCGGCGCCGCCGGAGTTGAGCCAGGTGCCGGGCTTCTCGAACTGGATGAACTGCGAGCTCCACATCTGGTGCTGGCCCACGCCCGCGGCGTAGATCGCGTCCGGGCCGACCAGCTGCCCGATCCGGGAGATGACCTGCTGCGGCGAGAGCTGGCCGCTCGGGGCCGGCTCGTAGCCGATCGGGTAGGTCTTCTTCCACTCGTCGAGCTTCTGCCACCACTCGGCGTAGTCGCCCTTGTGGCCGGCGTCGAACTCGGCCTGGACGGCGACGATCAGGTCGGCGAGCACCTCGCGGGCGTCACCGACGATCGGGACGTCCGCCGGGCGGTTCTTGCCGATCTCGGCCGGGTCGATGTCGGCGTGGACGACCTTGGCGTACGGGGCGAAGCCGTCCAGCTTGCCGGTGACGCGGTCGTCGAAGCGGGCGCCGAGGGTGAACAGCAGGTCGGACTTCTGCAGGGCGGTGACGGCCGGGACGGAGCCGTGCATGCCGGGCATGCCCAGGTGCTGCGGGTGGCTGTCCGGGAAGGCGCCGAGCGCCATCAGGGTGGTGACCACCGGGGCGCCGGTCAGCTCGGCGAGGATCCGCAGCTCGGCGGTGGCCTGCGCCTTGATCACGCCGCCGCCGACGTACAGCACCGGGCGCTTCGCGCTGACCAGCATCTTCGCGGCCTCGCGGATCTGCTTGGCGTGCGGCTTGGTGACCGGGCGGTAGCCGGGCAGCGAGGTCTCGACCGGCCAGCGGAAGGTGGTGGTCGCCTGCAGCGCGTCCTTGGCGATGTCGACCAGGACGGGGCCGGGGCGGCCGGTGGCGGCGATGTGGAAGGCCTCGGCGATCACCCGGGGGATCTCGGCCGGGTCGGTGACCAGGTAGTTGTGCTTGGTGATCGGCATCGTGATGCCGCAGATGTCCGCCTCCTGGAAAGCGTCGGTGCCGATCGCCTTGGAGGAGACCTGTCCGGTGATCGCGACCATCGGCACGGAGTCCATGTAGGCGTCGGCGATCGGGGTGACCAGGTTGGTCGCGCCCGGGCCGGAGGTGGCCATGCAGACCCCGACCCGGCCGGTGGCCTGGGCGTAGCCGGTGGCGGCGTGGCCGGCTCCCTGCTCGTGCCGGACCAGGATGTGGCGCACCTTGGCGGAGTCCATCAGCGGGTCGTACGCGGGAAGGATGGCCCCGCCCGGGATGCCGAAGACGGTGTCCGCGCCCACGGCCTCCAGCGAGCGGATGAGCGACTGGGCGCCGGTCATGGTCTCGACGACGTGCTGGGGAGCGGGAGCGTTGGCGGCCGGGTTGTCCCCGCGGCGGGGGGATGCGGCGTGCTCAGTCATCTGCCTGTCTCTTCTCGGTTTTGCCGACCCGGCTGCGGGCCCCTGCTGCGAGGGTGGGGTCCCGGTCCGGGTCGATCGCCGGCTCTGCCTCAATCGTCCCGCTCATTCCGACAAGTCGGACGTTCTCGGGCGACCGAGGCCAGGGGTATTGCGGGGTGGAACAGCGTCAGTGCAACAAAAAACCCCTCGTGCCCAAGGGCATGCGAGGGGTGGCGCGTCGGTCTGTCACGAGCAGGGCGTGCGAGCCCTGTCAGCCGACGCGCCCGCCAAGTACGAGAATTCGGGTGCGCATGGCAACGACCATCCTCCCGTCCGGGGTGGCGTGTCAAGCAGGTGGGATGACCGTCTCGCCATGCGGACCGCCCGCCGGACCGGCAACCGCAGGGTGTTCGGGCTGGTCAGAGCCGTCGTGGTGATGTACGCCACGTCCTGGCGCGGCGTCCGGGCGGCCACTCGTCCGGGTGTCCGCGGCCAGGTGGGCGCGACGCGCGGAGAGCGGGCCGGGCGGCTTCGGCAGCGGGTAGCCGCGGCGGACCAGCGCGCGGCGCAGCCGGGGTTCGTCCAGCGGCGGCGCGAAGGCCGAGCCCTGGGCCTGCCCGCAGCCCAGCTCCTGCAGCACGGTGACCTGGCGGGGCAGGTCCACGCCCTCGGCGGCGGTGGTCAGGCCGAGGTCGCGGCCGAGCCGCAGGGCGTGCCCGGCGAGCGTGCGGGCCACCGAGGACTCGCCGAGGTCCTGGACGAGCGTGCGGTCCAGCTTGAGGCCGTCCAGCGGCAGCCGTCCCAGGGCGCTGAGCGAGCCTCCGCCGGCGCCGTAGCCGGCCAGCCAGGTGGAGACGCCGAGCCGGCGCAGCGCGGTCAGCCGGCGGCCGAGTTCGTCGGCGAGCGGGTCCGAGCCCATCCGGGCCACCTCGATCACCAACTCGCCGGCCGGCAGCCCGCTGTCGCGCAGCGCGGCGGCCACCGTCTCGTACAGGCCGGGCGAGCAGAGCCGCTCGGCGGAGAGCCGGACGGCCACCGGGACGGGCTCCGGCGCGCCCCGGCCGCGGCCGGACAGGCCGCGCCGGGCGGCGGCCGCGGCGACCGCCTCCTGGACCAGCCAGCGGGCGAAGCGGGTGGCGGCGTCGCCGTGCTCGGCGGAGCGCAGGAACTCGGCCGGGGTGAGCAGCAGGCCGCCCGCCGAGCGCCAGCGGGCCTGCGCCTCGACAGCGGCCACGGCGCCGCCGGCGAGGTCCACCACGGGCTGGTGGAGCAGCGTGAAGCCGCCCTCCCGGACGGCGAGTCTCAGCCGTTCCTCCAGCTCGGTGCGGCGCTCCAGGTCGGCCCGCATCGCGGGGCTGTAGAGCACCACCCGGCCCTTGCCCGCGGACTTGGCCCGGTACATCGCGAGGTCGGCGTTGCGCATCAGTTCGTCGGCGGCGGCCCTGGGGTCGGCTGCCGGGCCGCGTTCGGGGGTGCCGAAGGCGATGCCGATGCTGGCGGCGACCCCGAGCTCGGCGCCGCCGATCCAGTACGGCTCGGAGAGCGCCACCCGCAGCCGCTCGGCCAGTTCCTGGACCTGGAGGCGGCCGAGCGGGCCGCAGACCAGCGCGGCGAACTCGTCGCCGCCGAACCGGGCGACGGTGTCCCCGCAGCGCACCGCGCCCTGCAGCCGGCGGGCGGCCTGCACCAGCAGCTCGTCGCCGACCTGGTGCCCGGCGGAGTCGTTCACCGCCTTGAAGCCGTCCAGGTCGAGGAAGAGCACGGCGACCCCGGTGCCCGTCCCGCCCTGCTGGCCGCGGGCGCCGAGGGCGGCCCGCAGCCGCTGGGTGAACAGTGCCCGGTTGGGCAGGTCGGTGAGCGGGTCGTGGAAGGCGTTGTGCTGCAACTGGGCCTGCAGCATGACACGTTCGGTGACGTCGCGGCTGTTCAGCAGCAGCCCGTCGCGGTGCCGGCTGACGGTGGACTCGACGTGCAGCCACTCGCCGCAGCCGGAGCTGATCCGACACTCCACCCGGGCCGAGGGCTCGGCGGTGCCCGGGACGCGGTGCGCGGTGAGCCGGACCCTGGCGAGGTAGCGGCGGACCTCGGAGAGCACCCGGTCCACGTCCTCGGGGTGCACCAGGTCCAGCAGGTTGCCTCCCACCAGCTCCTCCGGGTCCCGCCCGTACACGCCGAGCGCGGCCGGGGAGACGTAGGAGAGCACGCCGTTGGCACCGGCGATCATGATGACGTCGCTGGACCCCTGCACCAGGGACCGGAAGTGCGCCTCCTTGTGGGCGAGTTCCTGGGCCAGCGACAGGTTGTCGAGCAGCATCACGCCCTGCCTGAGGATCAGCGCCAGCCCGACGGTGCAGGCGGCGGCGGCCACCACCCGGTCCAGCTCCCGCCCGCCGAGGGCGTTGTAGAGGATTCCGGCGGTGCAGACCGCGGCCGCCGCGTACGGGGTGAGCGCGCTGAAGGTGGTGGCCACCCGGCGGCGCGGCAGGCCGCCGGCCGAGGGGTGCTCGCGCAGCGGGCGGCGCCAGCGCGGGGACCACGGCGCCCAGGCCAGCAGCAGACTGCCGGAGAACCAGCCGGCGTCCAGCAGTTCGCCGGAGTGGTAGCTGCTGCGCAGCTGGGGGGAGGTGAACAGGGCGTCGCAGAGCACGGTGACGGCGAGCGCCACCATCGCGGTGTGGACCGCCGCCCGGTTGCCGTCCCGGCCGCCGAAGCGCAGGCCGACCACCAGGCTGACCAGCAGGATGTCCAGCACCGGGTAGGCCAGGTTGAGGGCCAGCCGCAGCGGGGAGCCGTCCTCGCCGGCCGCGATCCGGCCGAGCGCCAGGCTCCAGCTGAGGGTGAACAGCGAGCCGGCGATCAGCCAGCCGTCGAGCAGCAGGCAGAGCCACCCGGCGGCCGAGCGCGGGCGCTGGGCCAGCACCAGGACGCCGGTGATGGCGAGCGGGGCGAACAGCAGGAAGGCGTACTCGGCCAGCGAGACGCGCGGCAGCGGGGTGCGCACGACCAGCTCGTACCAGCCCCAGGTGCCGTTGCCGAAGGCGACCATGAGCGAGGAGAGGCCGAACAGCAGCCAGGCCGGGCGGGCGTGCCCGCCGACCGTGCAGCCGTACACCAGGCAGGACAGCGCCGCCGCCAGGGCGGCTGCCGCCAGGCCGAAGTCACCCATGAAGACGGACAGTTGGCGCGACCCCCAGCCGGCCGCCGCGCCCAGGGCGTAGGCCAGGCAGAGCGCGCCCAGGATGAGTCCGGGCAGCGTGCGGCTCTCCAGGAGCCGGCGCAGCGGGCCGCGGCGGACGGGCGCGGGCACGGCGTCGACGGCGGACGTGTCGGCGGGCGGTGCGCCCGGGCGTCCGGCTCCGGGCAGCACCGTATCGGTGGAGCTCACTCGGCCTCTCCCCCTCCGGCCCGGGGCCTCGCGCCCCGGCCACGGACCACCGGCCGCGCACCTCTCGGCCGTACGCGGTGGCCTGGCGCCCCGTCAGGACGGTGGCCCAGGGGGTGGGCGGCCTGCCGGCCGCCGCACCGCACCGATGCTCCCGCAATGGACCCTACACCAATTCCGTCACTCAATGACACACACACTCAACTTAGAGTAATGGCGCAAGGATGGGGAAATGCCCCCGATTCCGACGGATCGGCCCGGTTGGCGGAGGCGCGCGGGCGGGGGCTCACGCGGCGCGCACGGGAGCACGGCGGCGGGCCCCCGCCGCGGCGGGCGGCTCCCGGCCCGCGGGGACGGGGGCGGGTCTCAGCGGCCCGCGGCGGCCCGATCGTCCGGGAACAGCCTCAACCGGTGCGCCAGCGCGGCCGCCTCGCCCCGGCCGCCGACCGCGAGCTTGCCCAGGATGTTGGAGACGTGCACGCTTGCGGTCTTCGGAGAGATGTACAACTCCTCGGCGATCTGCCGGTTGGTCCAGCCGCGCGCGAGCAACCGGAGCACGTCCCGCTCACGGGGGGTGAGGTTGAAGGAGTCCACCGCGGAACCGCCGGATGCCCCGGCCCCGCCGGGCCCGGCCGGCTGCGCCGCGGACCGCTCGGCGGGAGCGAGGCTCAGCCCGGCCCGCTCGGCCAGGCCCGCGATCTGCTCCGCCAGCATCCGGTCACCGCGCACGGCCGCCAGTTCGGCCGCCTCGCGCAGGAGTTCGGCGCCGGCCTCGCGCCGTCCGGCCAGCACCTCGGCCTCGCCGGCCCGCAGCAGGGCGAGCGCCAGCGGGTACGGCAGGCCGGTGGGGCGCAGCACCTCGACCGCAGCGGCCCACTGCCCGGGGGTGTCGGCGCCCTCGGCGCGGGCCAGTTCGGCCTCCAGGAGCCGGGCCCAGCCGTGGTGCAGGGGCGCCCGGGGCCGCAGCGCGGCGGCCGCCCCGGCGATCGCGGCCAGCGCGCCGGCCCGCCCGGCCCCGGCCTCCGGCAGGCCCCGACTGTCCGCCTCCACCCCGGCGCCCTCGACCAGCAGCGGGTAGACGTCGGACTCGTAGCCGAGCCGCCCCTCCTCCGCCAGGGCGGCGAGCAGTTCGCCCCGGGCGTCCAGCGGCCGGCCGCCGAGGGCGGCGAGCCGCACCGCCAGCCGGCTGATCGGCACGCTGTGCTGCGCCTGGCCGACCCGGTTGGCCGCCCGGGCCTGCGCCAGCATGGTCGCCGCCGTGGTCAGGTCGCCTTCCATCAGGGCGAGTTCGCCGCGCAGCCGGTCCAGGAACTCGGCATGGGTGCCGCTCGGGCTGCCCAGCTCGCAGGCGGCAAGCACCTCGGCGGCCTCCCCGGGCCGTCCGAGGTCGATCAGCGCCTCGACCAGGTTGCCGGTCAGGATGGCGCCGATGTTGCGCTGCAGGCCGTTGCCGTCCGCGAACTCCAGGCCCTCCCGGGCCAGCCGGACGGCCTCCTCGGCCCGGCCCAGCCCGCGCTGCAGGCTGGCCAGGTTGTTGAGGCCGCGCAGCAGCAGGTCGGGCACGCCCAGGCGGCGGGCCCGCTCGACCGCTCCGGCGAGTTCGGCCAACCCGCCCTCGGCGTCGCCGTGCACGTCGTGACGCAGGCTGCCGAGCGTCATCCGGGCGTGCACCTCGACCGAGTGCGCGCCGACCTCCCGGGCGATCCGGATCGCCCGCTCGGCGAGTTCGAGGTGCTCGGGCCCGGGCTTCTTGAGCAGCGCCGAACCGGCTCCGAGCGCGAACACCTCCGCCTGGACGGCGGACGGCGGCAGCTCGGCCACCAGCCGCAGCGCGTGGGCGATCTCCTCCTCGTCGCCGGAGCGGCGCAGACTGCCCAGCATCCGGGCCCGGTTGATCCGGAACCAGGCCGCCCGGACCGGGTGCACCGTCTCGTCGACCAGCCGCACCCCGCGCTTGGCCAGGCTCAGGCCGCGCTCGCGGTCCCCGCAGCGCCGGGCCGCGACCACCGCCTCGGCCAGCACGTCCTCCAGCTGGATCCGGTCGCAGTCCTCGTCGGCGGCGCTGTGGTCGCAGGACCCGGGCGGGTAGGTCTCGGCCCAGTCGTACGGGCGCAGGGTGTGCGCCAGCACGTCCTCGGAGACCATGTCCCACAGCTCCAGGGCCCTTTCCAGCATGCCCAGTTGCTCGGCGAAGGCGTTGCGGCGGCGGGCCGCGCGGGCGGCGTCCAGGGCGGTCGGCAGGGCCCGGGCCGGATCGTGCGCGTGGTACCAGTAGTTGGCCAGCCGGGCCGGCAGCGCGTCGGGGGCGAGCAGCTGCGGCTGGGCCTCCACGGCGAGCGCGAACATCCGGTTGATCCGGTGCCGTTCGCCGGGCAGCAGGTCCTCCGAGACGGCCTCGCGGACCAGCGCGTGGCGGAACCGGTAGCCCTCGCCCTCGCTGTCCGGGCGCAGGATGTTGGCGCCGACGGCCGAGCGCAGCGCCTCGATCAGCGCTTCCTCGTCGTCGTCCAGCACGGCGGCCAGCAGGGCGTGTTCGACGTGCGAGCCGCCCTCGGCGGCGATCCGGACCACCCGCTGGGCCTCCTCGTCCAGGCCCTCGACCCGCACCAGCAGGATGTCCCGCAGCGAGTCGGTCAGCCCGGCGCCGCAGCCGTCGTGGAAGGCGGTGGCCAGCTCCTCGACGAAGAAGGGGTTGCCCTCCGAGCGGCGGTGGATCCGGTCCACCAGCTGGTGGTCGGGGTCGGCGGTGCCGAGGATGCCGGCCAGCTGGGCGGCCACCTCGCGGCGGTCGAACCGCTCAAGCTCCAGCCGCTGGACGGTGCGCAGCCGGTCGAGTTCGGCGAGGAAGGGCCTCAGCGGGTGGCGGCGGTGCAGGTCGTCGCTGCGGTAGGTGGCGACCAGCAGCACCCGGGAGCGGTGCAGGGTGCGCACCAGGAAGGCGAGCAGCTCGCGGGTGGAGCGGTCGGACCAGTGCAGGTCCTCGACGGCGAGGACGAGGGTACGGTCCGCGCCGAGCCGTTCGAACAGCCTCGCGGTGTGCTCGAACAGCCGGGCCCGGCCGTACTCGTCGTTCGGTTCGCCGTCCGCCTCGCCGAACTCGGAGATCAGACGGGCGAGATGGCCCTCGCTGCCGGCCGCGGCGGCCTCGAACTCGGTGCCCAGCGAGCGGTGCAGCCGGCGCAGCGCGGCGGCCAGCGGCGCGTACGGCAGGCCCTCGGCGCCGACTTCCAGACAGCCGCCGAGCGAGGTGACCGCTCCCCGGTCCGCGGCGCGCTGCAGGAACTCCTCCAGCAGCCGGGTCTTTCCGACGCCGGCCTCGCCGCCGATCAGCACGGCCTGCGGGCTGCCGGTGCCCGCCCGGCGCAGCGCGTCGGTCAGTTCGGTGATCTCGCTGCCACGGCCGACGAAGACGGGGCTGACCGATATCTGCTGCATGGAGGCGAGCATGCCATAGCCGGTGGGGGCCGGGTCAGGGGTTATCTCCCCCGGCGAACGCCCGGAGGGGGAGACGCTCACTCGCAGCGTCTCCCCCTCCCGGACTCCTTCGGCACCGCGCCGGTGCCGCCCCGTCAGCATTCGGGCCGACGCACGGGGCGCCGCTGGAAGCGGGCGGCCACCGGACGGCGGCGCAGGCGGTTCGCCTCCCGGGCCTCGCGCACCAGGCGCTCGTGCTCGGCGCGGACCACGAGCTCGTGGGCCTGTTGCTGGAAGGTCTGGTACTCGATCATTTGGGCTTCCCCTTGTGGGTCTCACTGCGTTTCCCTGACGAGTAAGAGCTTCCTCCCCCAGTGGGGGGTGCCACATCGGGAGCCTGCCCGATCTTCCCGGGCCGGGATGCCTTAGATCCCGCCCCTCGAAAGGTTTGAGGCCCGGCCTCACCCCAATACAGAGGTGAGACCGGGCCTTAGGCCTTACTTAGAGGGCCTTAGATGCCTTAGATGCCTTAGGAAGGCGGGATGGACGGCCTGGGTGGCGCCTCAGCCGAGGCCCCGCCTTCTCCAGGCCGTGCTCACTGTCCTGCCGCGGCGAGCCGCTCCAGGATCAGGTCCTTCACGCGGGCGGCGTCGGCCTGGCCGCGGGTGGCCTTCATGACCGCGCCGACCAGCGCGCCCACGGCCTGGACCTTGCCGTCGCGGATCTTGGCGGCGATCGCCTCGTTCTCGGCGATGGCCTGGTCGACGGCCGCGCCCAGCGCGGAGTCGTCCGACACCACGGCCAGGCCGCGCTTCTCGACGATCTCGTCCGGCTCGCCCTCGCCGGCCAGCACGCCCTCGATGACCTGGCGGGCCAGCTTGTCGTTCAGCTTGCCCTCGGCGACGAGCGCGGCGACCCGGGCGACCTGCGCCGGGGTGATCGGCTGCTCGCTCAGCTCGGTGCCGGTCTCGTTGGCGCGACGGGCCAGCTCGCCCATCCACCACTTGCGGGCCTGGTCGGCCGGGGCACCGGCCGCGATGGTCTCCTGGATCGGCTCCACCGCACCGGCGTTGAGGACGGACTGCATGTCCTTGTCGGACAGGCCCCACTCGGCCTGCAGCCGGGCGCGGCGCACCCGCGGCAGCTCGGGCAGGGCGGCGCGCAGCTGCTCGACCCACTCGCGGCTGGGAGCCACCGGCACCAGGTCCGGCTCCGGGAAGTAGCGGTAGTCCTCGGCGTTGTCCTTGATCCGGCCCGAGGTGGTGGTGCCGTTGTCCTCGTGGAAGTGCCGGGTCTCCTGGACGATCGTGCCGCCGTCGGTCAGCACGGTGGCGTGCCGCTGGATCTCGTAGCGGGCCGCCCGCTCCACGCTGCGCAGCGAGTTGACGTTCTTGGTCTCCGAGCGGGTGCCGAAGGTCGAGGTGCCGTTGGGGCGCAGCGACAGGTTGACGTCGCAGCGCATCTGGCCCTTGTCCATCCGGGCCTCGGAGACGCCCAGCGAGCGGATCACCTCGCGCAGCTCGGCCACGTACGCCTTGGCGACCTCGGGGGCGCGCTCGCCGGCCCCCTCGATCGGCTTGGTGACGATCTCGATCAGCGGGATGCCGGCCCGGTTGTAGTCGAGCAGCGAGTGGGTGGCGCCGTGGATGCGGCCGGTCGCGCCGCCGACGTGGCTGGACTTGCCGGTGTCCTCCTCCATGTGGGCGCGCTCGATCTCCACACGGAAGGTCGTGCCGTCCTCCAGCTGCACGTCGAGGTAGCCGTTGAAGGCGATCGGCTCGTCGTACTGCGAGGTCTGGAAGTTCTTGGGCATGTCCGGGTAGAAGTAGTTCTTCCGCGCGAACCGGCACCACTCGGCGATCTCGCAGTTCAGCGCCAGGCCGATCTTGACGGCCGACTCCACGCCGACCGCGTTGACCACCGGCAGCGAGCCCGGCAGGCCCAGGCAGGTCGGACAGGTCTGGCTGTTCGGCTCGGCGCCCAGCTCGGTGGAGCAACCGCAGAACATCTTGGTCTTGGTACCGAGCTCGACGTGGACCTCAAGGCCCATCACCGGGTCGTACGACGCCAGAGCGTCCTCGTAGGAGACCAGGGTCATGACGCTCACAGCGTCCCTTCTCAACTAAAGACTTGGGAGGTACGGGCCCGGCCGCCGTGCCTGGGCGCGGGGCCGGGCCTGAGAGCTCGGTTCAGCCCAGCAGCACGTCGTCGGAGCCCAGCCGGCGCAGCTCGCGCACCAGCAGGGCGGTGCCGGTGACGAGCGCGGCGGCGCCGACCAGGGCGTTGACCAGCTTGAGGGTGTCGCTCTCCTCGCGGGCCTTGCGGACGTCCTTGGCGATGGAGATCGCGCCGAACGCGCTGGTGCCGATGGACAGCCACAGGCCGGGCTTCGAGTGCTTCCACCCCTTCACAGAAGCGGACTGGGCCTTGGCCTTCTCGATCTTGCTCACAGTGCCGGTGCCTCCTCCAGCAGGGTGTGCCCCCACTTGTCGTTGAGTGCGGCCTCGACGGCGCCGCCCACACGGTACAGGCGGTCGTCCGCCATCGCGGGTGCGATGATCTGCAGGCCGACCGGGAGATTGTCCTCCGGCGCCAGGCCGACCGGCAGCGACATGGCCGCGTTGCCCGCCAGGTTCGACGGAATCGTGCACAGGTCGGCCAGGTACATCGCCATCGGGTCGTCGGCGCGCTCGCCGATCGGGAAGGCCGTGGTCGGCGTGGTCGGCGAGACCAGCACGTCCACCCCCGCGAAGGCGGTGTCGAAGTCGCGCGAGATCAGCGTGCGGACCTTCTGGGCCGAGCCGTAGTAGGCGTCGTAGTAGCCCGAGGACAGGGCGTAGGTGCCCAGGATGATGCGGCGCTTGACCTCGTCGCCGAAGCCGGCCTCGCGGGTCAGCGCGGTGACCTCCTCCGCCGAGCGGGTGCCGTCGTCGCCGACCCGCAGGCCGTAGCGCATGGCGTCGAAGCGGGCCAGGTTGGAGGAGCACTCGCTCGGCGCGATCAGGTAGTAGGCCGGCAGCGCCAGGGTGAAGGACGGGCAGGAGACCTCGACGACCTCGGCGCCCAGCTCGCGCAGCAGCTCCACCGACTCGTTGAAGCGCTGCATCACGCCGGCCTGGTAGCCCTCGCCGGCGAACTCCTTGACCACGCCGATCCGCATGCCGCGGACGTCGCGCATCTTGGCGGCCTCGACCACGGCCGGGACGGGCGCGTCGATCGAGGTGGAGTCCAGCGGGTCGTGCCCGGCGATGGCCTCGTGCAGCAGCGCCGCGTCCAGCACGGTGCGGGCGCACGGGCCGCCCTGGTCCAGGCTGCTGGAGAACGCCACCAGGCCGTAGCGGGACACCGAGCCGTAGGTCGGCTTGACGCCGACGGTGCCGGTGACGGCGCCCGGCTGGCGGATCGAGCCGCCGGTGTCGGTGCCGATCGCCAGCGGGGCCTCGAAGGCGGCCAGCGCGGCGGCCGAACCGCCGCCGGAGCCACCGGGGATGCGGGTGAGGTCCCACGGGTTGCCGGTCGGGCCGTAGGCGGAGTTCTCGGTGGAGGAGCCCATCGCGAACTCGTCCATGTTGGTCTTGCCGAGGATGACGACGCCGGCGTCCTTGAGACGGGTGGTCAGCGTGGCGTCGTACGGCGGGATCCAGCCTTCGAGCATCTTGGAGCCGCAGGTGGTCGGGACGCCCTTGGTGGTGAAGACGTCCTTCAGCGCGAGCGGGACGCCGGCCAGCGGGCCCAGCTCCTCGCCCTTGGCGCGCTTCCCGTCGACGGCCCTGGCGGCGGCCAGCGCGCCCTCGGTGTCGACGTGCAGGAAGGCGTTGACCTTCTCGTCGACGGCCTCGATGCGGTCCAGGTGCGCCTGCGCGACCTCGACGGCCGACACCTCGCCCTTGGCGATGGCGGCGGCCGTCTCGGCCGCGGTGTACTTGATCAGCTCGGTCATCTCGGTCAGTCCTCCCCGAGGATCTGCGGCACACGGAAACGCTGCTCCTCGGCGGCGGGGGCGCCGGACAGCGCCTCCTCCGGGGTGAGCGAGGGCCGCACCTCGTCCGCGCGCATGACGTTGGTCAGCGGCAGCGGGTGGGAGGTCGGCGGGACGTCCTGTCCGGCGACCTCGGAAACGCGGGCGACCGCGCCGATGATCACGTCGAGCTGCTCGGCGAAGTGGTCCAGCTCTTCGGGCTTCAGCTCAAGACGCGACAGCCGGGCGAGGTGGGCGACCTCCTCGCGCGTGATGCCAGGCATGCAGCGATCCTCAGGGTGAGTTCTGGTGAGACCCGGCGGTGCCTTGCGGGCGGTGCCGGGCCCGGGCAGGAGCAGCCGGGTCCGGCGCTCCGTCCTCATGGTCTTTGCACCCCATCCTATGGGGCCCCGCCCGTCCACCGGCCAACGAGTGACCCGCGGTGCCCGTCACCGCCCCCCGTTGCCGCCCTCGTCGCCGCCCTCGTCGCCACCGCCGTCACCGGCACCGGCACTGCCGCCGTCACTGCGGCCGGTAGCGGGCCCAGCTCTGCGCACCCGGCGCCTTGACCTCCATCTGCGCGGCCTGCACCGCCTGGACCACCGGGGGCAGGACGGGCGGGAGCGTCGGCGGCAGCACCGGCGGGACGGCCTGCTGGACGACCGGCTTCCCCTGCGCCGGCGTGCCGCCCTGGAGCGGCTGGAGCCCGGGGGGCAGCTGCGGGGGCGCGCCCAGCCGCTCGACCGGCGGGGCCCCGGTGCGGTGCACCCGCAGCCAGGCGGTGGCCTGCTCGGCTGGCAGCGCGGCCGACACCAGCCAGCCCTGGACGGCGTCCACGCCCATGCAGTGCAGCCGCTCCCAGGTCTCGTCGTCCTCGACGCCCTCGGCCACCACGGTCAGGCCCAGCGAGTGGGCGAGCTCCACCGAGCAGCGGACCACCGCCGCGTCGTGGTCGTCGGCGACCATCCGGGAGACGAAGGAGCGGTCGATCTTCAGCTCGCCGACCGGCAGGCTGCGCAGCCGCACCAGCGAGGAGTGCCCGGTGCCGAAGTCGTCCAGGGACATCCCGACGCCGTAGCCGCGCAGCTCGGCCAGGGTGTCGGCGGCGCGCCGGGAGTCGTCCAGCAGCAGCCGCTCGGTGATCTCCAGCTGCAGGGCGTGGGCCGGCACCTGGTGGCGCACGAGGTGGCCGGCCACGCGCTGGGCGAAGCCGGGGTTGAGCACGTCCCGCGGCGAGACGTTGACCGCGACCTGCACCTGCAGGCCCTGGTCGCGCCAGTAGGCGAGCTGGCCGACCGCCGCCTCCAGCACGTAGTCGGTGAGCCGGGGCATCAGGCCGCTGGACTCGGCGAGCCCGACGAACTCGTCCGGCGAGACCCGGCCCTGGCCGGGGCGCTCCCAGCGCAGCAGCGCCTCCAGCCCGACCACCCGGCCGTCGAAGGCCACCTTGGGCTGGTAGTGCAGCTGCACCTCGCCGGTCTCCAGGGCCCGGCGCAGGTCCCCGAGCAGTCCGATCCGGTACGGGGTGTCGGCGTCCTGGGTCTCGTCGTACTGGGCGACGCCGGCGCAGCTCTGCTGGGCGTGGCCCATCGCGACGTCGGCCCGGCGCAGCAGCGACTCGGCGTCCTGGGCGTGCTGCGGGTAGACGCAGACGCCGGCGCTGGCCTCCAGGACGAGCAGCAGCCCGTCCAGCCGGATCGGGGCGGCGAGTTCGGCGATCAGCGCCTTGGCGACCCGTTCCAGGCTGTCCGGGCAGTTGATCCCGGGCAGCAGGACGGCGAACTCGTCGCCGCCCATCCGGGCCACCATCGGGCGGCCGCGCCGGTAGTGCCGGGGCAGCCCGGCGAAGACGTCGTCGATGGACTCCCGGGTGGCGCTGCCGGCCGGGCCGCCGGAGCGCAGCGCCCGGTGGAGGCGGCGGGAGATGTGAACCAGCAGGCGGTCACCGGCCGTATGACCGAGTGTGTCATTGAGTGAGCGGAAGCGATCGAGGTCGAGCAGGATGAGACCGACGCTGTAGCCCTGGTCGCACTCGGCGATCGCCTCCTGGGCGGCCAGCAGCAGGGCCTGACGGTTGGGCAGGTCCGTCAGCGGGTCGGTCAGTTGGTCACGGGCGCGGTCCCGGGCGATCCGCCAGGCCGCCACCAGCACGGCCAGGGGCACGGCGAACAGCGGCAGCAGCTCGGGTTCGTACCGGTAGACCAGGACGGCCAGCGGGATGAGCGGCGCGGCACCGGCCAACAGCACGCCGAGCAGCAGGACCGCACCCGCCACCCCCTGCGGCGGGCGTGTGGGCGCACCGCCGGTCGTACGATCCATAAGCCCTGTCCTCCGTCGGGCCCGCCCCGTCAGGCCGCCTTACGGTGAGGCACCGTGCCGGTACCGACAGCTGCCGGGCATGGAGCGACCCCGAGGAGCACCGGCTCAGCCGGTGCCCCCACCCCTGCTGACACTCTGTTGCGCACCAGGGTATGCCGGGGCCGACCCGGTGGGCAGACTTTCGGACAACCGGAAACGCGCCACCGCGCCCTGGTGTCACACAGTGACACAATGCCCGCTTTCACCGGACGGCACCCGGTGACGTTGCATCAGGACGATAACAACACGGATTCGGCCACCCCCTGCTCGGGGCGCCGGCGGATCAGCCCTCGACCGGCTCCTCCTGCGCCGGCCCGGCCTCCTCCGGATCCGGAAGTCCCAGGTGGGCGCGGGCGGCGGCCGGCCCGTCGGCCAGCAGGACGGCGAAGCCGGCGTCGTCCAGGACGGGCAGTCCGAGCTGAAGCGCCTTGTCGTACTTCGATCCCGGGTTGTCACCGGCCACGACGAAATCGGTCTTCTTCGAAACCGAACCGGTCACCTTCGCTCCGCGGGAGGTCAGCGCCTCCTTGGCGCCGTCCCGGGTGTGGCCGGAGAGCGTGCCCGTGACGACCACGGTCAGGCCCTCCAGCGGGCGCTCCGCCTCCTCCTCGTCCGCGAACTCCTCGGTGAACCGGACACCGGCGGCACGCCACTTCTCCAGGATGTCGCGGTGCCACTGCTCCTGGTACCACTCGACCACGGACCGGGCGATGATCGGCCCGACGCCCTCGACCGCGGCCAGCTCCTCCTCGGTGGCCGAGAAGATCCGGTCCAGGTCGCGGAACTCCCGGGCCAGCTCCTGGGCCGCGACCGGCCCCACGTGCCGGATCGAGAGGCCGTTGAGGAACCGCCAGAGCGGACGGTCCTTCACCTTCTCCAGGTTCTCCAGCAGGACTCCGGCGGTCTTCTTGGGCTCGCCCTTCTGGTTGGCGAAGAAGGTGGCCCTCTTCTCCTTGCCGGTGCGGTCGTCCAGCTTCGGCATGCCCGTCTTCGGGTCGCGGACCAGCACCTGGATCGGCAGCAACTGCTCCATCGTCAGCCCGAAGACGTCGCCCTCGTCCTTCACCGGCGCCTCGGCCGGCTCCAGCGGCTGGGTCAGCGCCGTCGCCGCGACGTAGCCGAGGCCCTCGACGTCCAGGCTCGACCGGCCGCCGAGGAAGGCGATCCGCTCGCGGATCTGGGCCGGGCAGAACTGGGCGTTGGGGCAGCGCAGATCGATGTCCCCCTCGGACATCGGGCGCAGCTCGGCCCCGCACTCGTGGCAGTGCGAGGGCATCACGAACTCCCGCTCGGTGCCGTCCCGCAGGTCCTCCACCGGGCCGAGGATCTCCGGGATGACGTCACCGGCCTTGCGCAGCACGACGGTGTCGCCGAGCAGCACGCCCTTGGCCTTGACGACCTCCTGGTTGTGCAGCGTCGCGTACTGCACCATCGAGCCGGCCACCTTCACCGGCTCGGCCAGCACCGCGTACGGGGTGGCCCGGCCGGTGCGGCCGATGCCGACCCTGATCTCGGCCAGCTTGCCGGTGACCTCCTCCGGCGGGTACTTCCAGGCGATCGCCCAGCGCGGGGACTTCGAGGTGGCGCCGAGCCGGCCCTGCAGGGCGATCTCGTCCACCTTGACGACCACGCCGTCGATCTCGTGCTCGACCGAGTGGCGCTGCTCACCGAAGTGCTTGATGAAGGCCCGGACCTCGTCCAGCGTCCCGACCACCTTGTTGTGCCGGGCCGTGGGCAGGCCCCACTCGCGCAGCAGGTCGTAGGCGTGCGACTGGTTGTCGATGTCGAAGCCGACCCGGGCGCCGATGCCGTGCACCACCATGTGCAGCGGGCGCGAGGCGGTGACGTGCGGGTCCTTCTGGCGCAGCGAACCGGCGGCGGCGTTGCGGGGGTTCATGAACAGCCGGATCATCGCCCGGGGCCGCTTGCCCTCCCGGGCGCGCTCCTCGTTCTCCCGGCGGCGGCGCTCGTTCTCCTCCACGAAGGAGGCGTTGAGCGCCTCGAAGGCCTCGGTGGGGAAGTAGACCTCACCCCGGATCTCCACCAGCTCGGGGACGTCGTCCCCCTTGAGCCGGTGCGGGATCTCCTTGATGGTGCGGACGTTGGCGGTGATGTCCTCGCCCACCCGGCCGTCGCCGCGCGTCGCCGCCTGCACCAACTGGCCGTTCTCATAGGTGAGGTTGACCGCCAGGCCGTCCACCTTGAGCTCGCACAGGTAGTGGTAGTCGATGCCGTGCAGCTCGGTGGCGACCCGCTCGGCCCAGGCGGCGAGCTCCTCGTCGTCCATCGCGTTGTCGAGGCTGAGGAGGCGCTCGCGGTGCTCGACCTCGGCGAACAGCGCGGTGGGGGCGCCGCCGACCCGCTGCGTCGGCGAGTCGGGGGTGACCAGCGCGGGGTGCTCGGCCTCCAGCGCCTCCAGCTCGCGCATCAGCGCGTCGAACTCGGCGTCGCTGACGACCGGGGCGTCCTGCTCGTAGTACCGGACGCGGTGGTCGGTGATCTCCTTCGCCAGCTCGGCGTGCCGCCGGCGCACCTCCGCCGGCACGTCCTCCCAGCCCTCGACAGCCGTCACCGCAAGCCCTCCTACGTTCTCATTCCGGGTCGTCCACCAGGCTCTGCGCCGCCCGCGCGCTCTGGGCCAACGCCCTGCGCGCGTACGCCGGGGAGGCCCCGGCCAGCCCGCAGGTCGGCGTCACCAGCACGCGGCGGCCCAGCAGCTCCGGGGCGAACCCCAGCCTGCGCCACCAGGTCCTGACACCCTGGACACTACCGGCCGGGTCGGACACCGCCTGGTCAGTGGCGGGGACGACACCAGCGAGGATCACCGTGCCCGCCTCCACCGCCTCGCCGAGGTCGTCGTCCGACCGCTCGGTGAGGAGCGAGAAGTCGAGGGAGATCCCGGCCACCCCGGCGCGGCGCAGCAGCGGGATCGGGACCTCGGGGGCGCAGGAGTGCACCACCACCGGTGCGTCCAGGCCGCGGACCACCTCGCGCAGCACCTCCTCGGCGACCTGCCGGTCCACCGCGCGCAGCCGCTGGAAGCCGCTGGCGGTCTTGACGGCGCCGGCCAGCACGGCGGGCAGCGAGGGCTCGTCCAGCTGCAGGACGGGCTCCGCGCCGGGGACGCGCCTGCGGACCTCCGCGAGGTGGCGGCGCAGCCCCTCGGTGAGCGAGCCGGCGATGTCCCGGCAGGCGCCGTGGTCGGAGAGCGCCTTCTCGCCGTGCTTCAGCTCGATGCCCGCCGCCAGCGTCCAGGGGCCGACCGCCTGGACCTTGAGCGCGCCGCGGTAGCCCTGGGTGAACTCCTCCAGGGCGTCCAGGTCCTCGCCGAGCCAGGAGTGCGCGCGCCGGGTGTCCCGGCCGGGGCGGTCGGTGAACCGCCAGCCGCTGGGCTCGGTCTGCGCGAACAGCTCGACCAGGAGGCCGGCGCCGCGCCCGATCATGTCGGCGCCCGGTCCGCGCGCGGGCAGTTCGGGCAGGAACGGCAGGTGCTCCAGCGCCCCGGTGGCGGTCTTGGCCGCCTCGCGGGCGTCGGTACCGGGCAATGAGCCGACGCCGGTCGCGGCGCCGCGCAGGTCGGGGAAGGGGTGTGGAGTGCTCACCCGTCCGAGCCTAGTGCGCGGCGCGGGCCGGTCGGTCGGTACCCGGGGGGACGCGGGGCCCGGGTGGCCTCAGTACCCGGGGCGGACGGTGATGTCGGTGATCTGCGCGTCCCGCGAGGCGTCCAGCGCGGCCAGGACGGCCTTGGCGACGGACTCCGGCTCGATCCAGCGGCCGGCGTCGTACTCCTTGCCCTCCTGCTGGTGCACCTTGACCTGCATCGGGGTGGCGGTGCGCCCGGGGTACACCGAGGTGACCCGGACGCCGGCCGGGTGCTCCTCGGCGCGCAGCGAGTCGGCGAGCGCCTTCAACCCGTGCTTGCTCGCCGCGTACGCCGACCACTCGGCGTGGGCGAACAGGCCGGCGCCGGAGTTCACGAAGACCACGTGGCCCTTGGCGAGCCGGAGCGAGGGCAGCAGCAGGCGGGTCAGCTCGGCGGGCGCGACCAGGTTGACGTTGAGCGTCTCCTGCCAGGACTTCACCGGCAGGTCGCCGACCGTGCCCAGCTCGACCACGCCCGCCACGTGCAGCAGCGAGTCCAGCTCGCCGGGCGGTTGCTGGTGGCCGAAGGCCCAGGACAGTTTGGCCGGGTCGCCGAGGTCGCCGACCAGGGTGCGCGCCCCGGGGAAGCGCTCCCGCAGCTCGGCGGCCCGGCGGGCGTCGCGGGCCAGCAGCCAGAGGTCGTCGCCGCGTTCGGCGAGCTTCGTGGCCAGGACGGCGCCGATGCCGGAGCCGGCGCCGGTGATCAGGTGTGCAGCCATGGCCCCGATCCTCTCAGGCCTTGAGCTGCGCGAACACCTCGGCGGGCGTGTCCGCGAAGGTGACCAGCTCGGTGAGCGGCCGGGGCAGGAAGCCCTCGGCGTCCATCCGCTCCAACTGGGTGCGCAGGCCCGCGTAGAAGCCCTCGGTGTCCAGCACGACCACGGGCTTCTCGAACATGCCGTGCTTCTTGAGCTCCAGCACCTCGGTGACCTCGTCCATCGTGCCCAGCCCGCCGACCAGCACGACGATCGCGTCCGCCCGCGAGGCCAGCAGCGCCTTCCGCTCGGCGAGGTCGCCGGTCATCACCAGCTCGTCCGCCCCGACGTACCCCTTGTGCTTCAGCATCTCGACCATGATGCCGACGAGCCTGCCCCCGGCCGCCTTCACCTCGTCGGCGAGCAGGCCCATCAGCCCGGCGTCGGAGCCGCCCCACACGAGGGTGTGCCCGCCCTCCCCGAGCAGCCGCGCGAACTCGGCGGCGGGAGCGGAGTAACGGGCGTCGAGCGAGTACGCGGAGCAGAAGACCGTGATGTTCATAGTGCTGAATGGTCTATCACGCCGTGCGGCTCGGGTTCACCGCCATGACGCCCGGGCACCGGCAGCAGCTAGGTTGCTGCGCGTGCGCCATCTCGAGATATCCGACCTCATCACGGCCGTGGACCCGCGCGACGGCCGTCGGCTCCCGGTCCGCCGCGACGAGATCCTCCGGCAGCTGCGCGAGCACGGGGACGAACGCGCGGCCCGGGTCGTCGCCGGGCTGCCCGTCGATGACCGCGGCGCCCTCGTCCCCGAAGCCGTGGACCGCCTGCTCATCAGCGTGCACACCGAACTCCAGCGGCTGAGCGAGGAACTGCGCATCGGCACCCGCCTGGTCCACCTGCTCGGCCCGCTCTTCACCGCGATCCGGGCGACCGGTGGCCATCCCGGGCCGTACCGCCTGGTCGACGTCGGCTGCGGCCTCGGCTACCTGGTCCGCCGGCTCGCCGCCACCGGCGCGCTCGGGCCCGACGTCGAACTCGTCGGCGTCGACCTCAACGCCGCACTCGTCGGCGAGGCCGACCGGCTCGCCCGCGCGGAGGGGCTCGACTGCCGCTTCGTCCACGGCAACGCCTTCGAACTGCCGGAAGCCGCGACGGTCTACCTCTCCACCGGCGTGCTGCACCACTTCAGCGCCCCCGGGCTGGGCGAGTTCTTCCGGGCCCAGGCCGCCTCGCCCGCGCTCGCCTTCTGCCACTACGACATCGCCGCGACCCGCCTCGCCCCGGTCGGCGCCTGGGTCTTCCACCGCGCCCGGATGCGCCACCCGCTCGGCCGCCACGACGGCGTCGCCTCCGCGCGGCGGGCGCACCCCGACGAGGTGCTGCTGCGCGCGGCGGCGGTGCCCGGCATGCGGGCGCTGATGTACGAACCGCGCGGGCTCGCCAACCCGTTCTGCACCACGCTGCGGCCCGTCCTCGGGATACGTCCGGAGCTGGAGGCACCGCTGCGGGCGGCCATGGGGCGGGCGTCGCGCCGGCTCGTCGGGCCCGAGCACCTGGACGGGGGCGCCCGATGACACCCGCCGTGCCGCTCCTGCTGCTGGGCCTGGTCGACGCCGCCTTCAGCGGCTTCCGCGCCTACGCCGGGCGCGACGCCCGCATCCGCAAGCATCGGCGCAACCTCCGCGCCGCGCTGCGCGGTCTCGCCGTCGGGGCGCCGCTGCTGCTCGCGCCCGCGGCGGTCGCCGCGCTCGTGCTGCTGGCCTCCGCCGACCGGGCACGGGCGTACGACACCCTCGCCACCGGCGGCTGGGGCTACCTGCTCCCGCTGAGCCTGTACGCCGTCGCCGTGCTGCTCTCGTTGGCGGCCTACTTCGCGCTGCCCTTCCGCGCCGGCACCCTGGCCATGGTCATCGGCCTCGGCCCGCTGACCCTGCTGCGGCCGGTGGCCGTCGCGGCCGCCTGCCTCGGCGCGCTCCTCAACGGCGGCGGCGCGGCGGCACTGCTGGTCGGCGCCGTCGCCGGTGCGGCGGTCCTGTGCGTCGAGCCCGTCGTGCACCGCCGCTGGTACCGCGAGGTGCAGTAGCACCGGGCGTCAGCTTCCGAGGCGGGACGAGCTTCGCCAGGCTCAGCGTGACGCCGAACGGCTCCGGGACGGTGGTCTCAACAACGTGATGTACGTCTACGGCGTCAGCACCGACGGCACCGTCCAAACCCTGGCGGCCGACTACAACAAGGGCCGCTGGTCCTCCTGGGCCACCGTCCCGGCGGCGCGCTCCGCCTGATCACGCGACAGCCGTACGGCTGGGCCCGGTTCCCGGACCCGGGCCCGCCGGCGCGCTCCTTCTCCGGGCAGCCGCTTCTCAGGCCTTGACGGCCGGGCGCTCGGTCGTGGCGATGGTCGCGGAGCCGACCACGCGGGTGCCGTCGTAGAGCACCACGGCCTGGCCGGGGGCGATGCCGCGGACCGGGGTGTCGAGCTGGACTCGGAGTTCGCCGTCGACCACCGAGGCGGAGACCGGCACCTCTTCGCCGTGGGCGCGGAGCTGGGCGGTGTAGCGGCCGTCGGCCAGGGGCTCGGTGCCGCACCAGCGGGGGCGGATGGCGGTCAGCCCGGTGACGTCCAGGCCCTCGACCGGGCCGACCGTCACGGTGTTGTTCACCGGGGAGATGTCGAGCACGTACCGCGGCTTGCCGTCCGCCGCCGGGCGGCCGATCCGCAGGCCCTTGCGCTGGCCGATGGTGAAGCCGTACGCGCCGTCGTGCTCGCCGAGCTTGGTGCCGTCGACGTCGAGGATGTCGCCGGTCGCCGTGCCGAGGTGCCTGGCCAGGAAGCCCTGGGTGTCGCCGTCGGCGATGAAGCAGATGTCGTGGCTGTCCGGCTTCTTCGCCACCGCGAGGCCCCGGAGCTCGGCCTCGGCCCGGATCTCCTCCTTGGTGGTGTCACCGAGCGGGAAGAGGGAGTGGGCGAGCTGGTCGGCGTCGAGCACGCCCAGCACGTACGACTGGTCCTTCGCCGCGTCGACGGCCCGGTGCAGCTCCCGCGAGCCGTCCGGCAGGTCGACGATCCGGGCGTAGTGGCCGGTGCAGACGGCGTCGAAGCCCAGCGCGACCGCCTTGTCCAGCAGCGCGGCGAACTTGATCTTCTCGTTGCAGCGCAGGCAGGGGTTCGGGGTCCGCCCGGCGGCGTACTCGGCGACGAAGTCGTCGATGACGTCCTCGCGGAACCGCTCCGCCAGGTCCCAGACGTAGAAGGGGATGCCGATCACGTCGGCGGCCCGCCGGGCGTCCCGGGAGTCCTCGATGGTGCAGCAGCCGCGGGCGCCGGTGCGGAAGGACTGCGGGTTGGCGGACAGCGCCAGGTGGACGCCGGTCACCTCGTGGCCCGCTTCGACGGCGCGGGCGGCGGCGACGGCGGAGTCGACTCCGCCGGACATCGCCGCGAGCACGCGCAGGCGGCCGGTGGACGGAGTGGTCGGGGCACCCGGGAAGTCAGTCATGGTGAGTACAAGAGTACGTGGCCGAGGGACGTGCCCGACCGGAAGAACCTACCGCCGGACCGACGCCAGGCCCGCGTTGCGCGCCCGCTGCACCACCGGGCCGATGGCCTGCGCCAGCGCCGTGACGTCCGCCCGCACCGAGGTGTGGCCGAGCGAGAACCGCAGCGAGGCGCGTGCCAGCAGCGGGTCGACGCCCATCGCGAGCAGCACGTGGCTGGGCTGCGGCACCCCGGCCGTGCAGGCCGAGCCGGTGGAGCACTCGATGCCGGCCGCGTCCAGCAGCATCAGCAGCGCGTCGCCCTCGCACCCGGGGAAGGAGAAGTGGGCGTTGGCGGGCAGCCGGCCCTCGCCCTTCGGATCGCCGTTGAGCACCGCGTCCGGCACCGCCGCCAGCACCTGCGCGACCAGGGAGTCCCGCAGCGCGCCGAGGGTGGCCGCCTGCTCCGCCCGCTTCTCCACCGCCACCGCCGCGGCGGCCGCGAAGCCGGCCGCACCGGGGGCGTCCAGGGTGCCGGAGCGGACGTCGCGCTCCTGGCCGCCGCCGTGCAGCAGCGGCACGGGCGTGGCGCCCCGGGAGAGCAGCAGCGCGCCGATGCCGAACGGGCCGCCGATCTTGTGGCCGGTGACGGTGAGCGCGGTGAGCCCGGAGTCGGCGAAGGAGACCGGGACCTGACCGAGCGCCTGCACCGCGTCGGCGTGCATCGGGACGCCGTACTCGGCGGCCACGGCCGCGAGTTCGCGCACCGGCTGGACGGTGCCGACCTCGTTGTTGGCCCACATCACGGTGGCCAGCGCGACCGAGGAGGGGTCGCGCTCGATCGCCGCGCGCAGGGCCTCGGGGTGCACCCGGCCGTACTCGTCCACCGGCAGGTACTCGACCTCGGCGCCCTCGTGCTCGGAGAGCCAGTGCACCGCGTCCAGTACGGCGTGGTGCTCGACCGGGCTGCACAGCACCCGGGTGCGGGCCGGGTCGGCGTCCCGGCGGGCCCAGTAGAGGCCCTTGACGGCCAGGTTGTCGGACTCGGTGCCGCCGCCGGTGAGGACGATCTCGCTCGGGCGGGCGCCGAGCGAGTCGGCGAGCGACTCGCGGGCCTCCTCGACCACCCGGCGGGCCCGGCGGCCGGCCGCGTGCAGGGACGAGGCGTTGCCGACCACCCCCAGGTGCGCCGACATCGCGGCGATCGCCTCGGGCAGCATCGGCGTGGTCGCCGCATGGTCCAGGTATGGCATAACCATCCGATTGTAGAGGGCAGCGGGGCGCGGCCCTCCAGTCCTGCGCATCGATCCGGCCACCGCGCGAACGGGCCGGTCACCGGCCGGCACCTCGCCAGTGGTCTGTACCAATGCCGGACGTCGGCGTCCGGCGCCGGTTTGTACCACTACGCCCCCCAGCGGTTAGCCTGACGCCCCACCTCTCAGCGGATCCACGGGGGCGCCATGTCGCAGTCGGTCGACCGCGCGCTGACCCTGCTCGGCGCGCTCGGCGAGGCCCCGCTCTCGCTCGACCAGGCCGCGAGCAGCCTCGGAGTGCACAAGTCCACCGCGCTGCGGCTGCTGCGCACCCTGGAGGAGCACGGCTTCGCGCGCCGCCAGCCCGACCTGCGCTACCGGCTCGGCGGCCGGGTGCTGTCGCTGGCCGAACGGGCGCTGGAGGACTTCGACGTCAGGCAGGTGGCCGCACCGTACCTGGCCGCGCTCAACGCCCGCTGCGGGTTCACCGTCCGGCTCGCGGTGCTGCACGACGGCGAGGTGCTGTACCTGGACGAGGTGGCCGGGCCGGCCGACGCCGGGCCGTCCCGGATCGGGCGCCGCGCCCCGGTGACCGGCACGGCGGTGGGCCGGGTGCTGCTGGCCGGCCTGCCGGCGGACGGCGAGCGGGACGAGCCCGAGCTGGCGGCGGTGCGCCGCCGGGGCTGGGCGGCCGAGTCCGCCGAGCACCGGGAGGCGGTGACCTGCGTGGCCGCGCCGGTCGCGGGCAGCGGCGGCCGGACGGTCGCGGCCTGCGCGCTGAGCGCTCCGGCCGGCCGGGTGGCGGCGGCCGAACTGGCCCGGATGGTGCCGGAGCTGCTCTGCACGGCCGAGGCGATCTCGCTCGCGTACGGCGGCTCGCCTACTCCTCGCTGGTGCGAGAACCGTTGCGGTGCCAGGCCCGCGGGGCGCGCCAGCCGTACCGCAGGGCGAGCATCCGCAGCCCGAAGGCGGTGAGCGCGGCGGCGGTCCCGGTCAGGCCGGTGAGCCGGTCGGCGGCGATCAGGGTCGCGACCAGGGCGGCGCCGACCAGGGCAGGGACGGCGTAGATCTCGCGGTCCCAGCGCAGCAGCGAGGGGATCTCCCCGGCCAGCACGTCGCGGATCACGCCGCCGCCGGCCGCGGTCACCATGCCGAGCGCGATGGCCGCGACCGCGCCGAGGCCGTAGTCGTGCGCCTTGGCGGTGCCGGTGACGCAGAACAGCCCGAGCCCGAGCGCGTCCAGGGCCTGCACCGCGCGGTTGATCCGCTCGACCTCGGGGTGCAGGAAGAACACCACCAGCGCGGCGGCGAGCGGGGTCAGGAAGTAGCCCAGGTTGGTGAACGCGGCGACCGGGGTGGCCCCGATCACCAGGTCGCGCATCACCCCGCCGCCGAGCGCCGTGGCCTCCGCCAGCACGCAGATCCCGAAGATGTCCATGTTCTTGCGGACGGCGAGCAGCCCCCCGGAGAGGGCGAAGACGAAGATGCCGGCGAGGTCCAGCGACTGCTGCACGTCGGAGGGGAAGATCTGCGAGGTCACCGCACAACTATGACTTGTCCGGAATCCTCCCCTCCACGTGCGGTCGCAGGAGGCGACCGCCTCCGGCGTCCTCCCGGGGGCGGTCTCAGGGGTTCTCCGGGCCGCGCCGGGCGATCCCCTCGCTGCGTCCGGGGCCGCGCCAGTCGTCCCCCTCGCTGCGCCCGGGGCCGCGCCGGCCGCCCCCTCGCTGCGCCCGGGGCCGCGCTAGTCGTTCCCTTCGCTGCGCTCAGGGAAGTGACACGCCACCTGGTGTCCCGTCTTCAGTGCCACCAGCGGCGGCTCCTGGGCGGCGCAGACGTCCTGCGCCTTCCAGCAGCGGGTGCGGAAGCGGCAGCCGCTGGGCGGGTTGATCGGGGACGGCACGTCGCCGGTGAGCAGGATCCGCTCGCGGCCGGCGCGCTGGCGGCGGCGCGGGTCGGGGACCGGCACGGCGGACATCAGCGCGTTGGTGTACGGGTGCATCGGGCTGCGGTAGAGCGAGTCCCGGTCGGCGATCTCCACGACCTTGCCGAGGTACATCACCGCCACCCGGTCCGAGACGTGCCGGACCACCGAGAGGTCGTGCGCGATGATCAGGTAGGTCAGGCCGAGTTCCTGCTGGAGGTCGTCCAGCAGGTTGACCACCTGGGCCTGGATGGAGACGTCCAGCGCGGAGACCGGCTCGTCCGCGACGATCATCTTCGGCTTCAGCGCGAGCGCCCGGGCGATGCCGATGCGCTGGCGCTGGCCGCCGGAGAACTCGTGCGGGTAGCGGTTGTAGTGCTCGGGGCTGAGGCCGCAGAGCTCCAGCAGTTCCTGGACGGCCTTCTTGAGCCCGCCCTCCGGCACCGCGTCCTGCAGCTTGAACGGCGCGCCGACGATGGTGCCGACGGTGTGCCGCGGGTTCAGCGAGGAGTACGGGTCCTGGAAGATCATCTGGATGTCGCGGCGCAGCGGCCGCATCGCCCCGACGCTCAGGTGGGTGATGTCGGTGCCCTCGAACTCGATCTTCCCGCCGGTCGGTTCGTCCAGCCGGGTGACCAGTCGGCCCATGGTCGACTTGCCGCAGCCGGACTCACCGACGACGCCGAGCGTCTCTCCGGCGTTGACGGTGAAGTCGATGCCGTCGACGGCCCGCACCGCGCCGGTCTGGCGCCGCAGCAGCCCGCTGCGGATCGGGAAGTGCCGGGTCAGGCCGGTCACCCTGAGCAGCGGCTCGCGGTCGGGGGCGGGGGCCGGCGACGGGATCGGTGCCGCCTGAGTGTCCGTCATCGGTTCTCTCCAGAAGGGTGGTACGAGGCCGGGCTCACAGCCGGGGGGCGATCTCTTCGGCGAAGACGCGGTGCCGTTCCGCGGCCGGCAGGTGGCAGGCCGCGAAGTGCCCGGGCGCGGCCTCGGCCAGGGCCGGGACCTCGCTCGTGGAGCGCCCGCCGGTCAGCTCGGCGTACGGGCAGCGCGGGTGGAAGGCGCAGCCCGTCGGCACGTTGATCAGGCTGGGCGGGGTGCCCTTGACCGGCACGAGCCGGTCCTGCAGTTCCCGGTCCAGGCGCGGCATCGAGCCCAGCAGGCCCCAGGTGTAGGGGTGTTCGGGCGCGTCGAAGAGGGTCTCGGCCGGTCCGCGCTCGACGCACTTGCCGCCGTACATGACCAGGATGTCGTCGGCCAGCTCGGCGACGACCCCGAGGTCGTGGGTGATGATGATGACGGCGGAGCCGAACTCCTCCTGGAGGTCGCGGATGAGGTCCAGGATCTGCGCCTGGACGGTGACGTCCAGGGCGGTGGTGGGCTCGTCGGCGATCAGCAGTGAGGGGTCGTTGACCAGGGCCATGGCGATCATCGCGCGCTGGCGCATGCCGCCGGAGAACTGGTGCGGGTAGTCGTCGACCCGGCGGTCGGGCTGCGGGATGCCCACCCGGTCGAGCATCTCGACGGCGCGCGCCCGGGCCTGCTTCTTGGTGGCCTGGGGGTGGTGCACCCGGTAGGCCTCGACGATCTGCTGCCCCACCGTGTAGTAGGGGTGCATCGCGGTCAGCGGGTCCTGGAAGATCATCGCGAGTTCGCGGCCGCGCAGTTGGCGCACCCGGTCCGGGCCGGCCGCGATCAGGTCCTCGCCGTTCAGCCGGATCTCGCCGCTGATCCGGGCCCGCTTGGAGCGGTGCAGGCCCATGATGCCCAGCGAGGTGACGGACTTGCCGGAGCCGGACTCGCCGACGATGCCGAGGGTGCGGCCCTTGTGGAGGTCGAAGCTGACCCCGTCCACCGAGCGGACCAGGCCGTCGTCGGTGTCGAAGTGGATCCGCAGGTCGCGCACGGAGAGGAAGGGCTCGCCGGTCGGGTTCTGCGCGGCGTCCGACGGGGTCTTCTGGAGGTCGGTCACGAGAGCCTCACGCGGGGGTCGACGAGGGCGTACAGGAGGTCGACCACGAGGTTGCAGGCGACGATGAAGAAGGCGGCGAGCAGGGTGACGCCGAGGATCTTGGGCAGGTCGTTGTCGGAGATCGCCTGGACGGCGAACTGGCCGACGCCCTGGAGCGAGAAGACCTGCTCGGTGATCAGCGCACCGCCGAGCAGCAGCCCGAGGTCCATGCCGAAGATGGTGACGATCGGGGTGAGCGCGGCGCGCAGCCCGTGCCGGGTGACGACCTTGCGCTCGACCAGGCCCTTGGCGCGGGCGGTGCGGATGTAGTCCTCGCTCATGGTCTCCAGCATTCCGGCGCGGGTGAGCCGGGCGTAGAGCGCGGAGTAGAGGAAGGCCAGCGAGATCCACGGGAGGATCAGGTTGCGGGCCCACATCAGCGGGTCGTCGGTGAAGTTCACGTACTGCAGGTTGTCCAGGATCGGCCACTCGTAGCTGAACAGCGTGAGCAGCAGCGCGCCGGTGAAGAAGACCGGCAGCGAGACGCCGGCGAGGGCGACGCCCATGGAGAGCCGGTCGAAGATCGACCGCGGCTTGAGGGCGGAGACGACGCCGGTGGCGACGCCCGAGACCAGCCAGAGCACCGCCGCGCCGATGGCGAGCGAGATGGTGACCGGGATCCGCTTGGACAGCTCGGGCCAGACCTCCAGGTGGTTCTTGAAGGAGTAGCCGAAGCAGGGCACGTGGCAGGTGGCCGGTTCCGGCCCGAACTTGTACTCGGCGCCGCTGACCAGGGCCTTGAGGAAGTCCCAGTACTGGGCGTACAGCGGCTTGTCGAGGCCGAGGTTCTGCTTGACCGCGGCGATCGCCTCGGGTGAGGGGTTCTTCCCGATGTACTGGGCGGCCAGTTGGTCGGCCGTCTCGCCGGCGACGCGCGGGAGCAGGAAGAAGATCGCGAAGGTGACCGCGCTGACGACCAGCAGCAGAAGCACCGCCGCGAAGATCCTGCGGATGATGTAGGCAAACACAGTTGGGCGGCTCCGGCGGCCCGCCGCCGTCCGGGATCCTCCGGACGGCGGCGGGCGCCGCTGCCTTCACCTGCCTTCAGGGATGCGGAGCCAGGCTCTTACTTGGTGCCGATGTTCAGGTAGTCGTACTCACCCGAGAACGCCGCGGTGGAGGCCAGGTTGGTGGCGTTGTCCGGGCGGTACAGGAAGACCTTGAAGTAGGTCAGCGGGACGATGACGGCCTGCTCCATGACCTTCTTGTCGATGTCGCCGTAGATCTTCTCGCGGGCGGCCTTGTCCGGGTTGACGGCGGCGTCGTCGATCAGCTTGTTGACCGCCGGGTCGTTCAGCTGGGACAGGTTGCTGTTGCCGGAGGCCTTGATCGCGCGGCCGTCGACGATCTGCTGCAGGAAGCCGTAGCCGGTCGGCCAGTCGGCGCCCCACTGCATCATCATCAGACCGATGTTGTGGTCCTGGGTGAACTGCGGGGCACCGGCGCTGTCGGTCAGGTACTTGCCCTGCGGGTACTGCTGGATCTCGGCGTTGATGCCGACCTTCTTCAGCGCGGCCTGGATCGAGGTGGCCGCGGCGACCTCGGTGGCGCGCTCGGTGCGGGCCGAGATGACGGTGTTGATGCTGTCCTTGCCGCAGGCCTTCAGGGCGTCCTTGGCCTTGGCCTCGTCACCCTTGTTGTCCTTGGTCTCGAACAGGTTGAAGTCCTGGTGGCCCGGGATGTCCGGCGGGAGCACCGTGTTGGCGATCTGGCCGCGGATCGGGCCGCCGACGGCGGTCTGCACCGAGACCTTGTCGATCGCGAACTGGACGGCCTTGCGGCAGTCGACGTTGTCGAACGGCGCGACCTTGGAGTTGATCGCCATGTAGACCAGGCGACCGCCGTAGGCGTTGTCGGTGTTGGCCTTCAGCTTCGGGTTCTGCAGGATCTGCGCCTGGGTCTGCGGGTCGACGCCGCCGCCCACCAGGTCGACCTGGGCGTTGCCGGCCAGCAGGTCCTTGTCGATGGTGGCCTGGTCGATGTTCATCTTGAGCACGATCTTGTCCGGCAGCTGCTTGCGGATCGGATCGGTGCTCTTGTCCCAGTTGGTGTTCGGGACCAGGACGGCCTGCTTGCCGTCCTCGTAGGACTCGAACTTGAAGGAGCCCGAGGACACGATGTGCTTGACGTAGTCGGCACCGGTGTCCTTGGCCTGCGGGACGGGCGCGGTCTGCGGGGCGCTGACCAGGTAGTCGAAGTCCGCGAACGGGTGCTGCAGGTGGAAGACGATCGTGGTGTCGTCGGGGGTCTCGATCGACTTCAGGTCACCTTCCTTGTCCTTGTACGGGCCCGCGTACGGCGTCGGGTTGTCGACCAGCAGGTCGTGGAAGTAGGTCGGGCCGTTGGAGTTCACGTCCGGCGCGAAGTTGGAGCGCTCGACGGCGTACTTGACGTCCTTCGAGGTGATCGGGGTGCCGTCGTCGTACTTCAGGCCCTTGCGCAGCTTGTACGTCCAGGTCAGGCCGTCCGCGCTCTGCTGGCCCATCGACTCGGCGAGGTCCGGGACGAGCTTGTTGCCCTCCTCGCCGGCGGCCGGGTTGAAGGTGGTCAGCGGGCGGGCGTACAGGCGCGAGAAGTTGTAGATGTAGGCGTAGTACGTGTTGCCCGGGTCGAGCGAGTCCGGGGTGCCCTTCATCTCGAAGGTGACCGTCCCGCCCTTCTTGTCCGAGGCGTTGACGATGCCCTTGGTGGCCGCGTTGGCGCCACCGCCGGCAGCGGAGGACGAGCTGTCGTCGCTCTTCTTGGTCGAGCTGTTGCAGCCGGTCACGACCAGGACCGCGGCGGCTGCCGCCGCGGTCAGGGCGACGGTACGGGACCTACGCATGGGAGAGATCAACCCCTTGAGGATGTGGAGGCGGTGGAGGTTCCTGACGCTGGGTCAGTTGCTCTTGGGATCGAGGGCGTCGCGCAGCCCATCGCCGAGCAGGTTGAAGGCGAGCACGGTGATGAAGATCGCCAGACCGGGGACCACCATGTACTGGGGGTCCACCTGGTAGTACCGGATCGCGTCCTGGAGCATCCCGCCCCAGGAGGCCTGCGGAGGCTGGATGCCGACGCCGAGGAAGCTCAGGCCCGCCTCGAAGAGGATGTTGGTCGGGATCAGCAGGGTCGAGTAGACCAGGATCGGACCGACCAGGTTCGGCAGCAGCTCCTTGAACAGGATGAACGGGCCGCGGGCGCCGAGGCTGCGGGCCGCGTGCACGAACTCCCGCTCGCGCAGCGAGAGCGTCTGACCGCGCACGATCCGGCCCATGTAGGGCCAGTTGAAGAAGCCGATCACGAAGATCAGCACCATGATGTGCAGCGGGAGGCCGTGCAGGCCGAACGCGCCGCCCTGCAGCGAGGTCGAGATCGCGATCGCGAACAGCAGCAGCGGGAAGGCGAGGAAGACGTCCATGACGCGGCTGATCAGCGTGTCCACCCAGCCGCCGTAGTAGCCGGCCATGATGCCGAGCACGGTGCCGATGGTGTTGGACAGCACGGTCGCGCCGAAGGCGACCAGCAGGGAGACCCAGGAGCCCTCGATGACCCGGGTGAGCAGGTCGCGGCCCTGCAGGGGGTCGATGCCGAGCGGGTGGTCCCCGCTCATGCCGCCCCAGTCGCCGAGCGGGAGACCGCCCAGGTCGGGGTCCAGCAGGTCCTGGTGGAGGGCGTCCGGGTCGAGCCCGAACACCGACTCGATCGGCTTGGCCAGCACGGCGAGCAGGATCAGCAGGATCACCACGACGCCGCCGGCGACGGCGGCCTTGTCCCGCTTGAAGCGGGTCCAGGCGATCTGGCCGAGGGAGCGGCCCTCGATCTTCTTGGCCGGGCCGGCGGCGGCTGCTGCCTCCGGCTCGTTCCCGGCGGTGGTCACGGATGCGGTCATGGTCAGTTGGTCCCCTCGCCGACGGTGGCCGGCCCACGGGTGCCGGTCGCCGGCTTCGGCGGTGCGGCTGCGGACGTGCGAAAGGTGCTAGGAGGAGCGGGTGTTTCGTGGCAGCGCGTCGTGCACAGGTGCTGCCACCACGCGGGATGGGCGTCGCGTGGGCGAGCGGGTCGGCGTTCGCGCTCACCTTTGTGGGGTTCCAATGCGCGGTGCGTTGCGCAGAACTCTCTGCCATGCGACTTGGCTTACGCCAGACCTGACAACCGACAGATGCCCAACTGTGATCTGCAGGCATGCACCTCCCCGATCTCCGGCATATACCTCTTCACATGGCTGTTACAAGCATGTCAAGATGACCGCGGGGACCAAGCGGAAATTCGTCCGGAAAGCATCGAAGCCGACTTGACGGACAATCAAGTCGGCTTCGGGTGGGGATTTCGGCGAGCGGCGGTTTTCCGGTCAGCGCCCGGGGTAGCCGGGCCACGGCCGCTGGGGCTGCTGCTGCCAGCCCGGCGCGGGCGGCTGCGTGCCGTACGCCCACCCGGGCGTCGGCTGCCCCGGTACCGGCTGTCCCGGCATCGAGTGGGCCGGGTACGCGGGCGGCGGCACCGGCGGGTAGGGACCGGTCGCCGGGCGTCCGGCCTCCCGGTCGAAGAACGGCCGCGCGTGGGCGCGCATCCACAGCGCCACCGGGTCGTACTCGTCCGACATCGCCACCGTGGACACCGCGAGCCCCTCCGGCGCCACCGCGATCGCCCGCTGCATCAGCGCGCGCACCGCCTCCACCGCCGGCGGCGAACTCTCGTACAGGTCCAGGCCGATCGCCAGGTACGGCTCCCCCACGGCCGGCTGCACCCAGGCCCGGCGCAGCGCCCGCACCGCGCGCACCTCGCTCGCCTGGCGCTCCAGCAGCGCGAAGAACTGCTGGGCGTTGACCTGCGGCTCGCTCAGCTTCAGCGGCCCGGCCGGCAGCCGGTCCAGGCCCGCCGCGATCCGCCGCAGGTCCGCCCAGGGCACGCCGACGCCCCCGCCGGGCGCGTGCGGGTTGAGCCACAGGCCCCAGCGGGTGCGGTACAGCGAAGCGGCGATCTCCCGGCCGGAGATGACCTCGTGGGCCCGCGCCCAGCCGGAGGCGGCGAGCTGCTCGGGCGAGGTGACGGCCGGCGCGTAGCCGTGGCCGCTGATCTCCATGTTCCCGTACTGCGCGTCCGGACTGCCCGGCGTGCCGTGCCAGAGCAGCATCCAGACCCGGCCCTCGGCGAGCGCGTGCAGCAGCCGCTCGTACGCGTCGTAGCGCTCCGGCGCGACCTCGCGCAGGGCCTGCTCCAACGCGCCCGGGTCAGCTCCCGGGTGCCCGGCCGGCGCCTGGCCCCAGGGCCCGCCCGCTCCCGTTCCCGCACTCATGCGCCC
This sequence comes from Kitasatospora sp. NPDC053308, assembly GCF_055585785.1. Lineage (NCBI taxonomy): Bacteria > Bacillati > Actinomycetota > Actinomycetes > Kitasatosporales > Streptomycetaceae > Kitasatospora > Kitasatospora sp. NPDC053308. The sequence continues at coordinate 449,352 of NZ_JBVJJY010000005.1, read as the reverse complement.
ACCTCGCCGCGCCTCTTTCCTCGAACCCGCCGGCCCGTCGGCCGTCTGCACGCACCCTATGGCGCGGCACCGGCCACCGCCACGGCGACGTGCCTACGAACAAACCCCGCTCACGCCCGTGCGTAGAAGGGCATGACCCGGGTGAGCAGCCACTCGACCACCGGGTCGTCGGCGAGGTCGAGCAGTACGAGGTGGACGCCGCCCGGCAGCGGCGCGGTTCCCAGCGCGCGGCCGAGCGCGTCGTTCACCGCGGCCGGGTCCGCCGGGGCCGCCGGATCCAACTGGACGCCCACGAACATCACGGTCGGCTCGCCCTCGATGCTGGCCAGCGCCCGGCGGGCGGTCAACACCCCGGGAAGGGCCGAGAGTTCGGCCCGGCAGGCGGCCAGGAAGTGCTCCGGGTCCTCACCCGGCACCGGCTCGCGCAGCGCCACCCGGCCGCCGGTCGGCGCGGCCGGGTCCTCGGCGCCCTCCCAGCGGTCCTCGCGCGGACCCCGGCGCAGCTCGGCCACGCCCTGCGGCGGCACCGGGATGCCCACCGGCGCCTCCGGGTTCACCGCGATGCCCACGCCCAGCGGCAGCCCGCGCGCGAACTCCCAGACCGGCGCGATCGCGAAGGCCAGGCCCGGCGCGTGCTGCAGGAACACCTCCTGCGAGGAGAACACCGGGACGTACGGGTCGCCGCCCAGCTCGATGATCGGCAGGTCCAGCGACTGCCCCTGTGGGTCCGCCCCGGCGGGCAGCGGCACCCACACCCGGCTGCGGCCCAGCACCTCGATCACCCGCGGCGTCGCCCCCGAGTCGCCGAGGGCCGAGGTCAGCACCTGCTCAAGCTCGTTGGCCGGCCACGCGCCGCCCGCGGGCATCCCGTCCGGACCGCCCCACCCCTGCTGCTGCTCCACCGGGTACCCCATGCGCCGCCGATTCCGCCCTCTGCCGGTCGGCCGCCCTCTGCTGCGCCGACGCGGAGCAGTCTAGGGCCCGCGTCCGGGTCGGCCCGTGTGACCGGGTCCCCCCTCCCCTCCTCCGCGCGGACGTGCCATGATGTGCGCGTCCGACGGCATGCGCCGCGGGCCCCACAACTCCATACCGGCCGCTCGAACCCGCGCGGGAGAGCCCGGAGTGCCGCCTCGGCGGCACGGCCGGCGCCGAAGGAGCAAGTCCTCCCCGGAATCTCTCAGGCCCCCCTACCGCACGGGTTAGGCACATCTGGAAAGCGGCGCACGGCCATGTCGCGCGCCCACCCACGGTGCAAGCCGCCATGCTGTCCCCCAAGCTGGAAACGGCTGCGGGCCGGCGGGGCGGTGAAGCTCTCAGGTACGACGACAGATGGGGAGACCCACGCCGCCGCATGCCCGCGCGCAGGGTCGGCCCCCGAGCGGGTCCGGTCCGGTGCGTGCACCCCCGAGTGCCCCGACCGAGGAGTTCCTGGCCATGTCGTCCCTCCGCCTGACCGCGCTCGACGCGCTGCACCGCGCCCTCGGCGCGACCATGACCGACTTCGCCGGCTGGGACATGCCGCTGCGCTACGGCAGCGAGCGCGAGGAGCACCTCGCCGTCCGCACCAAGGCCGGTCTGTTCGACCTCTCCCACATGGGCGAGATCACCGTCACCGGCCCGCAGGCCGGCGAGATGCTGGACCACGCGCTGGTCGGCTTCGTCTCCGCGCTCGGCGTGCTGCGCGCCCGCTACACCATGATCTGCGCCGAGGACGGCGGCATCCTGGACGACCTGATCGTCTACCGCCTGCGCGAGGACGCCTACCTGGTGGTCGCCAACGCCTCCAACGCCCAGCTGGTCCTCGACGAGCTGATCGCCCGCGCCAAGGGCTTCGACGCCGTCGTCACCGACGACCGCGACACCTACGCGCTGATCGCCGTCCAGGGCCCGGAGTCCACCGCGATCCTCGCCGGGACCACCGACGCCGACCTGCCCGGCCTCAAGTACTACGCGATCCTCCCGGCCACGGTGGCCGGCCACGAGGTGCTGCTGGCCCGTACCGGCTACACCGGCGAGGACGGCTTCGAGATCTTCTGCCGCCCGGCCGACGCCGAGGGGATCTGGCAGGCGCTGACCGCCGCCGGCGAGGGCCGCGGCCTGATCCCGTGCGGGCTGTCCTGCCGCGACACGCTGCGCCTGGAGGCGGGCATGCCGCTGTACGGGCACGAGCTGTCCACCGACCTCACCCCGTTCGACGCCGGTCTGGGCCGGGTCGTCCGCTTCGACAAGACCACCAACGAGGGCGCCTTCGTGGGCCGCAAGGCGCTGGAGCAGGCCGCCGCCGCGGCCGAGGCCAACCCGCCGCGGGTGCTGGTCGGCCTGGTCTCCGAGGGCAAGCGCGTTCCGCGCGCCGAGTACACCGTGGTCTCCACCGACGCCACCCCGATCGGCCGGATCACCTCCGGCGCGCCCTCCCCGACGCTGGGCCGGCCGATCGCGATGGCCTACGTCGACGCCGCCCACGCCGCCCCCGGCACCACCGTCGCGGTGGACGTGCGCGGCAAGCACGAGCCGGTCGAGGTCGTGGCGCTGCCCTTCTACAAGCGCGCCCGCTGACCGCCCGGCCAGCCCCCGTTTTCCCATAGACGCAGGTCGTAGCCGTCCGAGCGGCGGCCCGCTTCGTCGTACCCGCTTCCCATCCTGGAGAATGACGCCATGAGCAACCCCCAGCACCTGCAGTACACCAAGGAGCACGAGTGGCTGACCGCCGCCGAGGACGGTGTCTCGACGGTCGGCATCACCAAGCACGCCGCGGACGCGCTCGGTGACATCGTCTACGTGCAGCTGCCCGAGGTGGGCGAGACCGTGACCGCCGGCGAGACCTGCGGCGAGCTGGAGTCCACCAAGTCGGTCAGCGACCTGTACTCCCCGGTGACCGGCGAGGTCACCGAGGTCAACCAGGACGTCCTGGACGACAACGGCCTGGTCAACAGCGCCCCCTTCGAGGGCGGCTGGCTGTTCAAGGTGCGCGTCGAGGCCACCGACGAGCTGCTCAGCGCCGACGAGTACGACGCGCTCACCCACAGCAGCTGACCCGCTCGTGACCGGGCGGGCCGCGCGCACGCCGGCCCGCCCGCACCGCGGCCCCCGTCCCTCCTCCCCCGGGAAGACCACACCATGACGGTTCTCAACCAGTCCCTGCACGCCCTCGACCCGGAGATCGCCGCCGCGGTCGACGCCGAGCTGCACCGCCAGCAGACCACCCTGGAGATGATCGCCTCCGAGAACTTCGCCCCGGTGGCGGTCATGGAGGCCCAGGGCTCGGTGCTCACCAACAAGTACGCCGAGGGCTACCCCGGCCGTCGCTACTACGGCGGCTGCGAGCACGTCGACGTGGTCGAGCAGATCGCGATCGACCGGATCAAGGCCCTGTTCGGCGCCGAGCACGCCAACGTCCAGCCGCACTCCGGCGCGCAGGCCAACGCCGCCGCGATGTTCGCGCTGATCCAGCCGGGCGACACCATCCTGGGCCTGAACCTGGCCCACGGCGGTCACCTGACCCACGGCATGAAGATCAACTTCTCCGGCAAGCTCTACAACGTGGTCGCGTACCACGTGGACGAGAAGACCGGCCAGGTCGACATGGCCGAGGTCGAGCGCCTCGCCAAGGAGCACCAGCCGAAGCTGATCATCGCCGGCTGGTCCGCCTACCCGCGCCAGCTGGACTTCGCCGCGTTCCGCCGGGTCGCCGACGAGGTCGGCGCGCTGCTCATGGTGGACATGGCGCACTTCGCCGGCCTGGTGGCCGCCGGGCTGCACCCGAACCCGGTGCCCTACGCGGACGTGGTCACCACCACCACCCACAAGACCCTGGGCGGCCCGCGCGGCGGCGTCATCCTGTCCAAGGCCGAGTACGCCAAGAAGATCAACTCCGCGGTCTTCCCCGGCCAGCAGGGCGGCCCGCTGGAGCACGTGATCGCCGGCAAGGCGGTGGCCTTCAAGGTCGCGGCGTCGGAGGAGTTCAAGGAGCGCCAGCAGCGCACCCTGGAGGGCGCCCGGATCCTCGCCGAGCGCCTGCTGCAGGCCGACGTCGCCGAGGCCGGCGCGTCCGTCCTGTCCGGCGGCACCGACGTCCACCTGGTCCTGGTCGACCTGCGCAACAGCCAGCTCGACGGCCAGCAGGCCGAGGACCGCCTGCACGAGGTCGGCATCACCGTCAACCGCAACGCCGTCCCCAACGACCCGCGCCCGCCGATGGTCACCTCGGGCCTGCGGATCGGCACCCCGGCCCTGGCCACCCGCGGCTTCCGGGCCGAGGACTTCCGCGAGGTCGCCGACATCATCGCCGAGGCGCTCAAGCCCGCCTTCGACGAGACCGTCGCCGCCGCGCTGAAGGCCCGCGTCACCGCGCTGGCCGAGAAGTACCCGCTGTACCCGAACCTGGCCAACCAGGAGTAGTCCGCGGCGGCCGGAAGCGGACGACCGGCCGCAGGTGACCGGCGTCACCCCGCCGGCGCACCTGGGGCCCCGGGGCACCGCGCACACTGGACAGTGCGCGCGGTGCCCCGTCCCGTGTCGGCCCCCGCCCGTCCGTAGCCCCGCTCCGCCCCACGCCCCGCCCGCAAGCCCCTCCACGAGACCCGACAAGGACGTCCCCCGTGGCCATCAGTGTCTTCGACCTCTTCTCCATCGGCATCGGCCCGTCGAGCTCCCACACCGTGGGCCCGATGCGCGCCGCCCGGATGTTCGCCCGCCGACTGCGGTCCGAAGGCCTGCTGGCCCAGGTGACGGGTGTGCGCGCCGAGCTGTACGGCTCGCTCGGCGCCACCGGCCACGGCCACGGCACGCCGAAGGCCGTCCTGCTCGGCCTGGAGAACAACTCGCCCCGCACCGTCGACGTCGACCAGGCGGACAAGGACGTCGAGCGGATCACCGCGGAGAAGCGGATCAACCTGCTCGGCGAGCACCCGATCGACTTCGACCCGGACAGCCAGCTGGTGCTGCACCGCCGCCGCTCGCTGCCGTACCACGCCAACGGCATGACCCTCTGGGCGTTCGCCGCGGACGGCTCGACGCTGCTGGAGAAGACCTACTACTCGGTCGGCGGCGGCTTCGTCGTCGACGAGGACGCGATCGGCGCCGACCGGGTCAAGCCGGACGACACCGTGCTGCGCTACCCCTTCCGCACCGGCGAGGAACTGCTGCGGCTCACCCGCGAGACCGGGCTGTCCATCTCCGGTCTGATGCTGGAGAACGAGAAGGCCTGGCGCAGCGAGGAGGAGATCCGCACCGGGCTGCTGGAGATCTGGTCCGTGATGCAGGAGTGCGTGCGGGCCGGCATGACCCGCGAGGGCATCCTGCCGGGCGGCCTCAAGGTCCGCCGCCGGGCCGCCTCGGGCGCCCGGGCGCTGCGCGCCGAGGGCATCGGCCCGGCCAACGCGATGGAGTGGGTGACCCTCTACGCGATGGCGGTCAACGAGGAGAACGCCTCCGGCCGCCGGGTGGTCACCGCGCCGACCAACGGCGCGGCGGGCATCATCCCGGCCGTCCTGCACTACTACCTGAACTTCATCCCGGGCGCCGACGACGACGGCATCGTCCGCTTCCTGCTCGCGGCCGGCGCCATCGGCATGCTGTTCAAGGAGAACGCCTCCATCTCCGGCGCCGAGGTCGGCTGCCAGGGCGAGGTCGGCTCGGCCTGCTCGATGGCCGCGGGCGGCCTCGCCGAGGTCCTCGGCGGCACCCCCGAGCAGGTCGAGAACGCCGCCGAGATCGGCATCGAGCACAACCTCGGCCTCACCTGCGACCCGGTCGGCGGCCTGGTCCAGATCCCCTGCATCGAGCGCAACGGCATGGCCTCGGTCAAGGCCGTCACCGCGGCCCGGATGGCGCTGCGCGGCGACGGCCGGCACCACGTCTCGCTGGACAAGGCCATCAAGACGATGAAGGAGACCGGCGCCGACATGAAGATCAAGTACAAGGAGACCTCGCGCGGCGGGCTCGCCGTGAACGTCATCGAGTGCTGATCGCGCGCTGAGCGGGCGCCGGTCCCGCGCCCCGGCCCTCGGAGTGGAGTTCCCCTCCACCCCGGGGGCTTTCGCCCACCCCTCCGACCGACGGGTCGTCGGGAAGCCCGTGAGCGCGGCTACCGACGGGCCGGCAGGGCGAGCAGGGCCAGCCCGCCGGCCAGCACCGCGAGCCCGCACCAGGAGACGGCCGGCAGCCGCTCCCCGAGCGCCAGCACGCCCAGCACGGCGGCGACGGCCGGCTCCGCCAGGGTCAGCGCGGTGGCCGTCTGGGCGGTGGCGTGCCGCAGGCCGAGGCCGAACAGCCGGTACGCCAGGTAGGTGGTGACGACGGCGAGGTGCAGGACGACACCCGCTCCCCGGACCGACAGCAGCCACCCCACCGGGCCCAGCGCCACCACCGGCAGCACCAGCAGTGCCGCCCCGCCGAACATCGCCCCCATCACCCCGGCGGACGGCCGCCCGGCCGCGATCAGCCGCCCGCCGATCAGCGAGTACACCGCGTACGAGAGCCCGGAGAGCGCCGCCAGCAGCACCCCGAGCGGGTCCACCGCGGCGCCGTGCCCGGCGACTTGGGGGCCCAGCACCAGCACCGCGCAGCCGAGCACGGCCAGCGCGGTGGCCGCGGCCCAGCGCCCGCTCGGCCGGCCCTGCCGGGCGAGCCGGCCGAGCAGCCCGGTGAACACCGGGGCGCTGCCCAGCGCGATCACCGTCGCGACCGCGACCCCGGTCCGGGTCACCGCCGGGTAGAAGGTGAGCGGATAGCCCGTCACCGCGACGGCGCCGAGCGCGAGCAGCCGGCGCTCGACCGGCCCGCACGCCCGGGGCAGTCGGCGGGCGGAGCGGTCGGAGAGGAACAGCAGCATCCCGCCGAGCACCAGGGCGGCGGCCCCGACACCCGCCGCCGGGGCGCCCGCGGGCACCAGCGAGGCGGCGGTCCCGGTGGTGCCCCAGAGCAGCGCCGCCCCCAGGATCGGGACCGGTCCGCCGAGCGCGCCGGTACGGCGGGCGGGGCGGGGCGCGCGGGAAGCGGGGATCGAGCGCACAGGCTCGGACAAACGATTCGGCACAGTCGTGAACTTCCGTCGTCGAAGACCGTCAGGGGTTCCGAGAACGGACGCACGTCACAGCCCCGCGGCGGCCTCAGCGGGCCGGAAGCGGGGCAGGGGGGTCAAGCCACCGATGCGCGCCCGTCAGGCGCCGAGAGGTGGCAGGACGACGTGCCAGTAGAGGTCCACGGGCCCGATGCTACCCAGGGCTCCCGGCCGATGTCGCGAATTCTCCACGATCATGAATATTCACAGGCATCGGCGTGAACCTATGCAATATCCAAAGGTGAACTAGGTTACAAACCTTGGATTCCCAGCCATCCAGTTTGCCCGCATGCTGAGATCCGTGCGATAGTCGAGGCATACTTCGGCGGGCCCGACCTGGCACTGCCGACGCCCATCGCACGGCACGCACCCCCTTGGCCGACGCGATGACTTGCAGGGGCCCCCATCCGCCGGACCACGGCGAACACCGGGGGCCCCGCGTGTTTTCCGGAGCCCGCTCAGCCCCGCTCCCGCACCTTGAGCTCGAACCAGACCCCCTTGCCCCGCGGCAGCAGGTCCGCGCCCCAGCGGTCGGAGAGGTCGTCGACGATCTTCAGTCCCCGCCCGCGCTCGTTCACCGGCTTGGGCTCGGCGAGGATCATGCAGGGCAGCGCGCGGGAGGAGTCGCGGACCTCGACCCGCAACCAGCCGGGCTTCCGGCTGACGTGCAGACCGATGGTGCGACCGGCGGCGTGCCGCACCGCGTTCGACACCAGCTCGCTGGTGAGCAACTCCCCGGCCTCCAGGTGCTGGTGGAGGTCCCAGGACTCCAGGACGGAGAGCACCAGGCGGCGCGCCACCGGGCCGGACTCCGGCCGGGACGGCAGCCGCACCTCGTTCGGCGAGGACTGATCGCACAGCCTGCCCGAATACATCTCCTCCAGCTCCTCGGAGCTGAGCCGCTCCAGCGCCGAGAGCCCTCCCTGGACGTCGCTCCAGGACGCCTCGGCGACCGTGCCGGCCCCGGGAACCGATGACTGATCTGTTTCGCCCCAACCCGCCATGCGGACCATCATTGCGGAACGCAAGCAGCCGCGTACGGACAATGAGCAAACGATCTCGCGCGGGTCGGCATATGCCGGGTGCATGGCGGGGCCGACCCGGACCGGCTCACGTCAAGCCCGGGTTGACCCCCGACGGCTCCTACCAGGCGCTCCACGGCAGGTTCCAGCCACTCAGCCCGTTCGACGGGTCGAGCGTCTCCTTCTTGGTCGAGTTCTTCACGATCACCACGTCCCCGACCAGGGAACCGTCGTAGTAGGTGCCCATCGAGGTGGAGTCCCCACCGCCCTTGACGTCCTTGAGGCCCACGCAGCCGTGGCTGACGTTGTCCTCGCCGAAGGCGTTGCTCCAGTAGTTGCCGTGCACGTAGGTGCCGGAGTCGGTGAGCCGCATCGAGTGCGGCACCTGCAGGTCGTACGGCGCACCGGTCATGCCGGGCAGGGTGCTGGACTGCATCCGCACCACGCCCTCCTTGGCCATGACCACCATCGTCCCGTTCCAGGTGGGGTGTTCGGGCGAGCCGGAGGTGATGTCGATGTCGTTCGACTGCCCGGCGGTCACCACCGTCATCCGGTGCGCGGCGGCGTCAACCGTCGAGATCCGGGATCGCCCGATCGTGAAGGGCTCGTCCCGGTCGGAGCCGTACACCCCGGGGGCGATCTCGACGCTCTTGAGGCGGTAGTGCACGACCACCTTGGTCCCGGCGGCCCAGTACTGCTCGGGACGGAAGTCCAGCCGGCGGTCGCCGAACCAGTGGCCCTTGACCACGGTGCCGTCGGAGGCCTCGAAGCTGATGCCCTTGACCACCGCGTCCTTGTTCTTGACGTCCTTGCTGAAGTTCACCGAGACGATCATGCCGACGCCGTAGGTGGCGTCGTTGTCCACGTTGTCGGAGGCCTTGGCCAGCGCCGTGGGGGTCAGCGTGGTGAAGTCGCTGTCCGCCGTGGCGACCGCGCCGTCCGCGTCCGCGGCCATCGCGCTGACCCGGTAGGCGGTGCCCACGGCCAGGGCGGCCGAGGGCGTCCAGGAGGCGCCGTCGGCGGAGATGGTGCCGGGGACCTCCTTGCCCGTCCGGTCGCTCACCTTCACGGTGGTGAGCTTGCCGCCGGTCGCGCCGATCCTCAGCGCGCTCGGCGCCACGTCCACCGCACCGGCCGCGGGCTCGATGCTCACCGCGGCCTTCGAGACCTTCGGCACGGCGCTGGTGGGCGCCGCCGCCGGCTTGGCGGTGGCCGCGCCGGCCCCCAGATCGGCCTTGGCCGCGCCGCCGCCCCCGCCGCCCCCGCCGCACGCCGCGGTGAGCGCCATCGCCCCGCCGACCAGACCGACGGCCACCACTCTGCGTATCGACCTCACGCCGATCCCCTCCCTCTGACATCCCCGAACCCACGACGGACCCGACCGGGTACACGCACCCGGCCACCGGAAAGGTTGCGCCACACGAGCGGCTCCCCACCCCGGGAATCCGAGCGGCCCGACCCCAACGGGTGAGGATCGGGCCGCTCGGTGAAACCCACTGGACTGCGGGGTAGGGCCTACCAGTTGGCCCAGTCCACGTTCCAGCCGCCGAGCCCGTTGGAGGGCGCGACGGTCTTCTCCTTGGTGTTCACGATCTTGATGACGTCGCCGACCATCGAGTCGTTGAAGAACTTGCCCGCCACCGAGGTGTCGCTGCCGCCCTTGACGTCCTGCATCGACACGCAGCCGTGGCTGGCGTTGGTCTTGCCGAAGGGGCTCGCCCAGTAGTTGCCGTGCACGAAGGTGCCGGAGGTGGTCAGCCGCATCGCGTGCGGGACGTCCTGGATGTCGTACTCGCCGCCGAGACCGACGGTCTGCGAGTTCATCCGGGTGACCTTCTCCTTGGACATGACCACCATGGTCCCGCCCCAGGACGGCGTGGCGTCCGCGCCCAGGGTGACCGGCACCGTCGTGGTCTGGCCGCCCCGGTCGATGGTCATCTGGTGCGACTTGGCGTCCGCCGTGGAGATCTGCGAGCGGCCGATGGTGAAGGGCTCGTCCTTGTCGACGTCGCCGTAGACGCCCGGCGAGACCTCGACGTTCTTCAGCCGGTAGTGGATCGTGACCTTGGTGTCCGGCTTCCAGTACTGCTCCGGGCGGAAGTCCACCCGGGTGTCGCCGAACCAGTGGCCCTTGACCACGGTGCCGTCGGAGGCCTCGAAGCTGATGCCCTTGACCACCGCGTCCTTGTTCTTGACCGGCTTGTTGAACTCCACCGAGACGATCATGCCGACGCCGTAGGTGGCGCCGTCGCTGATGTTGTCGTTGGTGGAGATCTTCTTCTCCGGCGTCAGGGTGGTGAACGAGGTCGTGGACGCGGCCACCAGGCCCTCGGCGTCCTTGGCCTGCGCGTTCACCTTGTACGCCATGCCGACGGTGAGCGCCGCGGCGGGCTTCCAGGCGGTGCCGTCCGGGGTGATCGCGCCCTGGACCGGCTTGCCGTCCTTGTCGGTCACCTCGACGGTGCTGAGCTTGCCGTTCGAGACGGACACCTGCAGCCCGTTCGGCTGGACGTTCTGGGCACCGTCCTTCGGCTCCACGGCGATCACCGCGGCCGAGGTCTTCGGCGCCGCGGAACCGCCCGCGCCCGCGTCCGCCGACGCCGGCACACTGGCCGCGGCAGAGCCGCCCGACCCCCCGGAGCCGCCGCCCTTGTCGTCGTTGCAGGCCGCCGTGAGCAGCAGGACGCCACCCATGACCAACGCCATCGCCCCGTTGCGCCCACCGGCGCGTATCGCGGCGCCGACCGTCTTACCCGTCTTCACGGTTTCTCCCCTCCCGGTATCCACTCTCTTGACGCGTTGAGTGCCCCGATGAGTTGCACCGGGTGCCGATCATTCGCGTCGGTCTGCGGACGCGTCGGAGCAGGATAACCGGGCCGTCCGGGTGAATCCTCGGGGGAGTCCGGTGAACCGGGCGTGAAGACCTCCTACCTCAGTGCGCTCCCGGCCACCCACTGCTCCCAGGAGAGGTTCCAGCCGTTGAGCCCGTTCTGCGGCGGCACGAAGTCCCCGGCCGAGGCCTTCACCTCCACCACGTCCCCCGGGACGGTGTGCTCGAACAGCCAGCCCGCCGGGGTGTCCTTGCTCGTGCCGCCCTTGACGTCGGCCAGGCCGAGGCAGCCGTGGCTCGTGTTGGCGCTGCCGAACACCTTCGGGTCCGCCCAGTAGTTGCCGTGCAGGAACGTTCCCGAGCTGGTCAGCCGCATCGCGTGCGGGACGTCCTTGATGTCGTACTCGTCACCCATGCCGACGGTCTGCGAGTTCATCCGGGTCACCTTGTACTTCTCCGACACCACCATCACCCCCCGGTACGTGGAGTGCTCGGGACTGCCGCCGGAGACCTTCAGCACCCGGACAACCTTGCCGTCCGTCCGAACCGTCAGGGTGTGCGCGTCCAGGTCCACGGTCGAGACCTGCGCCCGGCCGACGGTGAAGTGCAGGTCCCTGTTCTGGCTCCCGAACGCCCCCGGCGCCCCCTGCACGTCCTTCAGCCGCAGCGCCACCGACACCTTCGTGCCGGCGGCCCAGTACTGCTGCGGCCGGAAGTCCAGCCGCTGGTTGCCGAACCAGTGCGCGGCCACCGCCACCGGCGGATCGGCACTCACCTGCACCGCCCGCTCCACCGCCGCCCGGTCCGCGATCGGACGGCTGAAGCGCAACGAGACCGGCATCCCCACCCCGACCGTGGACCCGTCCTCCGGCGTGAAGAAGGCCACGAAGGTGTGCGCCCGGGCCACCGTCGAGAACGCCGCGTGCTGAGCCGCCTTCTGCCCCTGGTCGTCCTCCGCCACCGCGTCCAACGTGAACGCCGTCCCCAACGGCAACGGCCCGTCGGGCACCCACCCCGCCCCGTCCGGCCCGATCGTGCCCGGCACCTCCACCCCCTTCCCGTCCGCCAACCGCACCGACACCAACCGCCCCTGCGCCACACTCACCCGCACCGCCCCCTCCGGCTGCACGTCCTGCACCCCGTAGACCGGCACCACCGTGACCACCGCCCGCGACGGGCCGGCCGGCGCCGTACTCACCCCCACCTCCACCGCCCCCGCCCCGTCCCCCACCACGCCCCCGCCCCCGCCCCCGCCCCCACCACACCCCGTCAGCGCCCCCACACACCACACCACCACCGCCACACCCCGCGCCCACACCCGTCCTCGGCGCCACATCCCCGGGGGCCTCCCACTCTTCGCGTCCACGTCCCAGCACAACGACCCCCGCCAACCAGGAGACACGCCAACCACCCCACCCACCCCCAGCACCCACCCCACCCCAGCACCCACCTCCCCGAGCCCACCCACACCCACCCCACCCATCCCACCTCCCTCCCCCCACCTCCCCCTCACCCCCCACCTCCCCCTCACCTCCCCCTCACCCGCCCCCGCGAGAGGGACGCGCTGCGGAAGGGGCGGCGCAGGGGGTGGCCCGGAGAGGGGCGTTGCGGGTGATTTTCAGACTGCCAACGGCGCCCAGCCCCGTGGGCCAGAGTCGGCAGTCTGAAAATCATCCAGCCCCTCGGAGCGGCCACCCCCGGAGCCGCCCCGGCACCCACCCTCCCGAGAGCACCCACCCACCCCCCAGCCCCGCGCAGCGGCCCCCCACCACGCCACCCACCGGTAAGCCCCCGTTCAGCCGCTTCCGATCTGCACAATCCGGGAAGACCCAAAGAACGGGGCTCAGGACACCCCGCCCAGGGAGGTACGGCCATGGCGTCAGGGCAGGAGCTGGAAGCCACAGCACGGCCGAGCAGCGCCGAGCGGCCCCCCGAGCCACCACTGCCCGGCAGCTGGCAACCCCTGGGCGCCCGCTTCCGCCCCTCCCACCCCAACCCCACCACCCCTCACAACCCCACCCACCCCAACTGCACCACCCCTCACAACCCCACCCCCACCAACCACCCCGCCCCCGGCACCAACTTCGCCCTCTGGACCCCCGGCGCCGAGGCCGTCGACCTGTGCCTCTTCGACGAGGACGGCCGGGAGAGCCGGCACCGCCTCACCGAGCAGGACTTCCAGGTCTGGCACGGCTTCCTGCCGGGCGTCCTCCCCGGCACCCGCTACGGCTTCCGCGTCCACGGCCGCTGGGACCCGTGGACGGGCGCCCGCTGGAACCCGGCCAAGCTGCTGCTGGACCCGTACGCCCGGGCCATCGACGGCTGTTACACCTCCCACGACGCCGCCTGCGCCGCCGTCCGCAACTGGCCGGAGGCGGACGTCGCCGACACCGTCCGGGACAACCGCGACTCCGCCCCGTACGTGCCCAGATCCGTGGTCGTGCACGACGACGACGACTGGTTCGACGACCACCGCCCGAAGACCCCCTGGGCCGAGACGGTGATCTACGAGCTGCACGTCCGCGGTTTCACCATGCGCCACCCCGACATCCCGCCGCACCTGCGCGGCACCTACGCCGGCCTCGCCCACCCCGCCGCCATCGCCCACCTCACCCGTCTCGGGGTGACCGCCGTCGAGCTGCTGCCGGTCCACCAGTACGCCAGCGAGGACCACCTGCAGTCCCGCGGCCTCGTCAACTACTGGGGCTACAACACGGTCGGCTACTTCGCCCCGCACGCCGGATACTCCGCATCCGGCTCCCGCGGCGGCCAGGTCGGCGAGTTCAAGCGGATGGTCCGGGCCCTGCACGCCGCCGGGATCGAGGTGATCCTGGACGTGGTGTTCAACCACACCGCCGAGGGCGGCGCCCTCGGCCCGATGCTCTCGCTGCGCGGCATCGACAACGCCGGCTACTACCGCCTGCCGCCGAACCGCCCGCGCGGCTACGCCGACTACACCGGCTGCGGCAACACCCTGGACACGCGCCGTCCGCAGGTGATCCGGCTGGTCACCGACTCGCTGCGGTACTGGGTCGCCGAGATGGGCGTGGACGGCTTCCGGTTCGACCTCGCCGCCGCCCTCGCCCGCGGCGGCCCCGGCGGCGGCGACGGCGTGGACATGGACCACCCCTTCCTCGCCGCCGTCTCCCAGGACCCGCTGCTGAGCCGGGTGAAGCTGATCGCCGAGCCCTGGGACGTCGGCCCGGGCGGCTACCAGGTCGGCGGCTTCCCCCCGCTGTGGGCCGAGTGGAACGACAAGTACCGCGACGCCGTACGGGACTTCTGGCGCGGCGCCCGCCCGGACGTCCGCGAGCTCGGCTACCGCCTCTCCGGCTCCTCCGACCTCTACCAGCGCGGCGGCCGCCGCCCGTACGCCTCGGTCAACTACGTGACGGCGCACGACGGCTTCACCCTGCGCGACCTGGTCTCCTACGACCGCAAGCACAACGAGGCGAACGGCGAGGACAACCGGGACGGCACCGACGACAACCGCTCCTGGAACCACGGCGTCGAGGGCGAGACCACCGACCCGGCCGTCAACGCCCTCCGCCTGCGCCAACTGCGCAACCTGATCGCCACCCTGCTGCTCTCGGCGGGCGTCCCGATGCTCACCGCCGGGGACGAGCTGGGCCGCACCCAAGGCGGCAACAACAACGCCTACTGCCAGGACAACGAGGTCAGCTGGCTGGACTGGTCGCTGCTGTCGGAGCCCGGCTGGCAGGAGCTGTGCGAGCTGACCGCCCGGCTGGTCCGGCTGCGCCGGGCGCACCCGGTGCTCCGCCGACGGGCGTTCTTCTCCGGCCGGGCCACCGCCCCCGGCGGGCAGCCGGACCTGGCCTGGTTCACCCCGCTCGGCAAGGAGATGACCGAGGCCGACTGGTTCGCGCCGACGGCCTGCCTCGGCATGCTGCTCTCCGGCTCCGCGCTGTCCGAACGGGACGACACCGGGCGCCCGTTGCGGGACGACAGCTTCCTGCTGCTGCTCAACGCCGGCCACCGCGAGGTGCTGTTCACCCTGCCCGGCGAGCCCTGGGCGGCCCCGGAGGCGGCGTACGAGACGGTGGTCGACACCGCCGCCGCGGGCACCGGCGAGCCGCACCCGCACGGCACCGTCGTCCTGGGCGGGCGCTCCCTGCAACTCCTCCGCGCACCCGCCCCGAACGCCTGAACCCCGAACCCCTCCACCCAGAACCCCGGACCCAGAACCCCGAACCCCGGACCCAGAACCCCGAACCCCTCGACCCGGAACCCCGGACCCCGGACCCCGGAACGCCCAGTCCCGAACCCTGCCCCCGCCCGCCCGTCAGTCCGCCCGTCCGCCCGTCCGCCCGTCCGTCAACCCGCCCGCCCGTCAGTCCGCCCGTCCGCCCGCCCGCCCGTCAACCCGTCGGCCCGTCGGCCCGTCAGCCCCGGGCGCGCCCCAGCTCCACGTTCTCCAGCACCCCGATCGCGTCCGGCACCAGCACCGCCGCCGAGTAGTAGGTGCTGACCAGGTACGAGGCGATCGCCTTGTCGTCGATGCCCATGAAACGGACGTTCAGGCCGGGCTCGACCTCGTCCGGCAGGTTGACCTGGGTGAGCCCGACCACACCCTGGTTGTCCTCGCCGACCCGCATCGCGATGAACGAGCTGGTCTGCTGGTCGGAGACCGGGATCTTGCTGCACGGGAAGATCGGCACCCCGCGCCAGGTCGGCCGGTGCTTGCCGAGGACGTCGACGGTGGGCGGGTAGACGCCGGCCCTGTTGCACTCCCGTTGGAACGCGGCGATCGCCCGCGGGTGGGCGAACAGGTAGTCGGTGTCGCGCCGCATGCTCAGCAGCTCGTCGAGGTCGTCCGGGGTGGGCGCCCCGGAGCGGGTCTGGATCCGCTGGTCGAAGTCGGTGTTGCCGAGCAGGCCGAACTCCGGGTTGTTGACGAGCTCGTACTCCTGCCGCTCCCGCAGGGCCTCGACGGTCAACCGCAGCTGCTCCGCCGTCTGGTTCATCGGCTTGTTGTAGAGGTCCGCCACCCGGGTGTGCACCTTGAGGACGGTCTGCGCGACGCTCAGCTCGTACTCGCGCGGCTTCAGCTCGTAGTCCACGAAGGCGCCGGGCAGCTCGTACTCGCCGTGGTGACCGGCGGAGAGGTCGATCTCCGCCTCGCCGTGCGCGTTCTGGGCCTGCGCGGCGTCGGCGGCGAAGCCCAGCAGCTGCTCGCGCAGCGAGTCGGAGCGGTCGACCAGCTCCTGGAAGACCGGCCAGGGCAGCGCCATCGCGACGCCGGAGGTCGCGGCCTTCACGGTGTACGGCCAGGTGCCGCTCTGCTCGGTGAGCGCCTCGTCGCCGAGGTGGTCGCCGTCGGCGAGGGAGCCGAGCACGGTCGGCTCGCCGTACTTGCCGGTGCCGATCCGCTCGACCTTGCCGTGCGCGACCAGGAACACCTCCTCGATCGGCGCGCCCTCCTGGACCAGCACGTCGCCCACCCCGAAGTCCCGTTGCACGAACCGGCCGGCCAGCTCCTCCAGCACCGCGTCGTCCTGGTACCCGCGCAGCGCGGGCACCTCGCGCAGCGTGGGGGCGATCACGCTCACCGTGGACCCGGCCTTGGAGAAGCCCACCCGGCCGCGCCCGGCGGCGAAGCTGAGGCGGCGGTTGACCCGGTAGGTGCCCGCGCTGACCTGCACCCAGGGCAGCATCTTCAGCAGCCAGCGGGAGGTGATCTCCTGCATCTGCGGCTTCGACTTGGTCGTCGTCGCCAGGTTCCTGGCCGCGGTCGTGCTGAGGCTGAGCCGGGCCCGCACCTGCACCATCGCGGAGCCGCCGGGGGCCGGGGTGGGTTCGGTTTCGACCGTCATGTCCACACTCCTGTCACTCAGGTATCAATGAGCATCCGTCAGGAGATTCCATCGGCCGATCGGCCGGGGCTCGCAAGAGGCGCACGGCGCAGTCGTCCCTGCACGAACCGCCGCGCACGCCCCGCCGTCCACCCCCGCACCACTCGTCCGGGTGGCCGGTTCTCGCCGGAGAGCCCGGACAGGGGCGAAAAACCGGATGAGAAATGACGGCCCCATTGCCTACCCTCACCGCGATGGCCGAGAACCGACATGACACCGACAACCAGCCCGAGGGCGCAGCCGTGACCGAGCGCCGGCACTCCACGGTCCGCTCCCTGCTGCGCCTGTGGCCGTACGCGCGCGCCGTCCGCGGCCGGCTGGCCGTGTCCGTGACGGCCGCCTCCCTCGGCATGCTGAGCACCCTCGCCGTCCCCGTGATCCTCGGCCGGATCGTGGACGGCCCGCTCGCCAGCCACGACCCGGCCGCCCTGTGGCCGCTGGTCGGCCTGCTGCTGTTCGCGGGCCTCTTCGAGGCCGGGCTGTTCTACACCCGCCGAGTGGTGCTGGCCCGCCCGCTCGCCGGGCTGGAGACGGCGATGCGCGGCGACCTCTTCGCCAAGCTCCAACGGCTGCCGGTCTCCTTCCATGACCGCTGGGGCTCCGGCCAGCTGCTCTCCCGGGCCACCGCCGACATGTACACCATGCGGCTGTTCCTGGCCTTCCCGCTGGTCTTCCTGATCGTCAACTCGGTGATGTTCCTGGCCGGGACGGTGGTGATGTTCACCCAGGACTGGCGGCTCGCGCTGATCGCCCTGGTGCCCGTCGTCCCGCTGTTCCTGCTCACCCGGAGCTTCGAGTCCCGCTACTCCGGCGCCTCCCGGCTCGCCCAGGACCAGAACGGCGACCTCGCCACCATCGTCGAGGAGTCCGTCCTCGGCATCCGGATCCTCAAGGCCTTCGGCCGCCACCGCTCGATGGCCGAGCGCTTCCGCCGGCAGTCCCGCGAGCTGCGCCGCACCGAGCTGCACAAGGCCCACCTGCTCGCCAGGCTCTGGGCCGTCATCGTCGGTCTGCCGGAGCTCGCCCTCGGCTGCGCCCTCGCCGTCGGCGCCGTCCTGGTCGCCCACGACGAGCTGAGCGCCGGCACCCTGGTCGCCTTCCTCTCCACCGCGCTCGCGCTGCGCTGGCCGGTCGAGTCGCTCGGCTGGCTGCTCGCCTACGCCAACGAGGCCGCCACCGCCACCGACCGCTTCTTCGAGGTGCTGGACGAACCGGACACCCCGGATCCGGGGACCGTCACCGAGCTCGGCGCCCCCGACGGCATCCGCTTCACCGGCGTCCGCTTCCGCTACCCCGACGCCCCCGCGGGCAGCCCCGACCTGCTGGCCGGCATCGACCTGCACATCCGCAGCGGCGAGACGATGGCCCTGGTCGGCGCCACCGGCAGCGGCAAGACCACGCTCACCGCCCTGCTCCCCCGGCTGCACGAGGCCACCGCCGGCACCATCACGCTGGACGGCCGGGACGTCCGCGACCTGCCCCGGGAGCGGCTGCGCGAGCTCGTCGCGGTCGCCTTCGAGGAGCCCACCCTGTTCTCCGCCACCGTCCGGGAGAACGTCCTGATGGGCGCCCCCGGCGCCGGCGAGGACCAGCTGCGCTCGGCCCTCGCCAC
Source organism: Kitasatospora sp. NPDC053308 (assembly GCF_055585785.1). Classification (NCBI taxonomy): domain Bacteria; kingdom Bacillati; phylum Actinomycetota; class Actinomycetes; order Kitasatosporales; family Streptomycetaceae; genus Kitasatospora; species Kitasatospora sp. NPDC053308. The sequence goes on along the minus strand of NZ_JBVJJY010000005.1, from coordinate 430,955 downwards.
CGCCCAGGCCGGGTTCGTCGAGCGGCTCCCCGAGGGTGTGGACACCGAGGTCGGCGAGCAGGGCCTGAGCCTGTCCGGCGGCCAGCGCCAGCGGCTCGCGCTGGCCCGCGCGGTGGTCGGCGACCCGGCCTTCCTGGTGCTGGACGACCCGCTCTCCGCCCTAGACGTGCACACCGAGGCGCTGGTGGAGCGGGCGCTGCGCGAGGTCCTCGGCACCACGACCGCCCTGGTGGTCGCCCACCGCCCCAGCACCGTGCTGCTCGCCGACCGGGTCGCGGTGCTGGCGGACGGCCGGATCGAGGCCGTGGGCACCCACCAGGAGCTGCTGCGCGACTGTGCCCACTACCGCGAGCTGATGTCGGGCGAGGCCTCCCCCGCACCCGCACCCGCACCGGACGCTCCCGTGCCCGGTGCCCCCGTACCCGACGTCCTCGCACCCGACGCCCTCGTGCCCGGAGGAAGTGCAGCCCCGTGACGACCACCGCCGAACCCGCCGCCCCGGCCGAGGAGGAGCTGCCCCCGCCCCCGGCCGACGAGGAGGACATCCCCGTCCCGCCCGGCGCGCCCCGGGCGCTGCTGCGCTCGCTGCTCGGCCCGCACCGGGCCCGGATCGCCGTCGCGATGCTGGTGATCCTGCTCCAGCAGGCCGCCCTGCAGTCCGGCCCGCTGCTGGTCGCGATCGCGATGGACCGCGCCATCCCGGCCCTGCGCGCGCACGACTCCGGCCCGCTGATCGCGGTCACCGCCGCCTACCTGTCCTGCGCGCTGCTCAGCCCGGTGCTGCAGTGGGCGTTCATCAAGATCAGCGCCCGGGTCAACCAGGACATCCTGCTGGAGCTGCGCGGCCGGATCTTCCGGCACGCCCAGCGGCTCGGCCTGGACTTCCACGAGCGCTACACCTCGGGCCGGATCATCTCCCGGGCCACCAGCGACATCGACGCGCTGCGCGAGCTGCTCTCCGAGGGCCTGCAGGAGCTGCTGACGGTCTTCCTGTCGGTCTGCTACATCTCGGTGCTGCTGCTGGCGCTGGACTGGCGGCTCGGCCTGGTGTCGCTGCTGTCCGGCGTGCCGCTGGCGCTGATCGCCCGCTCCTTCCGCAGCCGCTCGCGCCGGGTCTACCGCCGCTCCCGGACCTCGGCCGCCTCGCTGATCGTCCGTTTCACCGAGACCATGAACGGCATCCGCCCGGTGCAGGCCTTCCGCCGCGAGAAGGCCAACGACGCGGCCTTCGCCGTGGTCAACCGGCAGTCGGCCACCGCGACCGCGGACGGCCTGCTGGAGATCGCCCGCTACGTCGGGCTGTCCCGCGCCACCGCCAACCTGTGGATCACCGGCGTGGTGCTGGTCGGCGCGTACCTGGTCCTCGACGACTCGCTGGAGCTGGGCGTGCTCACCGCCTTCACGCTCTACCTGCGCCGGCTCTACGACCCGATCGACCAGCTGGCGATGTTCCTGAACAGCTACCAGTCGGCCGCCGCCGCCCTGGAGAAGATCGCCGGTCTGCTCGCCCACGAGCCGACCGTCGCCGAGCCGGCCCGGCCGACGGAGCTGCCGCCCGCCACCCGGAAGGGCCGGGCGGTCTCCTTCGAGGGGACCCGCTTCGCGTACCGCACCGGCAAGGAGGTGCTGCCGCCCTTCGACCTGGCGATCCCGGCCGGGCAGACGGTGGCGGTGGTCGGTGCGACGGGCGCGGGCAAGTCGACGGTCGCCAAGCTGCTGGCCCGCTTCTACGACCCGACCGACGGCCGGATCCGGCTGGACGGCGTGGACCTGCGCGAGCTGGGCACCACCGAGCTGCGCCGCGGGGTGGTGATGGTGACCCAGGAGTCCTTCCTGTTCTCCGGCACCGTCGCCGAGAACATCGCGATCGGCCGGCCCGGCGCCTCCCGCGAGGAGGTCGAGCGGGCCGCCCGCGACATCGGCGCGTACGAGTTCATCGCGGCCCTGCCGGACGGCTTCGACACCGACGTGCGCAAGCGCGGCGGCCGGATCTCCGCCGGGCAGCGCCAGCTGGTCGCCTTCGCCCGCGCCCTGCTGGCGGACCCGGCGGTGCTGATCCTGGACGAGGCCACCAGCTCCCTGGACGTCCCGGGCGAGCAGGCCGTCCAGCGGGCGATGCGCACGGTGCTGGCCGGCCGGACGGCGGTGATCATCGCGCACCGGCTCTCCACCGTGGAGATCGCCGACCGCGTCCTCGTGATGGACGGGGGCCGGATCGTGGAGGACGGCTCCCCGCGGGAGCTGATCGAGGGCTCCGGCCGCTTCGCCGACCTCCACCGGGCCTGGCGGGACAGCCTGGTCTGAGGGGCACGGCCCCGACCCATGGATGTGCCCGACCGGGTGCGCCGTCACGCACCCGGCCGGGCCGCCCCTCCCGCCCCCCGCTTCCCGCTCGTCCTCCGGGGCCGTCAGACGACGGTCACCACGTAGTCGGTGTGCCAGTCCGGCGAGGGGCAGTCCTCCTCGGCGGCCACCACGTCCAGCGTCCCGCCGGGCAGCACCTGCCCGGCGACGGTCGCCGGGTCGATCACCACGGCCGGGTCGATGAAGACCGCGTCGTGGTAGCGCGGCCCGCTCGGCAGGTGGCAGGTCAGCGTCCGGGGCCCGGTCGCCGTGCAGTTGTACGGCACGGTGCCGGTCAGCGTGGTGTGCTCCGGGGTGGTGATCGCCAGGTCGACCGGGTGGGTCGAGTACGAGGGGCCCGCGTTGTACACCCACAGCGGCAGGGTGACGGTCGTCCCGGGCCCGCCGGTGAGGTCGCCCGGCTGCGGGACGGGGTGGCCGGCCTCCCAGGCCGAGGAGGCGCCGACCATGAAGTGCGCCCTGGTGTCGGCGGTGGTGAGGCGGTACGGCGCGGTGTGGCCGGACTGGTCCGGGTCACCGGGGTAGAAGGCCTGGACGTCGCCGCTGACGGTGGTGAACGGGGCGGTGATCGGCGCGACGTTCAGCGCCAGCCGCTCGACCGAGCTCGCTCCGGGGGCCAGGCCGGCCGGCAGCTGGTACGAGCTGCCGGTGCCGAAGTAGGTCAGGGTGACCGGCGGGTCGGCCGACCGCACCACACCGGGCGACGGGAAGTGCACGACGACCAGGGTCGCGTCGCCGGTGGCCGCCGGGCCGTGGTTGGTGACCCGCACCTCCAGGGTCCCGGTCTCGCCGGGGACCACCGCGTCCTGCGGCGGGCAGAGTTCGACGGACAGCCGCGCGGTCGCCGGTGGCGCCGCGAGCGGGGTGGTGGCCGCCCGGGCCGGCCAGGCCACGAGGAGGACGGAGAACGCGGCGAGGGCGGCCGCGCGCAGGTTTCGCATCATGGGCATCACGCTCACCCCGCCCGACACGCGGGGCAACCGGATGACTGCCGTCCGTGGTGGGCCCGGCAGTCATCCGTCACTCCGTCAGCGCAGCAGCCCCGCGTCCATCCCGACCGACTCGGCGGGCAGCGCGACCAGCCCCGGCTCGGCCGGGGAGGCCAGCCGCGGGTGCGCCGGCAGCACGCGGACGGTGTAGCCGAACGGTCCGGTCCGGCACAGCTCCAGCGAGCCCTCGTAGCGGGTGCGGCCGTCCAGGTCGGGCCCGCCGACCGGCTTGAGGGCGAGCAGGCAGGCGTCCGAGATGCCGTCCGACTCGTCCACCCGGCCGGAGACCACCTGCACCTCCACGTCGTCCGGCGCCAGCGAGCCCAGTGCGACCTGCACCCGCAGCGCCAGCGAGCTGCCCAGCTCCTGGGCCTCGGCCGGACAGTCCGCCTCGACGTGCTCGACCCGGACGGCCGGCCAGGCCTCCCGCACCTTCGCCTTCCAGGCCGCCAGCTCCCGCGCGGGGGCGCCGCCGGTGCCCGTCAGCTCGCGCTGGGCCAGGGCCGCCGGGGCGTACAGCCGTTCGACGTACTCGCGGACCATCCGTCCGGCGAGCACCTTGGGCCCGAGGGTGACCAGGGTGTGCCGGACCATGGCGATCCACTGCTGCGGCAGCCCGTCCGCGTCCCGGTCGTAGAACCGGCCGGCGACCTGGTGCTCGATCAGGTCGTAGAGCGCGGCCGCCTCGATGTCGTCGCGCCGCTCGGCCTCGCCGCTGTCCGGGTCGAGCACCCCGCCGCTCTCGTCGGCGGTGGGGATCGCCCAGCCGTTGCGGCCGTCGTACCACTCGTCCCACCAGCCGTCCAGGACGGACAGGTTGAGGCAGCCGTTGAGCGCCGCCTTCATCCCGGAGGTGCCGCAGGCCTCCAGCGGGCGCAGCGGGTTGTTGAGCCAGACGTCGCAGCCCGGGTAGAGGTGCTGGGCCATCGCCATGTCGTAGTCCGGCAGGAAGACGATCCGGTGCCGGACGGCCGGGTCGTCGGCGAAGGCGACCATCTGCTGGATCAGCCGCTTGCCGCCGTCGTCGGCCGGGTGGGCCTTGCCCGCCACCACGATCTGGACCGGCCGGGTGGGGTGCAGCAGCAGGCCGCGCAGCCGCTCCGGGTCGCGGAGCATCAGCGTGAGCCGCTTGTACGAGGGCACCCGGCGGGCGAAGCCGATGGTGAGCACGTCGGGGTCGAGCACCGAGGAGACCCAGCCGAGTTCCGCCTCGCCGGCCCCGCGCTGGCGCCAGGAGGCGTGCAGCCGGCGGCGGGCCTCCTCCACCAGCTGGGCGCGCAGGGTGCGGCGCAGCTCCCAGATGGCGGAGTTGCCGATCGCCTCCAGACCGGTCCAGCGGGTGGCCTCGCCGGTGGTCATCGCCTCCTCGGCGCGCTCGGCGCCGATCTCGGCGGCGCCGAGCCGGACGACCGCCGGGTCGATCCAGGTGGCGGCGTGCACGCCGTTGGTGACCGAGGTGATCGGCACCTCGGCGGCGTCGAACCCGGGCCAGAGGCCGTTGAACATCGAGCGGCTGACCTCGCCGTGCAGGGCGGAGACCCCGTTGGCGCGCTGGGCCAGCCGCAGGCCCATGGCGGCCATGTTGAACAGCTTCGGGTCCCCGCCGCGCCAGGTCTCGGCGCCGAGCGCGAGCACCTGGTCGACCGGGACGCCGGGCAGCGCGACGTCGCCGCCGAAGTGCCGGGCGACCAGCTCGCGGTCGAAGCGGTCGATCCCGGCCGGGACGGGCGTGTGGGTGGTGAAGAGGGTGCCGGCCCGGACGGACTCCAGGGCGGCGGCGAAGTCGAGGCCGTCGCCGCCCGGCGCGGCCGGGCCCGCGGCGACCAGCTCGCGGATCCGTTCGACGCCGAGGAAGCCGGCGTGGCCCTCGTTGGTGTGGAAGACCTCGGGGGCGGGGTGCCCGGTGAGCCGGCAGTAGGCGCGCACGGCCCGGACGCCGCCGATGCCCAGCAGCATCTCCTGCAGCAGCCGGTGCTCGCTGCCGCCGCCGTACAGCCGGTCGGTGACATCGCGTTCGGCGGGTGAGTTGGCCTCGATGTCGGAGTCGAGCAGCAGCAGCGGCACCCGGCCGACCTGGGCCTTGCGGATGTGTGCGGCCAGGGTGCGGCCGCCGGGCAGCGCGAGGTCGATCCGGCAGGGAGTGCCGTCGGGCTCCCGCAGCAGGCTGACCGCGAGCTCGTCCGGGTCGAGCAGAGGGTAGCGCTCCTGCTGCCAGCCGCTCCGGTCGAGCGACTGCCGGAAGTAGCCGTGCCGGTAGAACAGGCCGACGCCGATGATCGGGACGCCGAGGTCGCTGGCGGCCTTGAGGTGGTCGCCGGCCAGGATGCCGAGCCCGCCGGAGTACTGGGGCAGCGCGGCGGCGATGCCGTACTCGGGCGAGAAGTAGGCGACCGCGGCGGGCAGGGCGACGGCCTCGGCCTCCTGCCGGGTCTGGTACCAGCGCGGGCCGCTCAGGTAGTCGCGCAGGTCGTCGGCGAGGTCGCCGAGTCTGCGCAGGAAGCGCCGGTCGGTGGCGAGCGCGGCGAGCCGGGCGGCCGGGACCTCCCCGAGCAGCCGCACCGGGTCCTCACCGGTCGCGGCCCAGACCTCCGGGTCCACGGACCGGAACAGGTCCCTGGTCTCGGGGTGCCAGGACCAGCGCAGGTTGAGGGCCAGCTCGTGCAACGGCTGGAGTTGTTCGGGCAGGACGGTGCGGACGGTGAATCTGCGGATTGCCTTCACGGCGTGAAGCGTAGCCGCGGCGATCGCTCCGACAGTGGGTCAAGTGGGCTATTGGGCATCCGTTCGGCCTATTGATGAGATCGCATTCGGCGCATTGGTCTGCACGGGGGGCGCGCGAGGCGCACATATGGAGGGCCCGCGCTACCAATACGTGAACTCTGCGGTACGGATCCATTTCCGACGGCGCATCCGCTCGGAACAAGGTCCGAAACTACTGTCGTACCGGTGCAAAAACCTTGTCGCCGATGCGAGGATGACCGAAGGTCGTTGATGCTGTGGAGAGTCCGGCGACGGGTGGCGTCCCCCTCGAAGCAGCACGTCCGAAACCTTTTCGCGTTGACCGTCCCCTCTTCTCCTTAGTCCGTTCGGTGCCCACCGAGCACCGGCGCGTGTCCTCACGCCCGGCCCGCTCGTTCACGGGTGGACCGGGCCGCCCAGGGGCGTGCCCCCGGAGGCGTGCGCCGGGACGCGCACGGGCTCCGGGGCGTCCCGCCACCGGCTCGGCGGGCGCCGGGCAGGTTGCCGGGGACAGCGACGCGGGCAGGCTCCGGTCGCACGTCCTCCCCACCCAGCAGTCCTCCCGGTACTCCCTGGCCCGACCCCGGCCCGCGGGAGCTGCCGCTGATCTCGGGCAGGAGCTTGGCATGCACGGCGACACGCGGGACCAGTCCACACCGGTGGCCGAAACCCTCGACCCAGCGGTCGCGGAATCCGCCGGACGGATGGATTCTGACACTCGTACAGATCCGGCGATGCCGGCGCCCAGGGCGTCCGGGCCGGTCGGTACCGGATCCTCCGAAACCAGGTCATCCGCAGCGGCCCGAGAACCCGGGGCCGGGGAGGACCGGACCGCGGCACCCCGCCGGCGCACCACCACGCGCCGCACCACCGCCACCGCGTCGGCCACCACCCCCGAGGCCGCCGCCGGGAGCGGCTCCGCACCGCGCCGGACCGCCGCCGCCAAGAAGGCGGCCGCCCCGAAGGCGCCCGCCGCGAAGACCACCGGCCGGTCCGCCGCCAAGTCCGCCGCGAAACCCGCCCCGAAGCCCGCCCCGAAGCCCTCCGCCCGCAAGACAGAGAGCGACACCGTGATCGGCCGCATCCCCGTCCTGGACGTCAGCCCCCTCGTCGACGCCGGCCGCCGACCGGCGAAGGCCGTCGTCGGCGAGACCTTCCTGGTCACCGCGACCGTCTTCCGCGAGGGCCACGACGCCGTCAACGCCAACGTGGTGCTGCGCGACCCGCGCGGCCGCAGCGGCCCGTGGACGCCGATGCGCGAACTCGCCGAGGGCACCGACCGCTGGGGCGCGTACGTCACCCCGACCGCGCCCGGCCGCTGGTCCTATCTGGTGGAGGCGTGGAGCGACCCGATCGCCACCTGGCGCCGGACCGCCTCGGTGAAGCTGCCCGCCGGGATCGACACGGCGCTGGTCCTGGAGGAGGGCGCCCGGCTGTTCGAGCAGGCCGCGGCCGGGGTGCCGAAGAAGGACGGCCGCGCCGACGTCCTGGCCGCGGCCGACGCGCTGCGCGACCCGACCATGCCGCCGCTGTCCCGGCTGGCCGCCGCCCTCGCCCCCGAGGTGCTGGAGGTGCTGGCCCGTCACCCGCTGCGCGAACTGCTCAGCGCCTCCCGTCCGCTGCCGCTGCAGGTGGACCGCGAGCGCGCGCTGTTCGGCTCCTGGTACGAGTTCTTCCCCCGCTCGGAGGGCGCCGTGGTGGACCCGGCGGGCGTCGAGCCGCCGCGTTCGGGCACCCTGCGCACCGCCGCCGAGCGGCTGCCGGCGGTCGCCGCGATGGGCTTCGACGTGGTCTACCTGCCGCCGGTGCACCCGATCGGCCGAGCCTTCCGCAAGGGCCCCGACAACACCCTGACGGCCGGTCCGCACGACGTCGGCTCGCCCTGGGCGATCGGCTCCCCCGAGGGCGGCCACGACGCCGTCCACCCCGACCTCGGGACCATCGAGGACTTCGACCACTTCGTCGCCGAGGCCCGGGAGCTGCACCTGGAGGTGGCGCTCGACTTCGCCCTCCAGTGCTCCCCCGACCACCCCTGGGTGAACAAGCACCCGGAATGGTTCAGCCACCGCGCGGACGGCACCATCGCCTACGCCGAGAACCCTCCGAAGAAGTACCAGGACATCTACCCGATCAACTTCGATCAGGACATGGATGGAATCGTCAAGGAAACCATCCGGATCCTTCGCTTCTGGATGTCCCACGGCGTGCGGATCTTCCGCGTCGACAACCCGCACACCAAGCCGGTGGTGTTCTGGGAGAAGGTCCTCGCCGACATCGCCCGCACCGACCCCGATGTCGTGTTCCTGGCCGAGGCCTTCACCCGCCCGGCGATGATGCACACCCTGGCGAAGATCGGATTCCACCAGTCGTACACGTACTTCACCTGGCGCACCACCAAGCAGGAACTCACCGAGTACCTCACCGAACTCACCGGTGACGCGGCCGCCTACATGCGCCCCAACTTCTTCGCCAACACCCCGGACATCCTGCACGCCTACCTGCAGCACGGCGGCCGCGCCGCCTTCGCGGTCCGCGCCGTGCTCGCCGCCACCCTCTCCCCCAGCTACGGCGTGTACGCCGGGTTCGAGCTGTACGAGAACGAGCCGGCCCACCCCGGCTCCGAGGAGTACCTGCACTCGGAGAAGTACGAGCTGCGCCCGCGCGACTGGAGCCGCACCGACACCCTCGCCCCGCTGCTGACGGTGCTGAACCGGCTGCGCCGGCGCCACCCCGCCCTGCAGCAGCTGCGCGACCTGCGCTTCCACCCCACCGACAACGACCAGGTGCTCGCCTTCTCCAAGACCGCGACCACACCCGAGGGGCTCACCGACCAGGTCATCACCGTGGTGAACCTCGACCCGCACCACGTCCAGGAGGCCACCGTCACGTTGGACGGCGACGGCCCGTACGCGGTGCACGACGAGCTCACCGGCGCCGTCTACACCTGGGGCCGGCACAACTACGTCCGGCTCGATCCCTCAGCCGAGCCGGCTCACCTCCTCACGGTTCGGAGGAACCCAGCGTGACAGTGAACGAGCCCGTCCCCGACACCTTCCCCGAGACCTCGAAGAAGAACCTGGACCCCGAGTGGTTCAAGCGTGCGGTCTTCTACGAGGTGCTGGTGCGGTCCTTCCAGGACAGCAACGGCGACGGGGTCGGGGACCTCAAGGGGCTCACGGCCAAGCTCGACTACCTCCAGTGGCTCGGGATCGACTGCCTCTGGCTCCCCCCGTTCTTCGCCTCGCCGCTGCGCGACGGCGGGTACGACGTGTCCGACTACACCTCGGTGCTGCCGGAGTTCGGCGACCTCGCCGACTTCATGGAGTTCACCGACGCCGCGCACGCCCGGGGCATGCGGGTGATCATCGACTTCGTCATGAACCACACCAGCGACCAGCACCCGTGGTTCCAGGCCTCCCGGACGGACCCGGACGGGCCGTACGGCGACTTCTACATGTGGGCGGACGACGACAAGCAGTACCCGGACGCCCGGATCATCTTCGTCGACACCGAGACCTCCAACTGGACCTACGACCCGGTCCGCAAGCAGTACTACTGGCACCGGTTCTTCTCGCACCAGCCCGACCTCAACTACGACAACCCCCGGGTCCAGGACGAGATGATCGCCGGGCTGCGGTTCTGGCTCGACCTCGGCATCGACGGCTTCCGGCTCGACGCGGTGCCGTACCTGTTCGCCCGCGAGGGCACCAACTGCGAGAACCTCCCGGAGACCCACGAGTTCCTCAAGCGGGTCCGCAAGGAGATCGACGCCGACTACCCCGACACCGTGCTGCTCGCCGAGGCCAACCAGTGGCCGGAGGACGTCGTCGACTACTTCGGCGACTTCACCTCCGGCGGCGACGAGTGCCACATGGCGTTCCACTTCCCGGTGATGCCGCGGATCTTCATGGCGGTCCGCCGCGAGTCCCGCTACCCGGTGTCCGAGATCCTCGCCAAGACCCCGCGGATCCCGGCCGGCTGCCAGTGGGGCATCTTCCTGCGCAACCACGACGAGCTGACCCTGGAGATGGTCACCGACGAGGAGCGCGACTACATGTACGCGGAGTACGCCAAGGACCCCCGGATGCGCGCCAACGTGGGCATCCGCCGCCGGCTCGCCCCGCTGCTGGAGAACGACCGCAACCAGATCGAGCTGTTCACCGCCCTGCTGCTCTCCCTGCCCGGCTCGCCGGTGCTCTACTACGGGGACGAGATCGGCATGGGCGACAACATCTGGCTCGGCGACCGGGACGGCGTGCGCACGCCGATGCAGTGGACCCCGGACCGCAACGCGGGTTTCTCCTCCGCCGACCCGGGCAGGCTCAGTCTGCCGCCCATCATGGACCCGGTGTACGGCTACCAGGTGACCAACGTCGAAGCGCAGCAGAGCAGTTCGAGTTCGCTGCTGCACTGGACGCGTCGCATGATCGAGATCCGCAAGCTCAATCCGGCGTTCGGGCTCGGCAGCTACACCGAACTGCCGTCCAGCAACCCCGCCGTGCTCGCCTTCGTGCGCGAGTACGAGGGGGACCTGGTCATGTGCGTGAACAACTTCTCGCGGTTCGCCCAGCCGACCGAGCTGGACCTGCGGCAGTACGGCGGGCGCTACCCGGTCGAGCTGATCGGCGGGGTGCGCTTCCCGTCGATCGGTGAGTGGCCCTACCTGCTCACCCTGGCCGGGCACGGCTTCTACTGGTTCCAGCTCCGGCAGCCCCCGCGCCTGAGCGGGACCAGGCGGTCGAAGTAACGATCCGCCGCACCCGCCGCACCAGCACCACCAGACCCTCCGGGGGCGCGAGTTGAACGCCGGCGCCCCCGGAGTTCTCTGCACCACCGCACGTCTCTGCACCACCGCGTACGGAGAACAGCCCAACGGCCACCCACACGAAGGCGTGACACCCGAGCCGTGCTCGCGTGCCGCGACCGCCGCGCCGCCGAAATCCGGAAGACTGACGGACCCGGCCACGACCCGTCGGGCAGTCCGCGTGCTTCCGGGGAAAGGGAGTCATGTCCGAAACCTCCCGCTCGCAAGCCCATGTGCAGCACGACGAGCCGGCCGGCGCCACCGCGCCGACCGGCGCGCGGGGCTCCGGGGCCCGGAGAACCGCTCTGGGGGTCAGCGAGCTCGTCCAGGCGGCGCTCCCGCTGATCGCCGCGTGGCTGCCCACCCAGCGCTGGTACGCCGGGAAAGGCCGGCCCATCACCGGACTCACCCCGGTGGTCGGCACCCCGCTGCAGGTCGGCGACCCCGCCCTGCTGCACCTGCTGCTGCGGGTCGAGCACGCCACCACGGCCGGCGCGCCGCACGGCGACATCTACCAGCTGCTGCTCGGCATCCGCTCCCAGGGGCTCGGGGACATCGGCCCCGGCGCGGTGCTCGGCCGGCTCAACCAGGGCCCGTACGACGGCGCGACCCTCTACGACGCGGTGCACGACCCCGAACTCACCGGCCGACTGCTGGAACACCTCGCCACCGGCGACCGCTTCGGCTCGCTGTCCTTCCGCCGCACCCCCGGCTCCGGCCTGCCCGCCAACCTCCCCGGCCGCGCCTCCACCGCCGAGCAGTCCAACAGTTCGGTCATCTACGGCACCTCGTACATCCTCAAGCTGTTCCGCCGCATCCACCCCGGCACCAACCCCGATCTCGAACTCTCGCTCGCCCTCTCCCGGGCCGGCTCCACCCGGATCCCCCGGGTCGCCGCCTGGTTCGAGAGCCGGATGGAACGCGCCGAACCCGCCACCCTCGGCCTCCTCCAGCGCTACCTGCCGGACGCCGAGGACGGCTGGGAGCTCGCCCTCGACCAAGTCGGCCGGCTCAAGGGCGACCGCTCCCCCGGTAACTTCGCCATCGAGGCGCACCGGCTCGGCCGGGCCACCGCCGAGGTGCACCGGGTGCTGGCCCGGTCGATGCCGGTCGCCCGGCTCGACCGCGCCCAGACCGGACGGCTGGCCACCGCGATGGCCGACCGGCTGGACAGCGCCGTCGCCGCCGTCCCCGGACTGCTGCGCTTCCGGGCCGCGCTGCGCACCGCCTTCCACCAGCTCGCCGACGCCCACCCGGACGGCCTGCCGGTCCAGCGCATCCACGGCGACCTGCACCTCGGCCAGGCCATGCGGACCCCGCACGGCTGGGTGCTGCTGGACTTCGAGGGCGAGCCGGCCAAGTCGGTCAACGAGCGGCGCGAACCGCAGCCCGCCCTGCGGGACGTCGCCGCGATGCTCCGCTCCTTCGACTACGCGGCCGCCCACCTGCTGGCCGGCGGCCCGGTCGACCCGGAGCTGGCCCACCTCGCCGCCGCCTGGGCCCAGCGCAACCGCACCGCCTTCTGCGCCGGCTACACCGCCGGCGGCGGCGCCGACCCGGCCGCCTCACCGGAGCTGATGCGGGCGCTGGAGATCGACAAGGCGGTGTACGAGGTGGTGTACGAAGCCCGGCACCGGCCGAGCTGGCTGCCGATCCCGCTGGCCGCCATCAACCGGCTCGCCCTGTCCGTCTGACGCCCCCGCACCACCGTTCCGCGCCCCGCCCGCAGGAGACCGCCCAACCCCGCCGCAGGAGGACCACGCCGTGACGCCGCTCGACCCGACCGGCCGCCCCAACCACCCCGTTCCGGCCACCTTCCTCGCTGGGCCGCAACCCTCCGGGCCGGAACCCGCCGGACCGGAGGGCGCGGCGCCGGACGTCTCGATGCCGGAGGCTTCGGTGCCGGACGTCTCGGCGCCGGAGGCTTCGGCGCCGGAGGCTTCGGCGCCGGCCGTCTTGGCGCCAGCCGCGGCGCCGGCCGAGGAGCCCCGGGGGGCCGAGCACCCCGCCGCCCCCCTCGGGGCGCTGCGCCTGCCCGAGGCACCGCTGCCGCCGGCCGAGGTGGACCGGCTGGTGAGCGGGCAGCACCACGACCCGCACGCGCTGCTCGGGGCACACCCCGTGCACGGCGGCACCGCGATCCGGGTGCTGCGCCCGTTCGCCGAGCGGGTGGTCGTCGAGACCGCTCAGGGCCCGGCCGAACTCACCCACCAGCAGGGCGGGTTGTTCACCGGGCTGGTGGCCGGGCGGGAACTGCCCGACTACACCCTCCTGGTGACCTACCCGGACGGCGAGCCGCTGCGCCAGCAGGACGGCTACCGCACCGCGCCCACCCTCGGCGAGTTCGACCTGCACCTGATCTCCGAGGGCCGGCACGAGCAGCTGTGGCGGGCGCTAGGCTCGCACGTGCGCACCGTCGACGGCGTGGCCGGCACCGCGTTCGCGGTCTGGGCGCCGAACGCCGTCGGAGTGCGGGTGATCGGCGACTTCAACCACTGGAACGGCACCGGGCACCCGATGCGCTCGCTCGGCTCCTCCGGGATCTGGGAGCTGTTCGTCCCGGGGCTGGCCGAGGGCACCACGTACAAGTACGAGGTGCACACCCGGCAGGGCTGGGTGCTCGACAAGGCCGACCCGCTGGCCCGGGCCGCCCAGTGCCCGCCCGGCACCGCCTCGGTGGTCACCTCCTCCGACTACCGCTGGCAGGACGACGAGTGGATGGCCCGCCGAGCCCGCTCCACGCACCACCGGGCCCCGATGTCGGTGTACGAGCTGCACCTGCCCTCCTGGCGCCCCGACCTCACCACCTACCGCGCCATCGCCGAGGAACTGCCCCGCTACCTCAAGGAGTTGAACTTCACCCACGTGGAGTTCATGCCGGTGATGGAGCACCCCTTCGGCGGCTCCTGGGGCTACCAGGTGTCCGGCTACTACGCCCCCACCGCCCGGCTCGGCGGCCCGGACGACTTCCGGTACCTGGTGGACACCCTGCACCGGCACGGCATCGGCGTCATCGTCGACTGGGTCCCGGCGCACTTCCCCAAGGACGACTTCGCGCTCGCCCGCTTCGACGGCGAGCCGCTGTACGAGCCCGCCGACCCGCTGCGCGCCGAACACCCGGACTGGGGGACGCTGGAGTTCGACTACGGCCGCAAGGAGGTGCGCAACTTCCTGGTCGCCAACGCGGTCTACTGGTGCGAGGAGTTCCACATCGACGGCCTGCGGGTGGACGCCGTCGCCTCGATGCTCTACCTCGACTACTCCCGCGAGGGCGGCGCCTGGACGCCCAACCAGTACGGCGGCCGGGAGAACCTGGACGCCGCCTCCTTCCTGCAGGAGATGAACGCCACCGTCTACCGGCGCTGCCCGGGCGTGGTCACCATCGCCGAGGAGTCCACCGCCTGGGACGGCGTCACCCGCCCCACCGACGCCGGCGGCCTCGGCTTCGGCCTGAAGTGGAACATGGGCTGGATGCACGACTCGCTGGTCTACATGTCCAAGGAGCCGGTGCACCGCAAGTACCACCACAACGAGATCACCTTCTCGATGGTGTACGCCTACTCCGAGAACTACGTCCTGCCGATCTCGCACGACGAGGTCGTCCACGGCAAGCAGTCCCTGGTCTCCAAGATGCCCGGGGACTGGTGGCAGCAGCGCGCCAACCACCGGGCCTACCTGGGCTTCATGTGGTCCCACCCCGGCAAGCAACTGCTGTACATGGGGCAGGAGTTCGCCCAGGGAGCGGAGTGGGACCACGAGCAGGGCCCGCAGTGGTGGGTGCTCGACGAGCAGTGGCCGGCCCACCAGGACCACCTCGGAGTGCGCCGCCTGGTCCGCGACCTCAACCGGTGCTACCTCGACACCCCGGCCCTGTGGGAGCTGGACACCACCCCGGACGGCTTCCGCTGGCTCGACGGCGGGGCCGCCGACGACAACCTGCTCTCCTACGTCCGCTACGCGGCCGACGGCAGCCCGCTGGTCGCGGTCTGCAACTTCTCCCCCGTCGTCCGGCACGGCCGCCGGGTCGGCCTGCCCCGCCTGACCGGCCGCGACCAGCTGTGGGAGGAGGTGCTGAACACCGACGCCGAGGAGTACGGCGGCAGCGGGATCGGCAACTCCCACCCGGTCAAGGCCGACCCGGTCGAGTGGGACGGCCAGCCCCGCTCCGCCGAACTGGTCCTCCCCCCGCTCGCCACCCTCTGGCTGCGCCCGGCCCGCTGAGGAGCCGAGCGGAAGCTCCCTGAGCGGAATCGCCCAGGGGGCTTCCGCTTGTAAAAAATGTTCGAACAGGCCACGAACCTCCGCAGTAGGCTCGCGAGGATCCGAGACTGTTCGTCAACAAGGCGGCGTCCGGAAATAACTGACGGTAGGCCGCATCTTCATGAATTCGAGATCATTAGGACGTGCCCGCCCCTTCCTCGTGGTAGTGACCGCTGCGCTCGCGGCCATCGGCCTCGTCTTCGGACTGATCCCATCGGCCGCCGCGGTGACGCCGCCGTGGGACCTCGGGAACACCGGACTCGCCACCCCGGTCAACCTCAACGCCCAGGCTGCCGGGCCGATCCACAACCTCGGCCTGGACAAGTGCGCGGACGACCTCGCGGGCGACACCCGCAACGGCGCGGCGGTCGGCTCGTACGCCTGCAACGGCGGAGGCAACCAGAACTGGACGTTCAGCCCGAAAGCTCCCTACGGCAACGGCGACCTCGACTTCTCCGGGGCGATCACGCTGACCACCGCCCCCGGCAAGTGCCTTGACATTCCCGACACCCCGGGTGACGGGAGCGGGATCACCGACGGCACCAAGCTGGAAATCTGGGACTGCAACGGCGGTCGGAACCAGCAGTGGGTCATGCAGTACGCGAACAACGGGAGTCCGCGGATCTACAGCCCGATGAGCCGCCGCTGCATCGACGTCCCCGGCGCCTCGGGCACTGACGGCGTGACGCTCCAGCTGTGGGGCTGCAACGCCAGCACGGCCCAGTGGTTCAGCCCGCCTGCCGGCGATCCTCAGCCGACCGGTCCGATCTCCGACCCCGACCTCGGCGGCAAGTGCGTGGACGCCGTCGGGAACGCCCCGGCCGCCGGCACCCCGGTGCAAAGCACCCGGTGCAACGGCTCGCCCGCGCAGGTCTGGACGCTGAACCAGGACGGCACCATCACCCACGCCTTCCAGTGCCTCGACATCGCCGGCGGTGACGGCGCCGTCGCGGACGGCACGCCGGTCGGGCTCTGGCCCTGCAACGGCGGGTTGAATCAGCAGTGGGTGGTCCGCTTCGACGCCGGCGGCCGCACCTCTCTGGTCAACCCCAACTCGGGCCGCTGCCTGGACGTCCCGGGCGCCTCCACCGCAGATGCCACCACCCTGCAGATCTGGACCTGCAACGACTCGATCGCCCAGGTCTGGAACACTCCCCGACGCCCGCACGCCACCGTCGCCGTCCCCACGGTCTCCGCGCCAGTGGTCTATCCCGCCGGCACGGGCCCGCTGAGCGTCCGGCTCGCCGCTCTCAAGGACGCGGAGGCCAAGCGCCTGGACCGGGCCCGATTGGCCAGAGCCATGCACGCCGGAGGTACCCGGATGCGAACGGAGGCCGGCGCGGCGCTGGCCGGCAACGACGCCGAGATGAGCGCCGTCTGGGCCACCTGGATCCACAACGGCTGGGTGGACGACCCCGACAGCGCGCTCGCGAAGGACATCGCCGCCGCCAAGGTCGCCGACCAGGCGCGTGGCCAGCGCTGGGACGGCCGACAGCACTTCCTCGACCACTTCTCGATGTACGACCGCCAGCCCGACTTCGACAGCGACGTGATCTCGTACATGTCGTCCAACGCCGCGTTCTGGCGAGCCGTGCTCTCCATCTCCGTGGCGGTGAACGTACCGAAGGCCGACCAGGCCGCCATGGACCGGGTCACCGCGATCGGCAAGGAGAACCTCGCCAAGGATCCCACCACCACGGCGTGGGAGACCTATGCCTATCAGGCCAACGCGGGTTCGGCCGACGATGTCCGCCGCTTCATCCAGTACAACGGCTTCCCGACGGTCGCGCCCGTCAAGAGCTCCCCGGAGTTCCGGGTCGAGGTCGAGGCGATCAAGGCCCGCTGGTTCAACGGTGACCCGACCAATCCCGCAGACCCGAAGTACGTGCTCACCGAGGCCATCGAGACCGCCTGGGCCGAGTACCAGGGCGAACTCAACTCCCAGGCTCAGGCCCGCGCCGACATCACCACCGCCGAGATCCAGAGCCTGGAGGCACTGCGCACCAGCTCCGAGGCGATGAACGACGCGCTCAGCTACGCCTGGTACGCCGACCGCCTGCTGTGGGCCCAGCAGTACCGGGTCTCACCTGAGTGGAACGCGCCGGTGGGACGGATCCCTAACGACCTCGGCATCATCAAGGCCAAGGTCACCGGGCTGGCCGAGAGCGCCAAGATGACCGCCGCGCAGGCTCAAGAGGCGGTCGACAAGGTCCAGGCCGCTCAGGATGCGGCCGCCGCGGCCGCCAAGGCCGACGGCGACCCCGAGGGCCGCGGCCTGCTGTACGCGCAGCAGGACGCGCAGGTCACCAAGGCCTCCGCCTCGGCCGCCACCGCCGTTTCCAACGCCATCCGGACGGCGCTGGCCACCACCAACGCCACGGTCAACGACAGCGCCGCCCTGCTCGCCGACGCGAGGGCCCAGGCCCACGCCGCCCGGGCCCAGTTCCTGCGTGAAATGGCCCAGGGCGACGCCAAACTGGCGGCATCGCTCGCCGTCACCAGCCAGGAACGGGCGACAGCCGCGGCCGAGGCCGCCCAGCGCGCCGCCACGGCCAAGGGCAAGGCACGGACAGCCGAGAGCGCCGCCGTCACTGCGTCGGCCGCCGCCCACGACAGCGCCGTGAGGGCCGCCCAGGAACGACAGAACGCGGCCACGGCCAAGGCCACCGCCGACACCGAGCGGAACAAGGCCAAGCAAGCGGAGACCGCGGCGCAGCAGAAGGCGGCCACGGCGCAGGCCCGGCGCAACGATGCGGCGGCAGCCGCCGGCACCGCGGCGTCCAACGAAAGCGCCGCGCAGCAAGCCGAGCAGAAAGCCGACACGGCAAGGAACGAAGCTCTCACCGCCGAGAAGAGCGAGAACGCGGCCGACGCACGGGCGAGCGCCGCAGAATCTGCGGCGGCGGCCGCGGCCGGCGGCCCGAACGCGGCCGCCGCTCGAGCCGCGGCAGACCGCGCCAAGGCGGACGCCGCGGCGGCGGTCACCGCCGCCAACCAGGCCCGCGCCGCAGCGGGCACGGCGACCATCGCGGCTGTCAAGGCCCGCAAGGCTGCCGACGTGGCCGGCTCCGCCGCTTCCCGGGCCAAGGCGGACGCGGACAAGGCGGATGCGGACACTGCGGCGACGACTGCCGCCGCTGCGGACGCCCACGCGGCCGCGGCCGACGCGATCGAGGCCTCGAACCAGGCGTCGTTGAATGCCCAGGCCGCCCAGGTCGCCTCGGACCAGGCCGCCCGGACCGCCGCCGAGGCCCAGAGCACGGCCACCGCCGCCCGGTCCGAGGCGGACGGCGCGGTCACCGAGAGCGCCGTCGCCGCCGGCAAGGCGGTGGCGACCTCCGAGGCCGCCCAGCAGGCGTCGGCCGCGGCGGCGACCGTCACCGCGCCGGCCGACAAGGCGATCGACCTGGCCGCACCGTACGCCAACAACGACTCGGCGGCCGGTCTGGCCGGCTTGGCCTCGCAAGCGGCCAAGACGACGTCCCAGCAGCAGGCGGAGGTCGCCCAAGCACGGGCCACGCAAGCGGCCGCAGCCGCGGTGAGTGCCCAGCAGGCGGCCGACCAGGCGGACGGGGACGCCAAGGCCGCCGCCCAGGCCGCCGCCGACGCGGCCAAGTCCGCCGCGGCAGCGGCGAAGTCGTCCGCGGACGCGGTACGGTCCGCAGCCTCCGCGACCGCCGACTCGGAGGCCGCGGTCCAGGCCGCCGCACACAGCGACCAATTGGTGGCTCGGGCCAAGGCCGATCAGAGCGCGGCTCACCAGTCGGCAACCGACGCCTCCACCGACGCGAAGGCCGCGCAGAACTCGGCCGTCCTCGCGGAACGGGACGCGGCAGGGGCCCGTACGGCCGCGGTCACCGCTCGGACGGCCGCGAACCAGGCCCAGCAGTCGGCCGCGGCCGCGAACGCCTCCGCCACGTCGGCCGAGGCGGCGATCGCCAAGGCCCAGCAGGACGCCAAGGAGGCCGCCGACGCCGCGAACCGGACCGGCATCAAGGCCTCGGCCGACAAGGGCTGGTGCGACGCGACATCAGGGCAGGTCTGTGCGAATGTCACCGAACTCACGGGTGGCGCCGGAGCTGTTGGTGGTCGGAAGTGCGACGGTTCGTGGGACCAGTACCCGTGCGATCTTCGGTTCGTCCTGAACAGTGACTGGCCCACTGCCATGAAGAGGACCTACGGGGACTGCCTCGACGCGAAGTTCGAAAATCTCGCCTGCCAGCCGTCGATCCTGATGCAGTCGGCCGTCATCGCCGCCGCCAAGGCGAAGGTCGATCCGCGACTGGTCTACTCCATTGCTCTGATGGAGACCAGCGGCAAGGAGGTCCCGATGGTCCGCGACTACGGACTCGACGTCTACCTGGAGTACGAGAAGCGGGCCGCTGCACTGTCGACGATGCACCTGTGGCCCGGGCACGGCGGTGACGGAGTGGCCTCGCTCGGCGTCACCAACATCAAGCCGGTGACCTGGGACTACATCGCGAAGGCATACCCGGATGCCTTCCGGGGACACGAGTGGGCCGACCTGCGTGACCAGACCGATCTGGACATGACGGCAACCGCCTATTACATCAAGTACCTGGAGTCGGTCGAGCTGCCCAAACTGCCGGAGGTCAGCACTCGGGACTACGCGACATACGACGTGCTCTACGGGTTCTACAACGGGGGCATCGACCCCGCGAGCGAGTCGTACCGGGCGTTCTACGACCTCAAGGGCGATCATTACGGCCACTTCGGCCCCATGGTCACGGGCAACATCACTGCCTGGAAGACGCACTGGGACCGGGCCAACCGGGAGATCTGCGGCAGCGGCATCATGACCTGCACGTTCTCCTGACCGGAAGCGGGTCCAGGGCGGGAGCGTTGTCCCCCGCCCCGGACCCGCCTAGCTTTGACATCCGATACGAATCGTCAACAGGGGGGCATCGGTGTTCGGGATCCTGTGGTGGCTGTACGTGCTATGGCCGCTGGGCTGCTGGGGCGCGCTCGCCCGCAGTCGGCTGGTGGGAGGGATCGTCGGCGCGGCCCTGGCGGGGCAGGCGCTGGTGCTGGTCGGGCTGGAGTACGAGTGGTGGTCCCTCCGTGCAGCGGCCGAGCTGACGGTGGCGTACCCGTTCGGCTCGCTCCTCGCGATCCTCGCCGGGGCACTGGCCGAAGGCCGGCTGCTCGGGCGTCGCCTCGAGGAGCCCGGGGGCCACCGGGTCGGCGGCGCGACGGCTGCCCTCGCGTGCCACGCGATCGTCGGGGTGGTCGTGGCCGCCGCCTATCCGGTCTACCTCTCCGGTTTCGCCTACTACCCGAGCCTCGCCGAGCTCCCGATGCCGTCGGGGCTCGTCGTCGAACGTGACTCCGGGACCGCCGGCGGCTGCGCCTCGCACGACTGCGCGAGGGAGCTCTCCGTACGCAGCACCGACGATCTCCCACCGGCCGCCGTGGCAGCCCGGCTGCGGGCCGGCCTCGCCGCAGAGGGCTGGACGGCCGGCCCGTCCGGCTCGCTGCAGCACCCGCACGGGTGGCTGCTGGACAAGCGGGTGGTCCGGGCGTTCGTCACCGAGAGCCCCCGCGGGGCGTCGGTCGAGCTGGTGGGCCCCGAGTACTTCGGAGAGCCGTCCCGGCCCTGACACCCGTCGCACCGGTCCCGGCGCGACGGTGGCCGACCGCCGCGGCTCCGGGGTTCGGATCGGGACCTCCGTCCCTTGCGTTCGCCGCGGGGCTTTGCTCGCGGACATGTGTGCGCGGTGCGAAGGTATGGTCGAGATGACCACCTTCCGAGACGACGGGACGGAGACATCGGCGTGGCGCGCAGCGTGTACGTGACCGGTATCGACCGGGGGGACGGCCGCCAGGCGGTCGAACTCGGGGTCATGGAGCTGCTCACCCGGCAGGTGGACCGGGTCGGGGTCTTCCGCCCGCTGGTGCACGCCTCCGCGCCCGGGCAGCCGGGCTCGGACCACGTCGTCGAGCTGCTGCGCGGCCGCTACCGGATCGACCAGCCGGGCACCGAGCTGTACGGGCTCACCTACGAGGAGGCCGCCGCGCTGCAGGCCGCCCGGGGGCAGGACGAGCTGGTCTCCGTGCTGGTCGACCGCTTCCGGGCGATGGAACGGCGCTTCCAGGCGGTGCTGGTGCTCGGCACCGACTTCGCCGACACCAACATCCCGGACGAGCTGGCCTTCAACGCCCGGCTGGCCAACGAGTTCGGCGCCGCCGTGCTGCCGGTGATCGGCGGGCACGCCGAGGACCCGGAAGCCGTGATCGCCGAGGTGCGCAACGCCCACCGGGCGTACACCGACCTCGGCTGCGAGACCCTGGCGGTGATCGCCAACCGGGTCGCCCCGGCCGGCAAGCAGCGGATCCAGCGCACGCTCACCGAGAAGCTGCCGATCCCGGCCTACGTCATCCCGGAGGAGCCGGCCCTGGCCGCGCCGACCGTCGCCCAGCTGGTCGAGGCGACCGGCGCCGAGGTGCTGCTCGGGGACGCCGCCGGGCTGGCCCGGGACGTGCGCGGCTACGTCTTCGGCGGCGCCATGCTGCCGACCTTCCTGGACGCGCTGACCGAGGGCGCGCTGGTCGTCACCCCCGGGGACCGCGCCGACCTGGTGATCGGCTCGCTCGCCGCACACGCCGCCGGCGCCCCGCCGATCGCCGGGGTCCTGCTGACGCTCGGCCAGCACCCCGGCCCGAACGTGCTGGCGCTGGCCGCCCGGCTCGCCCCCGGCACCCCGGTCGCGGTCGTCCCCGAGGGCAGCTGGCCGACCGCCGCGACCCTGACCCACTTGGAGGGAAAGCTCACCGCGGCCAGCCCGCGGAAGGCCGAGATCGCCCTCGGCCTGTTCGAACTGCACGTCGACACCGCCGAGTTGACCAACCGGATCGAGGTCGGCCGGTCCGAGCGGGTGACCCCGATGATGTTCGAGCACGAGCTGCTGGAGCGCGCCCGGGCCGGCCGCCGGCACGTCGTCCTACCCGAGGGCACCGAGGAGCGGGTGCTGCGCGCGACCGAGATCCTGCTGCGCCGCAACATCTGCGACCTCACCCTGCTCGGCGAGCCGGACGCGGTGCGCCGCAAGGCCGCCGCGCTCGGCATCGAGCTCCCGGAGGCGGGGGCAGCGGCGGGGGGCGAGCCGGGCGCCGACCGCGCCCAGGTCCGGATCGTCGACCCGACCACCAGCCCGCTGCGCCGCCAGTTCGCCGAGCTGTACGCGCGGCTGCGGGCCCACAAGGGGATGACCGTCGAGCTCGCCCTCGACGTGGTCACCGACGTCTCCTACTTCGGCACCCTGATGGTCCAGGAGGGCATCGCGGACGGCATGGTGTCCGGTGCGGTGCACTCCACCGCGGCCACCATCCGGCCCGCCTTCGAGGTGATCAAGACCTCGCCGGGCGCCGCGATCGTCTCCTCGGTCTTCTTCATGTGCCTGGCCGACCGGGTGCTGGTGTACGGCGACTGCGCGGTCAACCCCGACCCGGACGCCCAGCAGCTGGCCGACATCGCCATCCAGTCCGCCGCCACCGCCGCCCAGTTCGGGGTGGAGCCGCGGGTCGCGATGCTCTCGTACTCGACCGGCACCTCCGGCTCCGGCGCGGACGTGGACAAGGTGCGCAAGGCGACCGAGATCGTCCGCGAGCTGCGCCCGGACCTCCTGGTCGAGGGCCCGATCCAGTACGACGCGGCGGTCGACGAGCACGTCGCGGCCACCAAGCTGCCCGGCTCCCCGGTGGCCGGGCGGGCCACCGTGCTGATCTTCCCGGACCTCAACACCGGCAACAACACGTACAAGGCCGTCCAGCGCTCGGCCGGCGCGGTCGCGGTCGGCCCGGTGCTGCAGGGGCTGCGCAAGCCCGTCAACGACCTCTCGCGCGGGGCGCTGGTGGAGGACATCGTCAACACCGTCGCGATCACCGCCATCCAGTCGCAGGACCGCACGCAGGACCGCAAGGAGTCGAAGGCATGACCGAAGGAACGCGGGTTCTGGTGCTGAACGCCGGCTCCTCGTCGGTGAAGTACCAGCTGATCGACATGCTGGACGGCACCCGGCTGGCCTCCGGGCTGGTCGAGCGGATCGGCGAGGCCGGCGGCCGGCTGGTGCACACGCCCCGCGCGGGCGGGCGGCGCGAGGCGCCGCAGGCCTTCCCCGACCACTCGGCCGCGCTGAAGGCCGTCGCCGAGGAGCTGGCCGCCGACGGCCTCGGGCTGGACTCCCCCGAGCTGGCCGCGATCGGCCACCGGGTCGTGCACGGCGGCAAGCGGTTCACCGCGCCGACCGTGATCACCGACGAGGTGCTCAAGGAGGTCCGCCGGCTGATCCCGGTCGCCCCGCTGCACAACCCGGCCAACATCACCGGGATCGAGGTGGCGCGGGCGCTGCGCCCCGACCTCCCCCAGGTGGCCGTCTTCGACACCGCCTTCCACGCCACGATGCCCGAGTCCGCGGCCCGGTACGCGATCGACAAGGACGTCGCGGACGAGCACCGGGTGCGCCGCTACGGCTTCCACGGCACCTCGCACCAGTACGTCTCGCGGGCGACCGCCCGGCTGCTCGGCAAGGACCCGGCCGAGGTCAACGTGATCGTGCTGCACCTGGGCAACGGCGCCTCGGCCTCGGCCGTCAGCGGCGGCCGCTGCGTGGACACCTCGATGGGCCTGACCCCGCTGGAGGGCCTGGTCATGGGCACCCGCTCGGGCGACATCGACGCCGGCGTGGTGTTCCACCTGCACCGGGTGGGCGGTCTGTCGATCGACGAGATCGACGACCTGCTCAACCGCCGCAGCGGCCTGCGCGGGCTGTGCGGCGAGAACGACATGCGCGAGATCATGCGCCGCGCCGACGAGGGCGACGCGGACGCCCGGCTCGCCTTCGACGCGTACGTGCACCGGCTGCGCAAGTACATCGGCGGCTACTACGCGGTGCTCGGCCGGGTGGACGCGATCGCGTTCACGGCGGGGGTCGGGGAGAACGCGGCGCCGGTGCGCGCGGCGGCCACCGCGGGCCTGGACGAACTGGGCATCGCCGTCGACCCGGAGCTGAACTCGGTGCGCTCCGGCGAGGCCCGGATCATCTCGCCCGCGTACGCCCGGGTGGCGGTCGCGGTGGTGCCCACCGACGAGGAGCTGGAGATCGCCCGGCAGGCCTTCGCGCTGGTGCACCGGGAACCGGGCGCGTCCGGGGAATGACACCGAATCGTCTCGCTCCTCGGAACGCTCCGTCGGCGATTCCTCCAGGTCCGCGCCGAATGCGCGGATAACTCGAACGGATAGACTGACCGATATGCGCCGAGCGAAAATTGTCTGCACCCTGGGTCCGGCGACGGACTCCTACGAACAGCTGAAGGCCATCGTCGAAGCGGGCATGAACGTCGCCCGACTGAACATGAGCCACGGCAACCACGCGGACCACGAGGAGCGGTACCGCAAGGTCCGCCAGGTCTCGGAGGACACCGGCAAGGCCATCGGCGTCCTGGCCGACCTCCAGGGTCCGAAGATCCGTCTGGCGACCTTCGCCAACGGTCCGGTGACCGTCGACAACGGTGACGAGTTCACCATCACCACCGAAGACGTCCCCGGTGACCAGCACATCTGCGGCACCACCTACAAGGGCCTGCCCGGCGACGTGAAGCCCGGCGACCCGATCCTGATCAACGACGGCGTCATCGCCCTGGAGGTCGTCAGCGTCGACGGCCCGCGGGTGAAGACCGTGGTGGTCGAGGGCGGCGTGCTCTCGAACAACAAGGGCATCAACCTGCCCGGCGCGGCCGTGAACGTGCCCGCCCTGTCCGAGAAGGACAAGGACGACCTGCGCTTCGCGCTGCGTCTGGGCGTCGACATGATCGCCCTGTCCTTCGTCCGGAACGCGGACGACATCAAGGACGTCCACGAGGTCATGGACGAGGTCGGCATCCGGGTGCCGGTCATCGCCAAGATCGAGAAGCCGCAGGCCGTCGAGGCCATGGAGGAGATCGTCCTCGCCTTCGACGCCATCATGGTCGCCCGCGGCGACCTGGCCGTGGAGTACCCGCTGGAGCGGGTGCCGCTGGTCCAGAAGCAGCTGATCACGCTGGCCCGCCGCAACGCCAAGCCGGTCATCGTCGCCACCCAGATGATGGAGTCGATGATCCACGCCTCGCGCCCGACCCGCGCCGAGGTCTCCGACGTCGCCAACGCCATCCTGGACGGCGCGGACGCGGTCATGCTCTCCGCCGAGTCCAGCGTCGGCAAGTACCCGGTCGAGACCGTCCGCACCATGAGCCGGATCTGCGAGAAGGCCGAGGAGGAGCTCGTCTCCCAGGGCCTGCAGCCGCTCAACCCGGGCCGCAAGCCGCGCACCCAGGGCGGCTCGGTCGCCCGCGCCGCGTGCGAGCTGGGCGACTTCCTGGACGGCAAGGCGCTGGTCGCGTTCACCAAGTCCGGTGACACCGCGCGCCGGCTCTCCCGCTACCGCTCGCCGATCCCGGTGATCGCGTTCACCCCGGACACCGCGACCCGCAACCAGCTCTCGCTGAGCTGGGGCGTCGAGGCGTACGTGACCGAGCAGGTCGCCACCACCGACGCGATGGTCGCCCAGGTCGACCGTGAGCTGCTGCGGATGGGCCGGCTCGGCGAGGGCGACACCGTGATCGTCACCGCCGGTGTCCCGGTCGGCATCCCCGGCACCACCAACATGGTGCAGGTGCACCACCTGGGCACCCGGGGCGCGTGAGCCACGGGGCCGTGGCGGCCCCGACGTCCCCTAGGACGTCCCGCAAACGCCCGTGGGGCGGTCCTCCGGTTCCGGAGGACCGCCCCACGGGCGTTGCGGCGCCCGCTACTTGTCGCTGTACGGCGCGTCGTCGTTGAACAGGTGCATCCCGGGGATGTGCAGGGTGCCGCCGAACTGGCCGGCCTGCTTGGCGGTGACGCCGGTCAGCTCCAGGTCCAGCGGGATCGGGATGGCGCCGATCAGGTCGTACAGCCAGCGCGGCAGGGTGTCCGGGGTGAGGGTGATCTCGCCCAGGTCGATCGGGATCGGCAGGCCGAGCAGCTTGGAGAGGTGGCCCGA
This sequence comes from Kitasatospora sp. NPDC053308, assembly GCF_055585785.1. Taxonomy (NCBI): domain Bacteria; kingdom Bacillati; phylum Actinomycetota; class Actinomycetes; order Kitasatosporales; family Streptomycetaceae; genus Kitasatospora; species Kitasatospora sp. NPDC053308. Next base: position 404,763 of record NZ_JBVJJY010000005.1, on the reverse strand, counting down.
CAGCCGCTCGACGTACATGGTGACCGGGCCGTCGCGCATGGTCGAGGTGGACCCCTTGGCGCCCTGGACGTGGAAGGTCACGCCATTGCCCTCCAGGGTCGACATGTCGAGGTTGTCGATGTCCACGCTGTCGACCACGAACTTCAGCACCCGCTTGCTGCCGGTCGGGGTCTTCACGTCGTAGACGCCGTGGAAGACCGCGCCGTGCAGGGCCAGACGGCTGGTCAGCAGCGTCCAGTTCTGCTCCGGGACGACGTGCCCGGGGGCGGCCGCGCCGGCGGTCAGACTCCGGGTGTCCACGGCGCAGTTGGGGTTCGCGGTGGGTGAGGCGGACGGGGATCCGGAGGCGTTCGCGGAGGGCGTGCCGGTACCGGTGGCGCCCGCGGAGGGCGTGGCGCTGCCGGTGGCCCCCGCGGAGGGCGTCGCCTTGGCACTCGCCTTGCCGCTCGGCGTCGCGGCGGGCGAGGGCGCGCCGCCGGAGGGCTGGGCCGCGGGCGCCGCCGCGCCCTGGTCGGCCGCCGGGGCCGGGGGCTGGGCCGGCGCGCCGGTCCTCGGAGCGGGGGCGGACGGGGTGGTGGCCGACGGCGCCGACGGCTGGGCCGGCTTGGGGGCCTGACTCTGGGTCGGGCTCGGCGACGCGCTCGGGTTCAGCAGGTGGTTGATGCCGCCGACGATGTCGTCGATCAGCCCGGCCTGGGTCGCCAGGCCCGCGCCGCTGCCGGTGCCCTGCGGGGCCGCGCCGGGGGTGACGGTGTCGCCGCCGGGGGCAGTCGCGGTGCCGGGGGTGGTGGCCGCGCCGGCGCCGGCGGCGGCCGCCCGGGCGGCGGGCTGCTGGGCGGCGGGCGACGCGGCGGACGAGGGCTTGACCGGCGAGGTCGGCTGCGGGGCCGGCGTGGCCGAGGGCGCCTGGGTCGGCGCGTGGGTGGGGGCCGCGGTCGGCGCCGTGGTGGGGCCGCCGGCCGGGCCTCCGCCCGCCCCGGTGGTCGGCGGCTGGGTCGGGGCCGTGCTCGGCCCGCCGGACGGGGCGGGCGGCGGCTCGGGCAGCTCGCTCTTGGGGACCGGCGTCTCGATCGGCGCGACGTCCGGCACGGTGACCGGCGCGTTGCCGCAGGGCTTGCCCGCCGCGGACTCGGCGATCGCCGGGTTGGGCGTGTAGGCGGCGGCCATCAGCAGCGCGGTCGGCACCGCGGCCATCGCCAGCGCGCGGCCTCTCAGCCGGACCCGTACGGGCGTGCGCCGGGCCGCGTGCCGGCCGGAGCGCTGCGCCGGGACGGCCGTGCCGTCGGCTTGCTCGGCCGGCCCGGTCACCGGGCTCCCTCCGGGTCGGCGGCGCCGGTCTGCTTCGGGACCTCGGGCCGGTCGGCGGGCTCGGTGGCGGCGGCCTCGGCGGCCGGCTCCTGCGGCGCGCCCTGGGCGGGCAGCTTGGCGGTCGGGGCCTCGGCGGCTTCCGGCGCGGCCTCGGCGGCCGGCCGGGCGGCGGACCCGGCGACCGGCTCGGCGGCCGACTCCGCGGCCGTCGGCTCGGTCGCGACGCTCTGCGCCACGTCGCCCGCCGTCGCGCCGGCCGCGCCCTTGCCCCGGCGGCGTCCGCGCTGGGCCGTCGACTCGGCCTTGGGCTCGGGCAGCGGCGCCCAGGAGACCATCAGCCCGCCGCCGATCAGGCCCGGCAGCAGGGCCAGCCCGAAGCCCGCCAGGTTGGAGACCGGGATCGAGACCAGGGTCAACAGGATGGTGGCGATGCCCGCGAAGACCCGGACGGCCGGCTGGAACCACCCGGTGAACCCGAGGATGATCATCAGTACTCCGATGATCATCGACCCGGCGCCGGCCGTGGTCGACATCGCGATGGTCAGGCCGCCGAGCGAGAGGTGCGCGTAGGGGAAGTAGAGGATCGGGCCGCCGGCGATCATGGCCAGCAGGCCGCCCCAGAAGGGCCTCGTGCGGCGGAAGACACGGAAGTGCCGCCAGAGCCACCCGATCGGGTTCTGGTGGTCGGCCCGGGGTTCGACCGTTGCGCTGGACATGGTGCAGCTCCTCGATGTCTCTACGAGGGGAAGAACATTGACGTCAGGCCGGGAACGGCGAAGGATCCGCCGCCCCCGGCCCTGGGAGACCCGTCCACCGGTGCGCCGAGCGGCACACCGTCAGGTGGGGCTCAGAAGCACTCGTTGCCCGGGCCGTCGCCGTGCTTGAGCGACAGGTTCAGGCCGCTGAGCACGAAGTTGCCGGCCGAGGTGGCGCGCGCGGTCTGCTGGACGTTCTCCAGGATGGCCGAGTCGGCGGCCTGGGCGAAGCCCGTGGCGCCGGTCGGCAGGCCCTTGCCCCCGCCCGCGGCCTGGACGCCCGCGTGGGGGGCCCAGCCCTGGGTCGCGCTGCCCTTGAGGGAGGACGCGTCCTCGCCGATGTTGATGTTCTTGAACGTCGCGTCCGCCTTCAGCTGCTCCAGGTCGATGAGCAGGTTGTCGGCGTGCACCGGCTTGCTGCCCGCGCCACCGGCGTTCAGCTGGAGGGTGATCTTGCCGAGGCCGAACGCCGACAGGTCGGTCACCACGGACTGGCACAGGTTGGTGATGTCCGCCTTGTCGAAGGCCGAGACGGCCACCGGGTGCGGCGTGCCGTTGGCCTCGATGTCGACGGTGCCGAACTGGGCGAAGTTCGTGCCCTCCAGGTGCGTGGTGCTGACCTTGAACTGCTGGCCGGAAATGCTGAACGAGGCGGCGAGCGCGCTGTTGGCGATCGAGACGCCGACCATCGCGGTGGCCGCGACGCTCGGCACCATCACCAGGGCGAAGCGCTTCCAGCGGGTCTTGCCGTAGGTCTTGGACATGCGAGTCCTCCTTCTAGGACGTACATCTCCGGCTCCCCGGCGGGGCGTCCCGCACCGGTGGGGGCCTGGGATGGGAGAGAGCTACGTCCTCGGTAGCGGAGAGCGCCTTGGGCGTCGTCGGACGCGGGAGCGGCCTGCGTACAGCGGCCCTCCCGGCCGAGTACCGGCCGACCTTGTGGGGCGGCGGGCAGGACCGACGACATCGGCGATCACCCCCGAGCGACAACCAGCGACCGCGCAGGGCCGCGCGGCCGGTCGAAGGACAGGAACCGCCGTGGGACCGCGGATACCCCCCTGCCCTCCCTCCCGCCGACCGTGGCCGGCGGATCACCCGGTGGGGATCCCGCGCTCCGCGTGGCCGACGGGCTGTCGGAGGTGTGGAGTCTGGGACCGGGCGACGCCGATGCTGCTTGAATCCCGGGCGAAGCACAAGGGGTGCCTTACTGACGGGTAATGCAACATCCGGGGGCGTTGATCATGAAATGCGCGCGACCGGCACCGTACGTGACGCCTTGAAGGAGACGTGACGGCGAAATCCGCCGGAAACACCAGGGAAACACCCGTGGATGGTCACGCTTGGTGACCATCCACGGGTGAAATCAAGATTTGGTAAACCTCTGTCCGGTTGACCGGATTGTCGCCAAATCACCCGGCGACACCGCAGGTCACCCGCCGTGCCAGCCGGCCGTCCGACGGCGGCCCCGGAGCGGCTCCGGAGCGCCCCCGGGCCGGGCCGGAAACGAGTCGGAAACGCGCCGGGAGGGCCCGGACGCCGACTCAGAACAGCACGCGCGCCAGCGCCGTACGGGCCGCGGTGACCCGGGGGTCCTCCGGGCCGATCACCTCGAACAGCTCCAGCAGGCGCAGTCGGGCGGTGTCCCGGTCCTCGCCGGCCGTCCGCCCGACGGTGTCCACCAGGCGCCCGAAGGCGTCCTCGACGTGACCGCCGACCAGGTCCAGGTCGGCCGCCCGCAGCTGGGCCTCGATGTTCTTGGGGTCGGCCGCGGCCGCCGCCCGGACGGCCTGCAGGTCCAGGCCCTCGACCCGCTGCAGCAGCTGGGCCTGGGCCAGGCCCAGCTTGGCCTCGGTGTTGCCCGGCTGGTCGGCCAGCACGTTCCGGTACGCCTGGATGGCGCCGCCCAGGTCGCCGGAGTCCAGCGCGTCGTGCGCGGCGGCCAGCGCCGGGTCCTCGGGGCGCTGCGGGGCGGCGCCCGGGGCCTCGCCCGGGGCGGCACCCACGCCGCCGGCCACGCCGAAGCGCTGCTCGGCGACCAGGATCAGCTGGTCCAGCACCTTGCGGATGTTGGCGGCGCTCTCCGCGCCCTGGAACAACGGCACCAGCTGGCCTGCCACCACGGCCATCACGGCCGGGATGCCCTGGATGCCGAACTGCTGGGCGAGCAGCTGGTTGGAGTCCACGTCGATCTTGGCGAGCACGAAGCGGCCGGCGTACTCCTCGGCCAGGGCCTCCAGGACCGGGCTGAGCTGCTTGCAGGGGCCGCACCACTCGGCCCAGAAGTCGATGACGACCGGCACCTCGGTGGAGCGCTGGACGACCTCGGTCTCGAAGGTGTCCTCGGTGACGTCGATGACGAGCTGGTAGGCGGACTGCGCGGGGGCGTAGCCGTCCGCTTCGGCGGCGGCCGCCTGACGGGCCCGCTCGGCCCGGGCCTGCTCGGCCTTCTGGGCGGCCTCGCCGGCCGCCTTCACTGCGGCGAGGTCGACCGCACCGCGCAGGGCGGAGCTGTTGAGACGCGAATTCCGTGGCTGCATGGCACCATCCTCCCCCGTCCGCGCTGCTTGCGGGCACCATCCTCGGGAAAGTCGCTCCGCGCGGCCCGCGCGGTGCGGGTTCCCGGGCGCGGGACCCGCGCCCCGGTAGCCTGGACCGTTCGACGCGGATCCCCACCCGCGTCCGCGCCGCTCCCGTCCCACGGGAGGCGGCGCCTGGTTGTCACTGCTTTCGCTACGAGTCGTAGCGTAACTGGAGCCGGTGCCCCGGCCGCAAGCCCATCCGCCGGTTCGGGGACGTGACCTGCCCCACTTTCCCGGGCGGCCCGGCTGCCCGAATCGGCGAACAGTCGCTACCGTTACCTGCCCCACCCAAGTTACTTACCAGTACAGCGCAAGGAGGCCCGGTGCCGGCCGCCCAGCCCCCCGCGAGACCGGAGAGCACCCGCCCGGTGTGCGCGGTCCCGGCGAACGCCGCCCCGGACGCCACGCACGCCCCCGCGCACGCCGCTCCCAACGCACCGCACGCCGCCCCGGAGGCCGCCGCGGCCGCCCGGGCCAAGGGCCGCCCGCGCAGCGCCGCCGCCGACCGCGCGATCCTCGACGCCACCCGCGAAGCCCTCGCCGAACTCGGCTGGGGCGGACTGACCATGGGCCACGTGGCGAGCCGGGCCGGGGTCGCCAAGACCACCCTCTACCGCCGCTGGCCGTCCAAGAACGAGCTGGTGGTGGACGCCGTCGCCACCCTCTTCGACGAGCTGGTGATGCCGGACCTCGGCAGCCTGCGGGCCGACATCGAGGCCGTGGTGGCCCAGTTCGCCGACCTGCTGGCCCGTCCGGAGACCCAGGCCGCGCTGCTCGCGCTGTTCGCCGAGGGCATCCGCGACCGTCAGCTGCACCGCAGGATCCGCGAGGCCATCGTGGACCCGCAGAAGCGGCTGGTGCACCAGGGCCGGGCGGCCGCCCAGGCGCGCGGCGAACTCGAACCGGACACCGACGCCGACTCGGCCCGCGAGGAGGTCGACATCATCTTCGACACCATCGCGGGCACCGTCGAGCACCGCGTCCTGGTGAGCGGCGAACCGATCACCCCGGCGTGGACCCGCCGCTTCACCGACCTGCTGCTGGGACCGCTCACCACCGGCTGACCGGCCCCGGACACGGCGGAGCCGCCCGTACGGGAACCCCGTACGGGCGGCCGGCGGCGCGCTCAGAACGCCGCGTTCTCCTGGTACGTCCCCCACTCCTGCCGCAGCGCGTTGCAGATCTCGCCGAGCGTCGCCTCGGCGCGCACCGCGTCCAGCATCGGCGGGATCATCGACTCGCCCGAGCGCGCCGCCGCCAGCATGGCGTCCAGCCCGGCCCGGACGGCCGCCTCGTCCCGGGCCGCCTTCCGCGCCGCCAGCACCCGGACCTGCTCGCGCTCGACCTCGTGGCTGACCCGCAGGATCTCCAGCTCCGGGGTGACGCTGCGCGGGTGGCAGTTGACGCCGACCACGCGCTTGTCGCCCTTCTCCACCGACTGCTGGTACTGGAAGGCCGCCTCGGCGATCTCGCCGGTGAACCAGCCCTCCTCGATGCCGCGCAGGATGCCGGAGGTGATCGGGCCGATCTCGTGGTCCTCGCGGCCCTTGTCCAGGATCCGCTGGAAGATCGCCTCGGCCTGCTGCTCGATCCGGTCGGTCAGCGCCTCGACGTACCAGGAACCGCCCAGCGGGTCGGCCACGTTGGCGACGCCGGTCTCCTCCATCAGCACCTGCTGGGTGCGCAGGGCGATCTCGGCGGCCTGCTCGGACGGCAGCGCCAGGGTCTCGTCCAGGGCGTTGGTGTGCAGCGAGTTGGTGCCGCCGAGCACCGCGGCCAGCGCCTCGACGGCGGTGCGGACCACGTTGTTGTACGGCTGCTGCGCGGTGAGCGAGACGCCGGCGGTCTGGGTGTGGAAGCGCAGCCACTGCGCCTTGTCGGTCTTGGCGCCGAAGCGCTCGCGCATCCATCGGGCCCAGATCCGGCGCGCCGCGCGGAACTTGGCGATCTCCTCGAAGAAGTCCAGGTGCGCGTCGAAGAAGAAGGACAGGCCGGGCGCGAAGACGTCCACGTCCAGACCCCGGGACAGGCCCAGCTCGACGTAGCCGAAGCCGTCCGCGAGGGTGTACGCCAGCTCCTGCGCGGCCGTCGCCCCGGCCTCGCGGATGTGGTAGCCGGAGACGGACAGCGGCTTGTACGCGGGGATGCCCTCGGCGCAGTAGGCCATCAGGTCGCCGATCAGGCGCAGGTGCGGCTCGGGGGCGAAGAGCCACTCCTTCTGCGCGATGTACTCCTTGAAGATGTCCGTCTGCAGGGTGCCGTTGAGCACGGCCGGGTCGACGCCCTGGCGCTCGGCGGCGACCAGGTACATGCAGAAGATCGGGACGGCCGGGCCGCTGATCGTCATCGAGGTGGTGACCTCGCCGAGCGGGATGCCCTTGAACAGCACCTCCATGTCGGCCGCCGAGTCGATGGCCACGCCGCAGTGGCCGACCTCGCCGAGCGACTTGGGGTCGTCGGAGTCGTAGCCCATCAGGGTGGGCATGTCGAAGGCGACCGAGAGGCCGCCGCCGCCCGCGTCCAGGATCATCCGGTAGCGCTCGTTGGTCTGCTGCGCGTTGCCGAAGCCGGCGAACTGGCGGATGGTCCAGGTGCGGCCCCGGTAGCCGGTCGGGTGCAGGCCGCGGGTGTACGGGTACTCGCCCGGCCAGCCGATCCGCTCGAAGCCCTCGTAGGGCTGCCCGGCGGGCGGGCCGTAGACCGGCTCGACCTCGTCGCCGGAGAGCGTGGTGAAGTCCGCGTCCCGCTTGCGGGCCTTGTCGTACCGCTGCTGCCAGCGCTGCCGTCCGCGCTCGATCTCCTCGGCGTCCATGACCCCGAACTCCGCTCCGTACGGCCGCCACGGCGACGGGCGGCACAGCTATTAGGACGTCCTACTAATTTACTCGGACGTCCTAGTACTTGTCGATGGCAAACCGCCCGGGAGTGGCGGCCCGGAGGCGGGAGGCCGGGGCCGCCGGCGCGGCGGCCCCGGGAAACGGCGAGGGCCCCTCCCCTGGCGGGGAAGGGCCCTCGGACGGCCGCCGGCTCAGACGCCGGCCGACTGGCGGGCGCCGGCGCCCGCCGTCAGCTTCGCGGCGGCCTCGCCGGCCACCTTGCGCTCGAAGACGAAGGAGAGGAAGGGGATGCAGCCCGCCGCCAGGGTCAGCACGAGCCGGCCGAGCGGCCACTTGAGCTTCTGGCCGAGCAGGAAGGTCACCACGAAGTAGCCGATGTACAGGTAGCCGTGCAGCATCGCGACGTACGTGGTCACCTCCTCGGCCTTGCCGAAGCCGTACTTCGCGACCATGAAGCCGCAGAACACCAGCAGTGCGACACCGGTCGCGATGGCCAGGGCCCGGTACCAGCCCAGCAGGGGGGTCGCCTTCATACTCTTCCTCGCCTCGCTCGGCAGTTTCGGGCGGTACGCCCGGATCCGCGCACCGCTCCCACGAGGGTAGCCGCCCTCACGCCCGACCCTTCGCAGACCCCTCGTCCGGCTCGGCGAAGTCGCCGGCCGCGACCCGCAGCGGCTTGAGCAGTTCGAAGACCTGGCGGCACTGCTCGGGGCCGTACTCCTCCAGCCCGAACTCCATCGCCATGAGCTCCCGGGTGGCCTCCTCGACCACCTCGCGGCCGCGGTCGGTGATCGCGGCCAGCACGCCGCGGCCGTCCAGCGGGTTGGGGCGGCGGGCGACCAGGCCCGCCCGCTCCAGGCGGTCGACGGTGTTGGTCACGCTGGTCGGGTGGACCATGAGCCGCTCGCCGATCTTGGAGAGCGAGAGCTCGCCGGTCCGGCTGAAGGTCAGCAGCACCAGCGCCTCGTAGCGGGCGAAGGTCAGCCCGTACGGCTTGAGCACCGCGTCCACGCGGGACAGCAGGATCTGGTGGGCGCGCATGATCGAGGTGATCGCCGCCATCGAGGGGACGCCGCCCCACCGGCGGGTCCACAGCTCGTCGGCGCGGGCGATCGGGTCGAAGTCGAGTGCGAGGGGCTTGGCCACCTCCTTACCGTACCGGCGGATGGTGCACGTGTTACCAGCTGTCCTGATGGTGGACAAGCGCGACGCGTGGCGGGATCCCGCCAATCGGACGGCCAGGTCCATACCAGGACATTGCGCCGGTGTGAACGGACTGCAACGAGCGGGCGGCGCAACGGGGTTGACCGTCGACCGCGCCAACGCCGCGGTATCAGGCCTCGGTTCGGACGGTAACCCGCTGAAAGGCCGGGCGGTTCACCCCATTTGTCCGTTCGTTCACATTGCTTCGTCCTGGCGGGACTTGGCCAATCCATGAGCAAGACCTGTCATTTGATTTGCTCGATTGTCATGCTTTCCGCCAACCCCGAAAGGCCTCCACCACCCCCACCCACGGTGGCTCGGCCGATCGACCGCTCGGGGCCCCAGTACGACAGCGCCCGTCCCGCCCCTGTAGGTGCCGACCCCGGCCCCCGGGACGAGGTGCGACCGCGCCCACGCGGTTTCCCGAAGGGACTCGTCCGTGAAGCGAAAGCTCGCCGCAGTCGCCGTTCTGTCCGCCACCGCCCTGCTCACCGGCGTCGTCCAGGTCAGCACCGTGGCCGTCGCGGACCCGGCCCCGCACTCCCGGTCCGCCGACCTGATCGCCCTGGCGAACAGCCAGGCCGGCAAGGTGGCGCACGCCCTGGCCCTGGGCGCCCAGGAGCAGCTGGTCGCCAAGGACGCCGTGGTGGACACCGACGGCACCCGCCACTTCCGCTACGAGCGCACCTTCGCCGGACTCCCCGTGCTCGGCGGCGACCTCGTGGTGCACCAGAAGGCCGACGGCTCGACCACCTCCGTGGACAAGGCCACCGGTGCGACGATCGCCCTGCCGAGCCTCACCCCGCAGATCCCGGCGGACAAGGCCGCCGCCCAGGCCACCGGCGCCGTGCAGTCCACCGTCGGCGTCACCGCCGACAAGGACGAGGCGCCGCTGACGGCGGTGCACCAGACCGGCAAGCCCGAGCTGGTGGTCTGGGCCACCGACGGCACCCCGCGCCTGGCGTACCGCACCACCGTCGAGGGCGAGCGCGCCGACGGCACCCCGAGCCGTCAGCTGCTGGTCACCGACGCGGCGAGCGGCCAGGTGCTCTCCACCCACGAGGAGGTGCAGACCGCCACCGGCACCGGCAAGGGCGTCTTCGTCGGCACCGTTTCGCTGACCACCACCCAGAGCGGCTCGACCTACTCGCTCAAGGACGCGAGCCGCGGCGGCCAGGCCACCTACACCCTGAAGGGCAAGACCTCGGGCTCCGGCACCCTGGTCGCCAACTCGACCGACAGCTTCGGCAACGGCCTGGCCTCCAACGCGGAGTCCGCCGCCGTGGACGCCCAGTTCGGCGCCGCGGCCACCTGGGACTTCTACAAGAACACCTTCGGCCGCAACGGCATCAAGAACAACGGCGTCGGCGCCGCGAGCCGCGTCCACTACGGGCGCAACTACGTCAACGCGTTCTGGGACGACTCCTGCTTCTGCATGACCTACGGCGACGGCACCAGCAACACCCACCCGCTGACCGAACTCGACGTGGCCGGCCACGAGATGAGCCACGGAGTCACCTCGGCCACCGCCGGCCTGAACTACTCCGGCGAGTCCGGCGGCCTCAACGAGGCCACCTCGGACATCTTCGGCACCATGGTCGAGTTCTACGCCAACCTGCCTGCCGACAAGCCGGACTACCTGATCGGCGAGCTGATCGACATCAACGGCGACGGCACCCCGCTGCGCTACATGGACCAGCCCTCCAAGGACGGCTCCTCGGCCGACTACTGGTCCTCCGGCGTCGGCAACCTGGACGTGCACTACTCCTCCGGCGTCGCCAACCACTTCTTCTACCTGCTGGCCGAGGGCAGCGGCGCCAAGACCATCAACGGCGTCAACTACAACAGCCCGACCTACAACGGCTCGACCCTCGCCGGCATCGGCCGGGCCAAGGCCGCGCAGATCTGGTACAAGGCGCTGACCGTCTACATGACCTCCACTACCGACTACGCGGGTGCCCGCACCGCGACCCTGAAGGCCGCCACCGACCTGTACGGCGCGAACAGCGCCGAGTACAACGCGGTCGCCGCGACCTGGACCGCCGTCAACGTCAACTGACGTACGGCGCCGCCGAACCGGACGCCCGGGGCCCCTCGGAGGGTAGGCCCCGGGCGTCCGCCCACGTCCGGCCCGTGCCTGCCCACGTCCGGCCCGTGCCCGCCCGCCTTCGGGCGGGCACGGCTCGCGCGGGCCGCCCGGCCCGGTGGGCGCCGCTCGGGCCTCCGGGGTGTCAAGGCGCCCGGCTGGCGGAGTCCCGCCAGCGGGACGAACCGCCCGTACCGGGCAACCGACGGCAACCGAACCATCCGTACCGGGACTGGCGGTTCCCGGCCAATCCCCGGACGCGGCCTGTCCATTCCCGCCAAAGCTTGTCATGCTTCTGACCAAGCCCCGTCCGACCTCCGCCGCCCCCACCCTCGGCGGAGCGTCAGGAACCGCACGGGATCAGCACGTCCGCGCCCTACCGCCCCACGGCGTCACCCCCGGCGCCCCGGTACGCGGCGCACCCGCACGCACCCGCGGGTCTCGTGGAAGGAACCCCCGTCCGTGAAGCGAAAGCTGACTGTCGGAGCCGTACTCTCCGCCACCGCCCTGCTGGCCGGCGTCGTCCAGATCGCCGCCGTCCCCGCCGCCCAGGCCGCCGCCCCCTCCGCCGCGCAGCAGCAGTCCACGCTGCTCGCCTTCGCCGCCGGGCAGAGCGCCCCGGTCGCGCAGGCCCTCGCCCTCGGCAGCCAGGAACGGCTCGTCCCCAAGGACGTGGTGGTCGACCGGGACGGCACCCGCCACCTCCGGTACGAGCGGACCTACGCCGGCCTGCCGGTGATCGGCGGCGACCTGGTCGTCCACCAGAAGGCCGACGGCACCGTGGGCTCGGTCGACCGGGCCTTCGACGGCCGGCTGTCCGTGCCCAGCCTGACCCCGGCCCTCGCCGCCGGCCAGGCCGCCGAGCGGGCCACCGCCGCGGTGCGCTCGACGGTCGGCATCGCCGCGGACGAGGACGAGGCCGCGCTCAGCCGGGTCGACGGCGCCGACGCGACCGAGCTGGTGGTCTGGGCCGCCGACGGCGCGCCGCGGCTGGCCCACCGCACGACGGTCACCGGCGAGCGCGCGGACGGCACCCCGAGCCGCCAGGAGGTCGTCACCGACGCCGCCACCGGCCAGGTGCTCTCCAGCCAGGAGCACGTGCAGACCGCGACCGGCACCGGCAAGGGCGTCAACGTCGGCACCGTCACGCTGACCACCACCCAGAGCGGCTCCAGCTACCAGCTGAAGGACGGCTCCCGGGGCAACCAGTCCACCACCGACCTCAAGGGCGGCACCTCCGGCAGCGGCACGCTGTTCACCAACACCACGAACTCGTGGGGCAACGGCTCGCCGTCCAACCGCGAATCCGCCGCCGTGGACGCCCAGTTCGGCGCCGCGGCCACCTGGGACTACTACAAGAACACCTTCGGCCGCAACGGCATCAAGAACAACGGCGTCGGCGCCGCGAGCCGCGTCCACTACAGCACCAACTACGTCAACGCGTTCTGGGACGACTCCTGCTTCTGCATGACCTACGGTGACGGTTCCGGCAACACCCACCCGCTGACCGCCATCGACGTCTCGGGCCACGAGATGAGCCACGGCGTCACCTCGGCCACCGCCGGCCTGATCTACTCGGGCGAGTCCGGCGGCCTCAACGAGGCCACCTCGGACATCTTCGGCACCATGGTCGAGTGGTCGGCCAACCTGCCCGCCGACCCGCCGGACTACCTGATCGGCGAGAAGCTCAACATCAACGGCAACGGCACCCCGCTGCGCTACATGGACAAGCCCTCCAAGGACGGCGCCTCGGCCGACTACTGGTCCTCCACGGTCGGCAACAAGGACGTCCACTACTCCTCCGGCGTCGCCAACCACTTCTTCTACCTGCTGGCCGAGGGCAGCGGCGCCAAGGTGATCAACGGGGTCAGCTACAACAGCCCGACCTCCAACGGCTCGACGGTGACCGGCATCGGCCGGACCAAGGCGGCGGCCGTCTGGTACCGCGCGCTGACCGTCTACATGACCTCCACGACCAACTACAAGGCCGCCCGCGCGGCGACCCTGAAGGCCGCGACCGACCTCTACGGCGCGACCAGCACCGAGTACAAGACGGTGGCGGCGGCCTGGAGCGCCGTCAACGTCAACTAGCCGTCGACGTCGACCCGCCGTCGGCGACGGCCGGCCGTCGACACCGACCGGCCGTCGCCGGCGTCGACACGACGTCCCGGCCGGGGAGCCACCACCGGTGAGAAACGGCGACAGGCTGCCGCGGCCCTTTGGGAGAGGAGGCCGTGGCAGCCTGTCGCCCGTCCGCGCGGCGGACGGAAGCCGTCGGATCAGGCGGTGGCGGGCTTCAGCTCGCCGCGCTCCTCGCGGCCGAGCATCCGCTCGGCGAAGAAGCCGCCGGTGGGCAGCACCGACAGGACGAACAGCAGGACGCCGCGCTTGGCGTCCCACTTCTGCGCCTGCCAGGCCTGGATCCAGAAGATCACGTAGAGGATGAACAGGATCCCGTGGACCATGCCCAGCACCGGAACGGCGTCGAAGGAGGTGGTCCGCTTCAGCACCGAGCAGATCAGCAGCAGGATGAACGAGACCCCTTCGGGGCCGGAGACCAGGCGCAGGCGGTGGACGGCGCTGCTGTTCACGTGGGATACCTCAATACGGGGGTCGGAGGCGCGGGCACGCTTGTGAAGCGACTCACAAGCCTTCCGCCCATTATCACCGAGCACATGTCCGATCCCCCGGCGGGGGGCGGGCTCCGTGCCCGATCTCACAGCGCCCGGCGCGCCACACCCCGGTGTCCGGCCCGGCGCCCGCCCGCCCGTGCCCGCCCGCGGTGTCACAGCTGTGTGCCGGATCGCCGCCGGGCGCGACCGCCCGTCATCGGGAACCCCTATCCTGCTGCCCGCGCGCCCACCGATCCGGGCGCCGGGAGCCACACGTCACGGGGGTAGCCACCACATGTTCAAGCGCGACTGGGACCGCAGGACCTGCGCCAAGCGCGGCCACACCACCTACGCGCCGACCGAGCCCGAGCTGGCCTCCCGGCTGCACGCGGCCACCGCGCTCGGCGACGCCTGGCGCTGCCTGCGCTGCGGCGACTTCGCGCTCGGCGCCCCGCACGGCTCCGGCCCGGCCGCCGACGCGCCGCTGGTGCCGCGCGGCAAGGCCCTGCGGGACCTCTTCATCCTGCGCTTCCTGGCCGTCGAGCGGGTGCTGCGCGGTCTGCTGATCATCGTGATCGCCTGGGCCGTGTGGAAGTTCTCCAACAGCCAGGACGCGGTGCACCGGGTGTTCGACGAGAACCTGACGGTCTTCCGGCCGGTCACCGACCACTTCCACTGGGACCTCGAACACGCCCCCATCGTCGAGACGATCCGCAAGACCTTCGACTTCAAGAAGAGCACCCTGCTGATCGTCGCCGGCGCGCTGCTGGCCTACGCGGCGATCGAGATCGTCGAGGCGGTGGGCCTCTGGCTGAACAAGCGCTGGGCCGAGTACCTGACGGTGGTCGCCACCGCGGCCTTCCTCCCCCTGGAGGGCTACGAGCTGAGCCACCACGTCAGCGCGCTGAAGATCTGCACCCTGCTGCTGAACATCGCGGCGGTCCTCTGGATCATGCTCTCCAAGCGCCTGTTCGGGCTGCGCGGCGGCGTGGTGGCCTTCGAGGCGGAGCGCCACTCGGCCTCGCTGCTGGAGGTCGAGCAGGCGGCGGGCGCGATCCCGGGCCCCGGGCACGGCGCGCACGCCCGGTCCTGACCGGCGCGTTTGTCGCAGACCCGTACCAGTCGGGCACCGAACCCTCCCCCCGCCACGGCCGCAGCGGCTAGATTGCGGGCGTGGCACAGTTCAGACTCCAGGGATCGCGCGTGCTCGCCGTCGACTTGGGCGGGGACGCCGTCAAGGCCAGACACGGCTCCATGGTCGCCTACACCGGGCAGATGACCTTCAAGAAGCTGACCGGTGGTGGGGACGGCCTGCGCGGCATGGTCGCCCGTCGGCTGACCGGCGAGAAGATGACCGTCATGGAGGTGAAGGGCCAGGGCACCTGCTACTTCGCCGACAAGGCCACCGAGATCAACCTGGTCCGGCTGAACGGCGAGGCGCTGTACGTGGAGGCGGACAACCTGCTCTGCACCGAGTCCACCCTGCACACCGGCACCAGCTTCACCGGCCTCAACGGCATGTCCTCCGGCAACGGGCTGTTCACCACCAAGGTGGAGGGCCACGGCTGGGCGGCCGTCACCTCCGACGGGCCCGCCATCATCCTGCGGGTCGACAAGAACATGCCGCTGCGCGTCGACCCGGGCGCGTACGTGGCGCACACCGGCAACCTGCACCGCAGCCTGAAGTCGGGCGCGGGCTGGACGACGGTGATCGGCGAGGGCGGCGGCGAGGCCGTCCAGGTCGAGTTCACCGGCGACGGCCTGGTCTACGTCCAGCCCTCCGAGAAGGTCACCATCGGGGGTGACGTCTGATGGCCTTCACGAAGATCAACGGAAAGATGGTCGAGGCCCAGGTGGTCCCCGGGCAGCGGCTGTTCAGCCAGCGCGGCGCGATGCTCGCGTACAGCGGGGACGTCCGCTTCACGCCGAACATCACCGGCGGGCAGGGCGGCGTGATGTCGATGATCGGGCGCCGGGTGGCCAACGAGGACACTCCGCTGATGACCGTCGAGGGGCAGGGCAGGGTGATGTTCGGGCACGGCGGCCACCACGTCCACGTGATCGACCTGTTCGGCGACACCCTGTACGTCGAGGCGGACCGGCTGCTCGCCTTCGAGGGCACGCTGCGCCAGTCCACCATGTTCATGGGCTCGCAGGGCGGGGTGATGGGGATGGTCCGCGGCCAGGTCACCGGGCAGGGCCTGTTCACCACCAAGCTGGAGGGCAGCGGCTCGGTCGCGGTGATGGCCCACGGCGGCGTCTTCGAGCTGCCGATCGTCCCGGGCCAGGACGTGCACGTCGACCCGCAGGCGTACGTGGCGCACCGCGGCGACGTGCGCAACAAGCTGTCCACCGCGCTCGGCTGGCGCGACATGATCGGCCGCGGCTCGGGCGAGGCGTTCCAGCTGGAGCTGTCCGGGCAGGGCGCGGTGTACGTCCAGGCGAGCGAGGAGAAGCTCTGATGTCCTACCCGCCGCAGCCCCCGTACGGCTCGCCGCACGACCAGCCGACCCAGCCCGGCTTCGTCGTCCCGCCGCCCCCGCCGAACCACGGCCCGCAGCCGGGCCACCCGTCGCAGGGCGGGTACCCCCAGCAGGGCGGGTACCCGCAGCCCGGCGGCTACCCGGCGCAGGGCGGCTACCCGGCGCCCCCGCAGCCGCCCCAACAGCCTTACGCCCAGGAGCAGTTCGGCGGGCCGGTCGCCCCGTTGCCGACCGCCCAGGGCGGCACCGGCCCGGTGGTGCACGACCTCCACAGCCTGCCGGTCAACGACAACGTCAACCCGTACGCCTTCTCGGTTGAGCTGAACGGGTCCTACTTCCTGCAGAAGGGGAAGATGATCGCCTACTACGGCGACATCACCTTCAAGGGCGTCGGTGCCGGCGCGATCGACCGGATGCTCGGGCAGCACTTCAACTCGCCGCTGCACGCGTCGGACTGGGTGGTCGCCCAGGGCCGCGGCAAGCTGCTGCTGGCCGACCGGGCGTTCGACCTCAATTCGTACGACCTGGAGGACGGCAACCTGACCGTCCGCTCGGGCAATCTGCTGGCCTTCGACCCGACGCTGCGGCTCAAGCAGTCGATCATCCCGGGGTTCCTGACCCTGATCGGCACCGGCCGCTTCGTCGCCGCCTCCAACGGGCCGGTGCACTTCGTGGAGCCGCCGATCCGGGTGGACCCGCAGGCCCTGGTCGGCTGGGCGGACTGCCCGGCCCCGTGCCACCACTACGACCACGACTACATGCACGGGCTGATCGGCGGCATCCGCCGGCTCACCGGCATCGGCGGCGCCTCCGGCGAGGAGCACCAGTTCGAGTTCATCGGCGCCGGGCAGGTGCTGCTGCAGTCGAGCGAGAAGCTGATGGCGGAGCGGTCGGTGGGCGTGGTCGGCGCCGAGGCGGGCGTGCCGATGGGCGGCGTGCCGTCCCAGCCGGGCACGAGCGGCCACGGCGGCGGGAATCCCAACATCCCGGGGCTGGGTAACCTGGGCGACCTCGGCCGACGTTTCGGCCTGTAAACTTGTACAAGATTGAACTAAAGCGGCTATGCTGGATCCCATGGATACGCACACAACCAACACTGCGGACAACCCTCCGTCGCAGCCCGAGGAGGAGACTCCCTGGCTGACCGCCAGGGAGCAGCGGATGTGGCGCGCCCATCTGGAGGTCGCCAAGCTGCTGGAGTACCAGCTCAGCCGCGAACTGCAGCCGCACAACCTGGCCATCAACGACTACGAGATCCTCGTCGTGCTCTCCGAGGCCCCGGACCGCCGGATGCGGATGACCGACCTCGCGACCGCCACCCTGCAGTCCAAGAGCCGGCTGTCGCACCAGATCACCCGCATGGAGAACGCCGGCCTCGTCCTGCGCCAGGAGTGCCCCGGCGACCGCCGCGGCCTCTACGCCCATCTCACCGAGCAGGGCTGGGAGACCATGCAGCGCGTCGCCCCCGACCACGTGCGCAGCGTCCGGGCCCACTTCATCGACCGCTTCACCCCGGAGCAGCTCGACGCCATGTTCGACGCCCTCGCCCCCATCGCCGAGCACCTCCGCGGCCTCCGCGGCCGCGGCTAGGCCCCGCTGCTCCTCCCCCGCCCCGACCCCCGTCGCGGCGGGGCGGTCCGCGTTCCGGGCCGCTGCCCCACCCGCCCGGCACCTCGCGCGCAGGAAGTCGGCCACACCGACTTCCTGCGCGCGGGGTTGCGGACGGTACGAGCCGGGGCGCGTCAGCTCGCCGTGAGGCCGGCGACGAGTTCGTCGGCGGCGCCGTAGGGGTCGAGGGTGCCGGCGGCGACGCGTTCGGCGAGGGCGGCGAGGTGGCGGTCGCCGCGCAGGTCGCCGATGCGGGCGCGCAGTTCGGCGAGGGCGATGGCCTCGATCTCCTCGGCGGCGCGGCGGCGGCGGCGGACGGCGAGTTCGCCGTGCTCCTCCAGCCAGGCGCGGTGCTTCTCCAGTGCCTCGACGACCTCGTCCACGCCCTCGCCGCGGGCCGCGACGGTCTTGACGATCGGGGGCCGCCAGTCCCCCGCCTCGCGGGCCTCGCCGAGGCCGAGCATGTGGTTGAGTTCCCGCGCGGTGGCGTCGGCGCCGTCCCGGTCGGCCTTGTTGACCACGAAGACGTCGCCGATCTCCAGGATCCCGGCCTTGGCGGCCTGGATGCCGTCGCCCATCCCGGGGGCCAGCAGGACCACGGTGGTGTCGGCCTGGGCGGCGATCTCGACCTCGGACTGGCCGACACCGACGGTCTCGACCAGGATCACCTCGCAGCCGGCGGCGTCCAGCACCCGCAGGGCCTGCGGCGCGGCCCAGGAGAGTCCGCCGAGGTGGCCGCGGGTGGCCATCGAGCGGATGAACACCTCGGGGTCGGTGGCGTGGTCCTGCATCCGGACCCGGTCGCCGAGCAGCGCGCCGCCGGAGAACGGCGAGGAGGGGTCGACGGCCAGGACCCCGACCCGCTTGCCGAGCCGCCGGTAGGCGGAGACGAGGGCCGAGGTGGAGGTGGACTTGCCGACCCCGGGCGAGCCGGTGAGGCCGATCGTGTAGGCCTGCCCGGTGTACGGCGCGAGCGCGGCCATCACCTCCCGCAGCTGGGGGGCGGCGTTCTCGACCAGGGTGATCAGCCGGGCGACGGCCCGCGGCCGGCCCTCCCGGGCCTGCTCGACCAGCGTGGCGACATCGATCATCAGGAGCTCCTAGCGCGGATGCGGATGCCGAAGGGGCTGCGGACCGCTTGTGGCGGTCCGCAGCCCCGAAGATCAGATCAGCTGATCAGGCCTTCGGGACGCGCACGATGAGCGCGTCACCCTGGCCACCGCCGCCGCACAGCGCGGCCGCGCCGATTCCGCCGCCGCGGCGCTGCAGCTCCAGCGCGAGGGTCAGCACCACGCGGGCGCCGGACATGCCGATCGGGTGGCCCAGCGCGATCGCGCCGCCGTTGACGTTGACGATGTCCGAGGAGACGCCCAGGTCCTTCATCGACTGGTACGCGACGGCCGCGAACGCCTCGTTGATCTCGATCAGGTCGAGGTCGGCGACCTGCAGGCCCTCCTTGGCCAGCGCGTGCTTGATCGCGTTGGACGGCTGCGACTGCAGCGAGTTGTCCGGGCCGGCCACGTTGCCGTGCGCACCGATCTCGGCGATCCAGGTCAGGCCCAGCTCCTCGGCCTTGGCCTTGCTCATCACGACCACCGCGGCGGCGCCGTCGGAGATCTGCGAGGAGGTGCCGGCGGTGATCGTGCCGTCCTTGGTGAACGCCGGGCGCAGCTTGGCCAGGCCCTCGACGGTGGTGTCGGCGCGGATGCCCTCGTCCTGGCTGAACAGCACCGGCTCGCCCTTGCGCTGCGGGATGGCGACGGGCGCGATCTCGGCGTCGAAGACGCCGTCGGCCTGCGCCTTGGCGGCCCGCTGGTGGGAGGCGGCGGCGATCTCGTCCTGCACCTCGCGCGGGATGCCCAGGCGGGTGTTGTGCTTCTCGGTGGACTCGCCCATCGGGATGTTCTCGTACGCGTCGGTCAGGCCGTCGTAGGCCATCGCGTCGAGCATCTCGACCGCGCCGTACTTGAAGCCCTCGCGGGACTTCGGCAGCAGGTGCGGGGCGTTGGTCATCGACTCCTGGCCGCCGGCCACGACGATGTCGAACTCGCCGGCCCGGATCAGCTGGTCGGCCAGGGCGATGGCGTCCAGGCCGGAGAGGCACACCTTGTTGACGGTCAGCGCCGGGACGTTCATCGGGATGCCGGCCTTGACGGCGGCCTGGCGGGCCGGGATCTGGCCGGCGCCGGCCTGCAGCACCTGGCCCATGATCACGTACTGGACCTGGTCACCCGTGATGCCCGCCCGCTCCAGCGCGGCCTTGATGGCGACACCGCCGAGGTCGGCCCCGGAGAAGCCCTTGAGGGAGCCGAGCAGGCGACCCATCGGGGTCCGCGCACCGGCAACGATCACAGAGGTGGTGTTGGTCATGGGACGGGCCCCTTCGCACGTCGTGGCCAGGTGAGGATGCGCTCAATGTACTGACCTGTTACCCGCCCGTCACCGGAGCGACGGTGTGATCGAGCGCACTGGCACCCTCCAGTCAACACCGTGCCGACGCGGTCCGGGTGAACCCCGCGGCGTGTGAGCAGGCTCGCACCTCCGGCACTGGCGTCCGTCGCGGGCCATGCGCTGCACTTGGTGCCACCTTTGTCCGCCACCACCCCGGAGGTCGCCGTGCTGACCCGCATCGACCACATCGGCATCGCCTGCCGAGACCTCGACAAGACGGTCGAGTTCTACCGCGCCACCTACGGCTTCGAGGTCTTCCACTCCGAGGTCAACGAGGAGCAGGGGGTCCGCGAGGCCATGCTCAGGATCAACGGGACCGACGACGGCGGCGCCTCCTACCTCCAGCTGCTGGAGCCGACCCGGCCCGACTCCACCGTCGCCAAGTGGCTGGAGAAGAACGGCGAGGGCGTCCACCACATCGCCTTCGGCACCGCCGACGTGGACGGCGACGCCGAGGCCATCCGCGGCAAGGGCGTCCGGGTCCTGTACGAGGAGCCGCGGATCGGCTCGATGGGCTCGCGGATCACCTTCCTGCACCCGAAGGACTGCGGCGGCGTCCTGACCGAGCTGGTCACCTCCGCCCAGAACGCGCACCAGGACGCGCACCAGGACGCGCCCGCCGAGCACTAGGACGCGCACCGGGACGACCCCGGGAGCACACACCAGGAGCACCGATCGTTCACCGGACCGTCCCCAGGGTGCCGCGCGCTCCGGCGGCATCCGACGGCCCGTCGGTCATGACCCGTCAGTAACCTGGCCGGGACAGCCGGAAAACCCCCATGCGGCCATTCCCCCGCAGTGCGCTCCCACTACAATGCCCAGGTGCGCGAAGACTCCGGGGGACGGAGGGGACGGGCACGGCCGAAGACAGGCCCGTCCGCCGCGCGGCGGTCGGCCCGTCGCAAGGGGAGTCCATTACGCGGGCACGGCTGCACAGTCGTAAGACTGATCTGTCACCATTCTCCACAAGGCAAGAGTTCGCCCAGGAGTCCACCCGGACGGGGGAACGCGGTACCCCCGCGATCCCGCGCCCCGGACTCCGACGACCGCGGCGGGCGGCCCCGACTAGGCAAGGGGGCGTCCACCGGCTGCGGATGCAAGGACCAGTCGGACCGGCGCCCGGGACACGGGAGCCCGGAACCGGCCGGGTCGAGGACGCGACCAGGAGATGGATGGGACCGCGGAGTGCGGGGCAACGACCGCTACGAGGCTGACGATCACCTCTCCCAGTTCGAGGCCGAGATGGGTCGGACTCGGAAGGAGCGGGACAAGGCAGTCGAGCATGCCGAAGACCTCGCCTACCAGGTGGAGGTCCTCCGGGCGAAGCTGCACGAGTCCCGTCGCATGCTCGCCCAGCCGCGCGCCTTCGACGCCGTCTCCGGCCAGGCCGAGCAGATGCTCCGCACCGCCGAGATGCAGGCCCAGCAGCTGCGCGCGGACGCCGAGCGCCAGCTGCGCGACTCCCAGGCCGCCACCCAGCGGATCATGGCCGAGGCCGCCGAGCGCACCGCCCGGCTGGAGGCCGAGCTCGCCGCCCGCCGCCGCCAGCTGGAGGACGAACTCGCCGAGCTGCGCCGCACCGCCGAGCAGCACGTCAACGGCTGGGCCGAGCAGGCCAGGGCCGGCTCCGAGCAGGAGGCCCAGCGCCTCCTCCAGGAGGCCCGGGCCGAGGCCGAACGGATGGTCGCCGCCGCCCGCGCGGAGGCCGTCGCCCTCGCCGACCAGGCCCGCGCCCAGACCGCCGCCGACGTGGACGCCGCCCGCGGCGAGGCCCACGCCGCCGCCGAGGCCGCCCTCCAGCGCGCCCAGAGCGACGCCGAGCGCCTGCTGCGCGCCGCCTCCGAGCAGGCCCAGCAGGCCGGCGCCCAGGCCGCCGCGGACGTCGACGCCGCCCGCGGCCAGGCCCAGCAGGAGCTCGCCGCGGCCCACGCCGCCGCCGAACAGCAGCTGGCCGTCGCACACGGCGAGATCGGCCGGCTCAAGGAGCAGGCCGCCGCCGAGCAGGCCCGGGCCGAGCAGCAGCTCGCCGCCGCCAAGGCCGAGATAGAGCGGCTGCGCGCCGAGGCCATCGCCGAGGCGGAGCGCACCCGCCGCGAGGCCGCCGAGCTGCGCGCCCAGGCCGAGCAGGCCGCGGAACAGCTGCAGGCCGACGCCGAGGCCGCCGCCGTCCGCAAGGTCGCCGACGGCGAGGCCGCCAGCGAGCAGCGCTCGCAGACCGCCCGGGCCGAGGTGGCCCGGATGGTGGCCCAGGCCACCAAGGAGGCGAACGCGATCCGCGCCGAGGCCGAGGCCGTGCGGACCGCCGCCGTCACCAAGCAGGCCGAGGCCGAGGCCGCCAAGGCCGCCGCCGCCGAGGAGAGCGAGCGGCTGCGGGCCACCGCCGAATCGGTCGCCGCCGAGCTGCGCGCCGAGGCCGAGGCCGCGATCGCCGAGCTGCGCGCGCAGGCCGAGCGGGACGTCGCCGAGCTGCGGGCGCAGGCCGCGGCCGACGCCCAGCGGCTGCGCGGCGAGGCCGAGGAGGAGGGCCGCGCGGCCGGCGCCAAGGACGCCACCGTCCACCTCGCCAAGGCCGCCAAGACCGCCGAGGAGGTGCTCGCCCGCGCCAACCAGGACGCCGAGACCGCCCGGAGCGAGGCCGCCGCCGAAGCCGAGCGGATCCGCGGCGAGGCCGCCGCCGAGGCGCAGCGGCTGCGCGAGCAGGCGCAGGCCGCCGTCGAGCAGGCCCAGAACGCCGCCCTGGACGACGCCGCCGCGATCCGCGAGCGGATCGAGCAGATGCAGGACGAGGCGGCCCGGCTGCGCGCCGAGGCCGAGGAGCTGCGCGCCCAGGCCGCCGCCGAGGCCGACCGGGTCCGTGGCGAGGCCCGTCGGCAGGCGGTGCTGCAGATCGAGGAGTCGGCGAAGAACGCCGAGGAGCTGCTCACCAAGGCCAAGGCGGACGCGGACGAGCTGCGGGCGGGCGCCGCCGGCGAGATCGAGCGGCTGCGCGAGCAGGCCCAGGAGCAGGCCGCCGAGACCCAGGGCCGGGCCGAGCAGACCCTGGCCCGGGCCCGTGCCGAGGCCGCGAAGATCACCGCCGCCGCCGAGCAGCAGGGCCGGGACGCGCTGTCCGCGGCCAAGGCCGCGGCCGCCGAGAACCGCACCGCGGCCGAGCGCGAGACCGCCGAACTCCGGCGGGAGGCAACCGAGTTCGACCAGCGGGTGCGGGCCGAGGCGGCCGCCGCCGCGGAGGCCGTGACCAGCGAGGCGCAGGCCGAGGCGAACGCGGTGCGTGACGCCGCGGTGGCCGACGCCGAGCGGGTGCGCACCGAGGCCGACGCCGAGGCCGCCCGGACCCGGGCCGAGGCCGAGGCCACCGCGAACGCGCTGCGCGAGGAGAGCCGCCGCGAGCGCGAGGAGGCAGCCGCCGGGCTGCTGCGCGAGCGTGAGGAGACGGCCGAGCAGCTGGCCGCCGCCAAGGCCGCGCGCGCCCAGGCCGAGCACACCGCCGCCGAGGTCCGCGACACCGCCGACGCCTACGCCGCCGAGGTGCGCGCGGAGGCCGAGCAGGCCGCCGCCGAACTGCGCGCCGCCGCGCAGCACGAGAC
>NZ_JBVJJY010000005.1:9968-381158 GCF_055585785.1 Kitasatospora sp. NPDC053308 | reverse complement strand
GTACCACCCAGCAGCGCGAAGCCGCCGAGGCCTACGCCGACCGCGTCCGCACCGAGGCCGAACAGCACGCCGCCGACCTCACCGAACGCACCACCGCGCAGACCGCCCAGCAGCGCGAAGCCGCCGACGCCTACGCCGCCGAGGTGCGGGCGGAGGCCGAGCAGGCCGCCGCCGAACTGCGCGCCGCCGCGCAGCACGAGACCACCCAGCAGCGCGAAGCCGCCGAGGCCTACGCCGACCGCGTCCGCACCGAGGCCGAACAGCACGCCGCCGACCTCACCGAACGCACCACCGCGGAGACCACCCGGCAGCGCGAAGCCGCCGACGCCTACGCCGCCCAGCAGCGCGAGACCGCCGACGAACTGCTGGAGCGCGCCGAGGCCACCGCCGAGCAGTACCGGGCGGAGGCCGCCAAGGACGCCAAGGCCACCCGCGAGAAGGCCGCCGCCGAGCTGGCGCTGGCCAACGAGCAGGCCGAGACCGTCCGCGCCGAGGCCGGCCGCGAGCTGTCCGAGGCCCGGGCCACCGCCGACGGCATCCGCGCCGAGGCCGCCGCCGAGCTGGAGCGGGCCGAGGCCGACCGCGCCGAGCTGATCGCCGCCGCCAAGGCCGAGGGCGCCGAGCTGGTCTCCGCCGCCGAGGACGAGGCCGCCGAGGTCCGCCAGTCGGTGGCGGGCATGCACGAGGCCGCCGCCGAGCAGATCGCCGCGCTCAAGGCCGCCGCCGAGCAGGAGGCCGCCGAGGTCCGCGAGGCCGCCGAACAGGCCTCGTCCGAGCTGCGCGAGCTCACCGAGCGCGAGACCACCGAGCTGCGCGAGACCGCCGAGCGCGAGACCGCCGAGCTGCGCGAGCTCACCGAGCGCGAGACCACCGAGCTGCGCGCCGCCGCCGACCGGTACGCCACCGAGGTCCGCGAGCTCGCCGACCGCGAGACCGCCGAACTGCGCGCCGCCGCCGAGGCCGAGGCCGCCGAGCTCCGCGAGACGGCCGACCGGTACGCCGCCGCCCTGCGCGAGCAGACCGAGCGGGAGCTGACCGCCGAGCGCGAGGCCGCCGAGGCCGAACTCGCCCGGCAGCGCGCCGAGGCCCTCGCCTACGACGAGCAGCTGCGCGCGGACGCCGAGAACGAGCTGCGCGCCGCCCGGGAGGCCGCCGAGCAGCTGCGCGCCGACGCCGAGGCGCAGGCCGCCCGCACGGTCGCCGAGGCCGAGGCCCAGGCCGCCCGCGCGGTGGCCGACGCCGAGGAGCTGGCCACCGCGCTGCGCTCCGAGGCCGAGGAGTACGCCCTGGCCACCCGCACCCTGGCCGACGAGTACGACAGCGCCACGCACGCCCGCGCCGACGCGTACGACGCGGAGACCCGGGAGGCCGCCGAGCAGTTCGACAAGGCCACCCGCGACCGGGCCAAGGCCGTCCTGGAGAAGGCCTTCGCGGACGCGGAGGCGCTCGGCGAGGACGCCCAGACCACCGCGCTGGCCACCACCGCGGCCGCCGAGGAGCAGGCGGACGCGATGGTCGCCGCCGCCCGCAAGGAGGCCGACCGGCTGGTCGCCGCCGGCGAGGCGGCCGGCCAGGCCGAGGTCGAGAAGGGCCGCTCCGACGCCGACGCGCTGCTCGCCGAGGCCCGCCGGGACGCCACCGCGATCCGCGAGCGCGCCGAGGAGCTGCGCGAGCGCACCGACGCCGAGGTGGAGGCGCTGCACGAGCGGGCCCGCAAGGAGAACGCGGCGGCCATGAAGTCGGCCGGCGAGCGGGTGGACGCGCTGGTGACGGCCGCCCAGGAGCAGCTGACCGAGGCCGAGGAGCAGGCGGTGGCGACCGTCGCCGAGGCCGAGGACCGCGCCGCGGCCCTGGTCGCCGCGGCCGAGGAGCGGGCGAACGAGCTCACCTCGGAGGCCTCCGCCGAGGCCAGCAAGGTCCGCCTCTCGGCGGTCCGCAAGGCCGAGGGCCTGCTCAAGGAGGCGGAGACCAAGCTCGCCACCTCCACCGACCGCGCCGAGGCGCTCATCGAGAAGGCCGAGGCGAAGCTGCGCTCCGCCGAGGCCGAGGCCGAGGAGCGGCTTGACAAGGCGGCGGCCGAGGCGGAGAAGCGCCTGCGGGACGCCGACCGGGCCGCGGACGAGCAGGTCGAGCTGGCGAGGGCCGAGGCCGAGCGACTGCTCGCGGAGGCCAAGGCGGAGGCGAAGCGGGTCACCGACGAGGGCCGGCGCGAGCTGGACGAGCTGGTGCGCCGCCGCAAGGACATCAACACCGAGATCTCCAGGGTGCAGGACGTGCTGTCCGCCCTGGAGGCATTCGAGGCACCGTCACCGGTCGCCCAGGCCAACGGGGGAAGCAGTACCAAGAAGGACGGGGGCGCCAAGGCCGGTGCCGGAGTTGGCTCCCCCCGGTCGGGTGGCAATCGCTCCAAGAGCGCACCACCCGATTGAGCGGACATTGTCCGCGAGACAACGGCATTTCGCCGTCGACACTCCGGTACCGTGTCAGGATTCCCTCAACCACCTCAGCGGTTTGACGACAGGAAGCCCAGAACCCCATGAGCGACAGTCACTCCCCTCACGGCTTCGACCTGGTGCGCCGTGGGTACGAGCGCGCCCAGGTCGACGAGCGGATCACCAAGTTGGTGGCCGACCGCGACAGTGCCTTGACCCGGATCAGCGCGCTGGAGAAGCGCATCGAGGAGCTCCACCTGGAGACCCAGACCGCGCAGGCGGCGGTCGTGGAGCAGGAGCCCTCGTACGCCGGCCTCGGTGCCCGCGTCGAGAAGATCCTGCGGCTCGCCGAGGAGGAGGCCAAGGACCTGCGCGACGAGGCGCACCGCGCCGCCGAGCAGCACCGTGAGCTCGCCGAGGCCGCCGCCCAGCAGGTCCGCACCGAGGCCGAGAACTACGCCAAGGACCGCAAGGCCAAGGCGGAGGACGAGGGCCTGCGGATCGTCGACAAGGCCAAGAGCGACGCCGCCCAGCTGCGCGCCGAGGCCAACAAGGACGCCCAGAACAAGCGCGAGGAGGCGGACGCCCTCTTCGAGGAGACCCGCACCAAGGCCGCCCAGGCCGCGCTGGAGTTCGAGACCAACCTGGCCAAGCGCCGCGAGCAGTCCGAGCGCGACCTGGCCGCCCGTCAGGCCAAGGCCGAGAAGCGCCTGGCCGAGATCGAGCACCGGGCCGAGCAGCTGCGCCTGGAGGCCGAGAAGCTGCGCACCGACGCCGAGCGCCGCGCCCGCCAGACCGTCGAGACGGCCCAGCGCCAGTCCGAGGACATCGTGGCGGACGCCAACGCCAAGGCCGACCGCATCCGCAGCGAATCCGAGCGCGAGCTGGCGGCGCTCACCAACCGCCGCGACAGCATCAACGCCCAGCTGACCAACGTCCGCGAGATGCTGGCGACGCTGACCGGCGCGGCCGTGGCCGCCGCTTCGCTGCCGAACGACGACACCATGGGCGTGCCCGCCCAGCAGTCGCGCTGACGCCGTACGACCCCCGTGCCGACAGGCCCTCACCCACCAGGGTGAGGGCCTGTCGGCTGTCGTCCCGTCATCACCTCGGGCGCTTCTACCGGGGGTAGGCGCCGTCCGGCCGCTGGTGCCCGCTGCTGAGCTGGTTGCCCTCGTCGTCGGAGACCGTGCCGAACCAGGAGGTGCACCAGACCGAGACCGAGTCGGGCCAGTACTGCACCTCGAAGGGGTGTCCGGAGCCGTGGTCGCCGTACGAGGTGACGATGAAGGTCTCCCCCGGGCGCATCCAGTAGTCCTCGCCGAGGGGTTCCAGGGTCAGCTCGACCAGCCCCTCGCTCCGGTTGGTCACGGGCATCCGGCCGCTCACCTCCAGCGCCGAGAAGTCCCAGGCGGCCGCGTCCTCGCTCATCCGGCGGCCACCCGGCGCAGCAGGGCGCGGACGGCGGTGTCGAAGGCCTCGGGCGCCTCCAGGGCGCTCAGGTGCCCGACCCCGGGGAGGACGGTCAGCTCGGCGTCCGGGCGGGCCCTGACCATCAGTTCGGCCTCCTCCGGCGCCACCAGGGCGTCCTGGGCGCCCGCCACGACCGCCACCGGCACCCGCAGCCCGGCCAGGACGTCCAGGGCGTCCGGGCGGGCCGCCATGGCCCGCTGGGTCCAGGCGACGGCGGTCGGCGAGGCGGCGGCGACCATGGACTGCACCCGCTCCACGAGGTGCTGGGAGTCCGGGCCGAGCTGCCTGGCCGCGAGCCGCTCGTCCAGCAGCAGCCGCACGCTGTCCCGCGCGGTGACGGCGGCGGCGATCCGCTCCCGGTCGGCCCGGACGGCGTCGGTGTCGGCGGTGGCGCGGGTGTTGGCCAGCAGTAGACCGGACAGCCGCCCGGGGTGGCGGCGGGCGAAGGCGAGCGCCACGTAGCCGCCCATGGAGATCCCGCCGAGCACCGCGCGCTCGATCCCGGCCGCGTCCAGCAGCAGGGCGAGGTCGTCCGCGACCGCGTCCAGCGAGGGCTCGTCGGAGCCCAGCTCGGTGCCGCCGAACCCTCGCTGGTCGGGGGCGAGGACCCGGGCCCCGTCCCCGGTCGGACCGGGCAGCGCGTCCAGCTGGGACGACCACATCGAGGCGTTCAACGGGAAGGCGTGCAACAGCAGGAGGGGCGTTCCGGTACCGCTCTCGCGGACGGAGACTGCGGAGGGGAGCTGGGTCATGCGCCCACCGTATTCCGGTGCGCCCGGCGGGCCCACTCAGCGGGCCGCGATATCCGCTTTGTCCTAGCCTGACCGAGAGTAAGGGAGCGCGAATGATCGAGCTGCACGACCTGACAAAGCGTTACGGCCGGACTCTCGCGGTGGACCGGCTCAGCTTCACCGTCCCCCGGGGCGTGGTGACCGGCTTCCTCGGCCCGAACGGCGCCGGCAAGTCCACCACCATGCGCATGATCCTCGACCTCGACCGCCCCACCGGCGGCCGGGTCACCATCGACGGCAAGCGCTACGGGCAGCTCAGCGAGCCGCTCAAGTACATCGGCGCGCTGCTGGAGGCCAAGGCCGTCCACCCCGGCCGCACCGCCCGCGACCACCTGCTCTGGCTCGCCCAGAGCAACCGCATCCCGGAGCGCCGGGTGGACGAGGTGCTCGCCCTGGTCGGCCTCACCCCGGTGGCCCGCAAGCGGGCCCGCGGCTTCTCCCTCGGCATGGGCCAGCGCCTGGGCATCGCCTCCGCCCTGCTCGGCGACCCGGAGATCGTCATGTTCGACGAGCCGGTCAACGGCCTGGACCCGGAGGGCATCCTCTGGATCCGCAACCTGATGAAGCGCCTCGCCGGCGAGGGCCGGACGGTCTTCGTCTCCTCCCACCTGATGAGCGAGATGGCCGTCACGGCCGACCACCTGGTGGTCATCGGCAAGGGCCGGCTGCTCGCCGACCTGCCGATGCCGGAGTTCATCCGCCGCAACTCCCGCTCCGCCGTACGGCTGCGCACCCCGGAGCCCGAGCGGCTGCTCGACGCGCTGGCCGCCGCCGGCCTGCGGCCCGAACCCGGCCCGGACGGCTCCTACGAGGTGGTCGACGGCGACCTCGCCCGACTCGGCGAACTGGCCGCCGCAAACGGCCTGGTGCTGCACGAACTCAGCCCGCAGCAGGCCTCGTTGGAGGAGGCGTTCATGCAGATGACGGCCGACTCGGTGGAGTACCACGCCGGCGACGGACCGGGCCCGGACGCGGCCGGCGCACCCGGCGCCTGGGGCGCCGGCTGGAAGGCGGACGGCGCCCGGCGGTCGGCCGCGGCACGGCAGGAGGAGAACTGAGATGGCGTCCTTCCCGGCGGTCCTGCGCTCCGAGTGGACGAAGATCCGCAGCGTCCGCTCCACGGTCTGGACGCTCGCGCTGGCCTTCGTCGTCACCGTCGGCATCGGCGCGCTGCTGTCCCTGCTCACCAACAACAACTTCACCGAGTTCCGGCGCAACGAACAGTCCCCGTTCGACGCCACCGGGACGGCCTTCTCCGGCATCATGCTCGGCGAGCTGGCGATCATCGTCTTCGGCGTGCTGGCGATCGGCAACGAGTACAGCAGCGGCATGATCCGGGTGACCCTGGCCGCCGTCCCGCAGCGCACCACCCTGCTCGGCGGCAAGGCGACGGTGCTCGGCGCGCTCGCCCTCGCGGTCTCCCTGGTGACGGCCTTCGTCACCTTCTTCGTCGGCCAGGCACTGCTGGGCCCGCACTCCACCACGCTCGGCGAACCGCACGTGCTGCGCGCGGTGTTCGGCGCCGCGCTCTACCTGACGATGCTCTGCCTGTTCGCGGCGGGCGTCACCACGATGCTGCACAACCAGACGCTCGCGCTCGGCGTGCTGGTGCCGTTCTTCTTCCTGCTCTCGCCGATCCTCTCGGCGGTGCCGAAGGTCAAGACCCTGGCCCACTACTTCCCCGACTACGCGGGCTCGCGGATGCTGCTGGTGTACGAGCAGCACGGCCAGCCGTACGGTCCGTGGGCCGGCTTCCTGATCTGCCTCGCCTGGACGGCGGCGGCGCTGGCCGGCGGCGCGCTGGTGCTCAGGAACCGTGACGCCTAGCGACGCGTAGGAGTGCGGAGCCGGGCCGGCAGGTGGAGGCCGCTCCACCGGTCCGGCCCGGCGGGATTGCTCAGTAGCGCGGAGCGCCGCGCCCCCGCAGGACGTTGGAGGCCCGGCGCTCCCGCGCTCCCCAGCACGCGCGGTGCCAGTGCCGCCGGTCGTCCACCCCGGCGCCGTGCATCGGCCAGGCCACCACGTGGCCGACCCCCGGCGGGATCTCCTGGTCGCAGCCCGGGCAGCGGTAGAACCGCCCCGCCGTCCCGGCGACCGTCTGCACCACCCAGTCGTCGCCCTGGTAGCTCTCGGTGCGCCGCAGCGACCCGCCGAGCGGCGCGGCCGGCTCGGCGCTCTCGCGGGGGGCGGCGCTCTTGATCCGGTTGCGGCGCGGCGACACGGCGGACTGCCTCTCTTCCGGGGCTCTGGGCCGTTCCAGCCTACGGCCGGCCGACCCCCGGCTCGGCCACTACCACGGCACCGGCCGACGCTCCGGCCTTTTTGCCGAGATCCACCCGATCATCGGGGAAATCAGGGGTTCGGCGTGCCATTGGCACATGACATCCGATACCCAGAGGAGGAAGAGGCGGGGCTCGCAGACCCTGCGCGCACCCGAGGAGGCCCACGCATGACCAAGACCGACGCCCGTACCGAGACCCGTCGACCCGTCGCGGCCCGACCGCCGGCCCCCGGCCCGACCCTGACCGCCGTCCCCCCGGTGACGGCCGTCGCGGGCGATCCGCTGCCGACGCCGCAGCGCGCGGGGGCCCTGCCGGCGGACACCGCTCCGGTCCGGGTCGGACTGTTCATGCTGTCCGCGCAGTTCCCCGGGCAGAGCCACGGCGAGGCGCTGGAGCGCACCGTGCGGTCCGCCGTCGAGGCCGAACGGGCGGGCCTGGACAGCGTCTGGCTGGCCGAGCACCACTTCGTCCCGTACGGGGTCTGCCCCGACGCCGCGACGCTGGCCGGGCTGCTGCTCGGCCGCACCCGCCGGATCGGCGTCGGCACGGCGGTCAGCGTGCTCTCCACCCGGCACCCGGTGGCCCTCGGCGAGCAGGCCGCGCTGCTGCACCTCACCTCCGGCGGGCGGTTCACGCTCGGGGTCGGCCGCGGCGGGCCGTGGATCGACCTGGACGTGTTCGGCGACGGCCTGAGCGCCTTCGAGAGCGGCTTCCCGGAGCGGCTGGACCTCCTGCTGCGCTGGCTGCGCGGTTCCCGGGTGGGCGGGGACGGACCGCAGTTCAGCTTCCCCGAGGTGGCGGTGGTGCCGCGGGCCGCCGAACCGCTGCGCCGGCCCGGCCTGAGCAGCTGGCTCGGCCTCGGCGAGCAGTCCGGCCCGGTGCGCCTGCCGCGCCAGCGGCAGGACGAGGAGGGCCTCGGCGACGAACTCACCACCACCGGGCGGCCGGTGGCCGGTCCGCCGGTGGTCGTCGCCTGCACCTCGCCGGGCGGGGTGAAGCTGGCCGCCGAGCGTGGTCTGCCGATGCTGCTCGGCATGCACTCCGGGGACGACGACAAGCTGCACATGCTGGAGCTGTACCGCACCGCCTGGCTGGCCGCCGGGCGCAGCGAGGAGCAACTGCGCCGGGTCAGCCGCCGGCACGTGGCGGCCGGGGTGGCCCAGGTCGAGGACCGCACCGCGGCGGCCCGGTCCACCCTGCTGAAGGCGATGCCCGACTGGTTCGAGTACGGGCTCGGCGCCCACCGCACGGTGGACGGCCGCGAACGCACGATGCGCGACCCGCGCCAGTACACCGAACTCCTCTGCGACCTGCACGCGGTGGGCACCCCGCGGCAGTGCGCCGACCGGCTGCTGGCCACCGCCGAACGGACCGGCATCCGCCGCTTCGCGCTGCTCGCCGAGGGCAGCGGCGACCAGGAGGCCACCCTGCACAACATCGCCCGGCTCGGCTCCGAGGTGCTGCCGCAGCTGGGTTGATCACCGCGCGCCGCGCCCCGGCGGTCCGGGCCGCCGCCCCTCCCCCCGCACCGGGGGACGGGGGCGGCCGGCGCCCCGACGGCACCGTGCTGGTCGGAAGCCTGACGCTCAGCAGTCCCGCAGTTCCTCGGACTGGTTGAGCAGCTGCTCCCGGACGGACGTGAACCGCGCGAACCGGGCGTCGTTCGCCTCCGACGGCAGGAACACCGCCACCCGGTGACAGTTCTGGAAGGCCAGCCGGACACCGAAGTGGCGCTGCAGGGCGCCCCGGATGGCATCGCTGGCGAGCGCGCGCAGCAGCTGGCCACGGGCCTGCTCGCTGGGCGGCGGCACGTGGTTGTCGGCGAAGTCGGTGCCGTCGACCTTCGCCTGGGCGACCAGCGAGCTGATCAGGTCCCAGGCGTACGGCAGCGAGACGCGGACGCAGTCGACGAATTCCCGCTCGTCGACCTCGCCCCGCTCGGCCTTCTCCAGCAGGGCCGGTGAGACGTCGAGCGACATGGATTCTCCTCTCGGGTCCACCCGCGCGGCGCCCGGGTGGTCGTGCGTTGTCCAAGCTCGGGTGAGGGTGGGCGACATCGCGTGTGGCGTCCGGGACACCCTGGGACGGGGGTTTCCGGCACCGTGGCGATCAGCCGCGGCGGTACGGGGCGTGATGCCCCGAACACCGACCGCGCTCAGAACAGCGTGGCAGTCAACGACGAAGCAGGCCGGTCATTCCTGCGGATTGCTTGGGAAATACGCCGTGGTGCACCAGATTGGCCGGATCCTGTCGGATCGTTCATCTGAAGTCTCCATCCCCGTTGACAGCATCCCCGCAAGCATGCCGTCACACACCGTAGCGGCCGGATGGGACGGGCGCCAGACCTCGACGAGCGGGAGCGGGAGCGCTGAACCTCCATGTTCGCGGGGTTCGCGCTTTCTTCACCCCGTCGTCGCGGAATCGCATCAACTGGCCCCGGTGGGCTAGCGTGGTCGACCGTGCGTCTCGTAATTGCCCGCTGCTCAGTCGACTATGCCGGTCGGCTCTCCGCCCATCTGCCCTCCGCCACCAGGCTCATCCTGGTCAAGGCCGACGGCAGCGTCAGCATCCACGCCGACGACCGCGCCTACAAGCCGCTCAACTGGATGTCCCCGCCGTGCGCCCTCAAGGAGGCCGACGGGGTCTGGACGGTGGAGAACAAGGCCGGCGAGAAGCTCATCATCACGCTGGAGGAGGTGCTGCACGACTCGTCCCACGAACTCGGGGTGGACCCGGGCCTGATCAAGGACGGCGTCGAGGCGCACCTCCAGGAGCTGCTCGCGGACCGGATGGAGGTGCTCGGGGCCGGCTGGTCGCTGATCCGCCGCGAGTACCCGACCGCCATCGGCCCGGTCGACATCCTCTGCCGCGACGCCGACGGCGCCACGGTGGCCGTCGAGATCAAGCGCCGCGGCGAGATCGACGGTGTCGAGCAGCTCACCCGTTACCTCGAACTCCTCAACCGGGACCCGCTGTTGGCCCCGGTCAAGGGCGTCTTCGCCGCGCAGGAGATCAAGCCCCAGGCCCGCGTGCTGGCCACCGACCGCGGCATCGGCTGCGTGGTGCTGGACTACGACGAGCTGCGCGGCATCGACGACGACAAGCTCAAGCTGTTCTGACGGGTCAGCTCGGCGACGCCGAGGCCGAGGGGCTGGGCCCGCCGGTCGCGGTGGGCGTCGTGGTCGGCGTGGGGGTCTGGGTCGGCGTGGGCGTACTGCCGGTCGGCTTCGGCGACGTCGGCTGCGGTCCCGGTTGACGCGACGGCGTCGGCTGCGGCGCCGGCGGCTGCGGCTGTCCCGGTGCGGGCGACTGCGACTGCTGGGCGGTCGGCGACTCGGTCGCCCCCGGCGAGGAGCTCGGCTTCTTCGTCGGCGAGGCGCTCGCCGCGTGCGAGGCGCCGGCGCTCCCGGACGGTTCCGGGCTGCCGCTCTGCCCGGCCGGGCTGCCCGGTGCCGTACCGGACGCGGCGGGCGAGGGGCTGCCGGAGGGCTGCGGGAAGGGCGCGTCCTGGGCTCCGCCCTCGTCCAGCCGGCCGCTGTGCGGGTCCTTCGGCCGGTGCTGGTCCGGCCCGGTGAGGCTCATCGCCACCGCCGTCCCCAGCACCCCGAGGGTCAGGACGGCCGTGGAGACCACGACCACCCGCCGCCGCCTGCTCGACTTCAGGCGGGCCGGGACGCGGGCCGCGATCTTGCGGATGACCGGCGCGCGGCCGCCCGCGACGGGTGCGGCGGCCGGCAGCTGCCGGCCCTCGGCGCGCAGCAGCTCGATCATCCGGCGCGCCGCGGCCACCCCGCGCTGCTCCCCCGCGGCCGCCCGCAGGGTGAGCGCGGTCTCCAGCTCCGCGATGGCCCGGGACGGCTGCTGGACGCACATCGCGTGCACGCCCGCCTCGTGGTGGAACCAGGCCTGGTCGCTCGCCGAGCCGACCCGGCGGGCCGCCTCCTGGCCGAGCTGCAGCACCCGCTCCCAGGCTCCCCAGCGCAGTGCCAGCGCCAGCGCGGGCGCCGCCGCCCGGGCGAGCCGGATCACCGCCTCGTGGCGTCCGGCGGTCCGGTCCGCGACCAGGACGCCGATCAGCACCTCGGCCTCGGCGGCGATCTGTTCCAGCGTCACCGAGCTGTGCCCGACCCACCAGGCGAAGTGCTGGGCGGCACCGTCCACGCAGCCGCGGGCGGGCCAGTGCGGGGCGAGCAGTTCGAGCGCGCCGGCGGTCAGCCGGTGGTGCCCGCCGATGGACACCGTCAGCCCGGCGTCGGCGAGTTCGGCGAGGGCGGCCTCGCCCTGGCCGACGTCGATCAGGGCGGGCAGGTGCGGCGCGGTGGGGCACTCCCCGCCGAGCGCGACGGCGAGCCGCAGCACGGCCTGCGCGGATTCGCTCAGCCCCTCGGCGAGCCGCACCGCGGGCGAGGCCGTCTCGGCGACGGAGGGCAGCGGGACGGTGCGGCGCAGCGCGTTCTCCCGGACCGCCGGGTCCGGGTCGCGGACGGGCCCCTCGACCGCGCCGAAGACGTCCATCCGGTCGTCCTCGGCGGCGACCAGCGCGTCCACCGCGACGTCCCGCTGGCGCAGCAGGGCGGCGGCCTGGACGAAGCGCAGCGGCAGGCCCTCGGACTCGAACCAGAGGTCCACCGCCCAGGCCTTCTCGGCGACGTCCAGGGGCCGCCCGGCCAGCCGGGCGGTGAGGGCGAGGCAGGCGGGGCGGGAGAGCCCGGCGACGAGGTGGTCCTGGATCCGGGAGCCGGCCGCGGGCGGCGGACTGCCCGGGGCGACGGCGACCAGGAAGGCGCAGCCGGGGGCGGTGGCGAGCAGGTGCTCCAGCTCGGCGCCGGAGAGTTCGGCGGCGTCGATCACCACGACCGCGCCGACCTCGGCGAGGTGGGCGGCGAGTTGGCCGGGGTCGGGCCGGTAGCCGGGGGCCTGGTGGGTGGCCGCGAAGAGGTCCTGGAGCAGGTCGGCGAGGGTACGGCGGTGGCCGCAGAGCTGGACGACACCGCCGGGGGCGAGGTCGGCGGCGGCCGCGGCGACGGCCGCCAGCAGTGCGCTGCGGCCGGAGCCGGCCTGGCCGACCAGGCGTATCGACCGGCCTTCGGCGAGCAGGCCGAGGAGTTCGGCGATGTCGGCCTCGCGGTCCAGCAGCGGCAGGTCGGCCGGTCCCGAGCCGAGCGCGAGCGGACCGACCGCACGGCCGACGCCGCCGACCGGGCCGCGGGCGGGCTCGCTGCGCTCGATCCGGCGCGGGCGGGGGCGCCACTCCTCGGGGCAGGGCCTGGCCTCGGAACCGTCCGGGGCGCCGACTCCCACCAACAGGCCGCCGGAGACCAGTTCGCCGCCGCGGGTGCGGACGGCCTCCTGTCGGAACTCCCCGGATGGCTGTGCCACGTTCTGCTCCGCATCGTGCTCGGCCGTCGGCGCCCGGCGCCGACCGGCTGACGTCCCGGTCGCGGCCGCGGGCGGTCTGGGCCCAGCCCCGGCGGCCGTCTTCTGACGGGCAGACTCTTGCACATCCCGGCCCGCCCGTGCAGGGCGGTCCGGGGGCGGGGGCCGTTCGGGAGCGCTGACCAGGCGCGTTGCCGGGAGGGGTGGCCGGCGGTGCGGAGGGCGCGCTACAGGGCGAGGCCGTGCGCCTCGGCGATGCCGCCGTCGACGGCCAGGATGCGGTGCAGCTTGGTGGCGACCAGCAGCCGCTGGAGCTGGGCCGGGACGGAGCGCAGCACCAGCCGGCGGCCGATCCGGCCGGCCCGCCGGTGGGTGCCCATGATCACGCCGAGGCCGGTGGCGTCCCAGAACTCCAGCCGGGCGAGGTCGAGCACGAGGTCGCCGAGGCCGCCGTCCACGGCCTGGTGCAGCCGGGCGCGCGCGTCGGCGGCGGTGCGCACGTCGAGGCGGCCTTCGATGGCCAGCGCCGTGTGGTCGCCGGTGATGCGCATGCTCTCCTCCTTCGCCTGGACGGCCTGGTGCGGGGTGGGGCCGCCCCGGCCGTACCGGGTGCGGGAGCTGGATGTGCGTCCGGGCGGGCCGCAGCCCCACGCCCGGACCCGGTCGGAATGCCGGGTTCCCTCATCTGACGGCGAACCCGCTCCGCAGGTTGCTGGTTCCGGCCAGATCTGAAGCAACTTCACTCGTCCGAGGGAATATACGCAGGAAGTCTCCACACCTACGCTCGATTACCGCCCAAATCACCCGTCTGCGGCACCCGGCGTGAGGAAACTCACCCGACCCGGCGGAGCGGGCCGTACGATGCTCCGATCGCACGGCCCGCCGGGTCGTTCAGCCCTGTCGGTTCACTTGCCCTCGTACGGGTAGAACCCGCGGCCGCTCTTGCGGCCCAGGTCACCGGCGGTGACCATGCGGGCCATGATCTCCGGGGCGGCGAACTTCTCGTCCTTGGTCTCGGTGTAGATGTTGCGGGCGGCGTGCAGCAGGATGTCCACGCCGGTCAGGTCGGCGGTCTGCAGCGGGCCCATCGCGTGGCCGAAGCCGAGGCGGCAGGCGGTGTCGATGTCCTCGGCGGTGGCGACGCCCGACTCGTACAGCTTGGCGGCCTCGACGACCAGCGCGGTGATCAGGCGGGTGGTGACGAAGCCGGCGACGTCGCGGTTGACCACCACGACCTCCTTGCCGACGCCCTCGGCGTACGCGCGCGCGGTGGCCAGCGTCTCGTCGCTGGTCTTGTAGCCGCGGACCAGCTCCACCAGCTTCATCATCGGGACCGGCGAGAAGAAGTGGACGCCGACGACCGACTCCGGGCGCTCGGTGGCGGCGGCGATCCGGGTGATCGGGATGGCGGAGGTGTTGGAGGCCAGCACGGCGCCGTCCTTGGCGAGCTTGTCCAGCTCGCGGAAGACGCCCTCCTTGACCTCCAGCTTCTCGAACACGGCCTCGACCACGATGTCGGCCTCGGCGACGGCGCCCAGGTCCGTGGTGGTGGTGATCCGGCCCAGCGCGGCCTCGGCGTCCTCGGCGCTCAGCTTCCCCTTGGAGACGAACTTCTCGTACGAGGCGCGGATGCCCGCGAGCCCCCGCTGCAGCGCCTCCTCGGTGACGTCCCGCAGCACCACCGGGTGCCCGGCCTGCGCCGAGACCTGGGCGATGCCGGCGCCCATCAGGCCGGCACCGATCACGGCGATCTGCTTGCTGGACGCATTGCTCATGGCTGGGTCTCCCGATGCCGTCGCCGCCCCGCGGGCGGGCCCTGAAGGCGGCTCAGGGCAGGGGTCACCGCCAGAGAGCCGCGTCGCTCGATTCCCGGACTCTAACGCCCGAACCCCCGGCGCAGTAGCGGTCGGGAGTGTGATCTGCAACCGACCCGGTCAGCCGACCGTGCGGCCCGCGAACAGCTCACGAGCAGCTCACGAGCCGCTCGTCAGAGGGTCAGACCGAGGTCCTGGGCGAGGATCGCCGCCTGCACCCGGCTGCGCAGCCGCAGCTTCGCCAGGATCCGGCTGACGTGCGTCTTCGTGGTGGCCTCCGCCATCGTCAGCCGGGCCGCGATCTCGCCGTTGGACAGGCCCGCCCCGATGCAGGCCAGCACCTCCCGCTCCCGGACGGTCAGCCCGGCCACCGCCTCCCGGGCCTCCGGCCCGATCCGCCGCTCCGGACGGGCGAAGGCCCCGATCAGCCGTCTGGTCACCGAGGGCGCCAGCATGCCGTCCCCGCGCGCCACCGTGCGGATGCCCTCGACCAGGGTGTCCGCCTCCAGGTCCTTGAGCAGGAATCCGGCCGCGCCCGCCCGCAGCGCGCCGTAGACGTACTCGTCCAGGTCGAAGGTGGTCAGCACGAGCACCTGGGCGGCGCCGGCCGCGACCACCTGCCGGGTCGCCGAGACGCCGTCCAGCCGGGGCATCTGCACGTCCATCAGCACCACGTCCGGCCGCAGCTCCAGTGCCAGCCGGACGGCCTCCTCGCCGTCGGCGGCCTGTCCGACCACCTCGAACTCCGGCTCCGCGCGCAGGATCATCACCAGCGCCGCCCGTACCGCCGCCTGGTCCTCCGCCACCAGCACCCGGATCGTCATGCCCGCCCCTCGCCTCCCTGCGCGCGCGGCAGCACCGCGCGCACGCTCCAGTACCCGTCCTTCGGCCCGGCCTCGAAGCTGCCTCCGAGCAGCCCGGCCCGCTCCCCCATGCCCACCAGTCCGGCCCGGGCGCCCGGCAGTCCGCGGCCCGGCTCGTCGCGGTACGGGCTGTCGACCGCGATCCGCAGCTCGTCCGGCCCGAACTCCAGCCTCAACCGGACCATTCCGGGCGCGGCGTGCTTGAGCGCGTTGGTCAGCGACTCCTGGACGATCCGGTACGCGGCCAGGCCGACCGGCACCGGCACCTCCCCGCGCTCGCCGTGCTCGGCCAGCTCGAAGTCCAGTCCCACGTCCTGGCCGGCCGCCCGGGCCTTGGCCAGCAGGGTGTCCACCGCGGCCAGGTCGGGCGCCGCGTACGACTCGTCGACCTCTCCCCCGCCGCTGTCCCGGAGCAGTCCGATCATGCGGCGCATTTCGGCCAATCCCTGGACGCTGTTCTCCCGGATCACCGCCAGCACCTCCACCAGCGGGTCGTCCGCGGGCAGGCCGCGGCGCTTGGCGACGGACTGCGCGCCGGTGGCGTGGATCGCGATCGCCGACAGGTGGTTGGCCACCACGTCGTGCAACTCCCGTGCCATCCGGGCCCGTTCGGCGCCGACCGCCTCACGCCGGTCCATCTCCGAGAGCAGCGCGGTCTGTTCGGCCCGCAGCCGCTCGGTCTCCGCCTCCTCCCGGTGCTTGCGCACCACGTCGCCGGTCCACACCGGCGCCAGGAAGACCAGCGAGCTGACCACCGCGACCAGCAGCCCCGCTCCGGTGCCGCCGACGTACCAGGTCAGGCCGGCGAGCACCAGCACGGTCGAACCGCCGGTCAGGTGCAGCACCCGCGACATCCGGCGGCTGCCGTAGATCACCGCCGCGTACAGCAGATCGGTGTACATGATCAGCGTCGCCAGCAGGCTGCCGGTGAACAGGCTGGCCGCGAAGGCCAGCCCGCCGACCGAGACCGCGAGCACCGGCCTGGTCCGCCGGCACAGCTCCAGCCCGGCCATCACGAGCAGCGGCAGCGCCACCGCCCACACCGGGAGGCGGTCGGCGTTCTCGTACACCCGGAAGAGGATCAGCACGGCGCCGCCCAGCAGCCCGCAGAGGGCGATCACCTGGTCGAGCCGGCGCGGGGGGAGGGACGGAACGGGCACGCCCCCATCTCACCATCCCCGGCGGCCCCCCGGCTCCGGTCCGCGGAGGAGCCCGGCTACATCGAAAGGTGCAGGCCGGGACGGCACCCCACGACGACGACACGGGCGTACCCGCGCACGAGGCTGGAGGCACCGCCGAACATCCGGGAGCAGAACGTGATCGTCACCCTCATCGTCGCGGCCGAGATCTCCTGGTGGATCGTGCTCGGCCTCGCCCTCTCCGCCCGCTACCTGCTGCGGTGGCGCCGCACCAGCACCGTGCTGCTGCTCGGCCTCCCAGCGGTCGACCTCGCCCTGTACGCGCTCACCGTCGCCGACCTGCGCGGGGGCGCCGAGGCGAGCTGGACGCACGCGCTCGCCGCGAGCTACGCCGGCTTCTCGGTCGGCTACGGCCCCTCGTTGGTCCGGTGGGCCGACCGGCACTTCCTGCACCGCTTCGCCGGCGGCCCCAAGCCGCTGCCCTCGCCGACGTACGGCCCGGAGCGGACCAGGCACGAGTGGCGGATCGCCGGCCGCACCGTGGTCTCGGCCGCGATCACGCTCGGCCTGATCACCCTGCTCGTCCCGCTCTCGGCGGGCTCCGCGCACTTCGGCACCTTCGCCCAGTGGTACTGGCGGCTCGGCATCGCGGCCGTGGTCAACGTGGTCGTGGCCGCCTGCTACTCGCGCTGGCCCAAGGAGGCCCCGGCCGGTGTGCGGGTCGAGGACGGCCGGGTCGTCGAGGACGCCCCGGCGGAGCAGCGCTGAGCGGCCGGCGCGCGGGTCGGCGGCCCCGCGCGCCGGCCGCGGGAGGTCAGCGGTTCTCGCCCGGGACCCAGAGCACGTCGCCGCGCTCCTTGTTGGCCACCCGGGCCAGGATGAACAGCAGGTCCGACAGCCGGTTGAGGTACTTCGCGGTCAGCGGGTTGACGGTGTCCCCGTGCTCGGCGATCGCCGCCCAGGTGGAGCGCTCGGCCCGCCGCACCACCGTGCAGGCCAGGTGCAGGTGGGCCGCACCGGGCGTACCGCCGGGCAGGATGAAGCTGCGCAGCTTCTCCACCTGCTCCAGGTAGTGGTCGCAGTCCGCCTCCAGCCGGTCGACGTAGGACTGCAGCACCCGCAGCGGCGGGTACTTCGGGTCCTCGACCACCGGCGTGGACAGGTCGGCGCCGACGTCGAACAGGTCGTTCTGGACCCGGACGAGCACCGCCGCCACGTCCTCGGACAGCTGCCCGACCGCGAGCGCCACCCCGATCGCCGCGTTGGCCTCGTTGGCGTCGGCGTACGCGATCAGCCGCGGATCGGTCTTGGTGGTCCGGCTCATGTCGCCGAGCGCGGTGGTGCCGTCGTCGCCGGTACGGGTGTAGATGCGCGTCAGATTGACCATGCGGCCACCCTAAGGCGTGTCCGGCGGGTCGAGCCGTGTCGCCCCCGCAAGCCGCCGTCAGACGGCGTCGACCCTGCCTCGGCCTTCGGCCGGGCGGTGCCCCCGTCCGAGGGTCTCGTCGCTACGCGACGTTGACCCTCTGCCCGGGCGGAGCCGCCTCCAGCCAGGCGAGGAAGCCGGTCAGCGCGTCCTCGCTCATCGCCAGCTCCAGCGGCGCCCCGTTGTGCAGGCAGCGCAGCACCACCGAGCCGGAGAGCAGCGCCAGCTCCTCCTGGCCCTCCGGGTAGCGCCGGCCGAGCACCTCGATCTCCCGCCGCGGCAGCACCTTGCGCGGGCGCGGGGCGTACGAGAAGACCCGGAACCACTCGATCGAGTCGCCGCTGTACCGCCCGATACCGAAAACCCACCCCTTGCCGTCGGTCGGGGGGACCGGGGCGGAGGTGGGTTTGCCGTTCTCGTCGAGGTCGGGCTGCGTGGAGGCGTCGGCGGGCATTTTGAGCCGGTAGCTGCAGTCGAACGTGCCGCCCACCCGCTGGATCAGGCGGCGTCGGACGGCGAAGGCCATCAGGCCGATCACACCCAGCGCCACGACCGCCGCACACACCACAAGCGCGAGGACCATGCTCACCTACCTCCTCGCTACCCGCGTTCCCCGTAGCGGTCGTATCAAGCGACCGCGCTGACCTACCAACTACGACGACAGTCCCGGGGTCACGCTCACGCGTCCCCGGGACCGTCGGTCGACCCCGCTAAGCCGGGGTCCGGCGCACTCAGGCGTGGGCCTTGAGGCCGCGCGCCGCGAACAGACGGACCTCGGCGCGACGCTCGGCGTGCGCGTCCAGGTCCGACTTGGCCTGCTCCAGCGCGCGCTCGGCACGCGCGACGTCGATCTCGTCCGCCAGCTCGGCGATCTCCGCGAGCAGAGACAGCTTGTTGTCGGCGAAGGAGATGAAGCCGCCGTGCACCGCGGCGACGACGGTGCCGCCGTCCACCGTGCGGATGGTGACCGGCCCGGTCTCCAGCACGCTCAGCACCGGGGTGTGGCCCGGCATGATGCCGGTGTCACCGGAGGCCGTACGGGCGACGACGATGGTGGCCGCACCGGACCACACCTTGCGGTCGGCTGCGACCAGCTCGACGTGCAGCTCAGCCAACGTGGGCTCCTAGGCTCATGCAACCCCCGATTACTCGGGAGTTTCGGTAAGAATAACGGCCCCGCGCCCCCGGCATGAAACCGGCGGCACGGATTTGACCGGAATCACAGCCGAGGCGACGCGAGGGGTGGGTCCCAGGGTTGGGGCCCACCCCTCACGGTCACTCAGCTGCTACCGGCCGCGATTACTTCTTCGCCAGCTCGGCGGCGTTCTTCTCGAGGTCCTCGATGCCACCGCACATGAAGAAGGCCTGCTCCGGGACGGAGTCGTACTTGCCGTCCGCGATCGCGTTGAAGGCCTCGATGGTCTCCGACAGCGGCACGGTCGAACCCTCGACACCGGTGAACTGCTTCGCCACGTAGGTGTTCTGCGAGAGGAAGCGCTCGATGCGACGGGCACGGTGCACCGTGATCTTGTCTTCCTCGGACAGCTCGTCCATACCGAGGATGGCGATGATGTCCTGGAGGTCCTTGTACTTCTGCAGGATCCCCTTGACGCGGACGGCCGTGTCGTAGTGGTTCTGCGCGATGTACCGCGGGTCGAGGATGCGGGACGTGGAGTCCAGCGGGTCGACGGCCGGGTAGATGCCCTTCTCCGAGATCGGGCGCGACAGAACGGTGGTCGCGTCCAGGTGGGCGAAGGTGGTGGCCGGGGCCGGGTCGGTCAGGTCGTCCGCGGGGACGTAGATCGCCTGCATCGAGGTGATCGAGTGACCGCGGGTCGAGGTGATGCGCTCCTGCAGGAGGCCCATCTCGTCGGCCAGGTTCGGCTGGTAACCCACCGCGGAGGGCATGCGGCCGAGCAGGGTCGACACCTCGGAACCGGCCTGGGTGAACCGGAAGA
Organism: Kitasatospora sp. NPDC053308; assembly: GCF_055585785.1. Taxonomy (NCBI): domain Bacteria; kingdom Bacillati; phylum Actinomycetota; class Actinomycetes; order Kitasatosporales; family Streptomycetaceae; genus Kitasatospora; species Kitasatospora sp. NPDC053308. The sequence goes on along the minus strand of NZ_JBVJJY010000005.1, from coordinate 361,604 downwards.
TGTTGTCGATGAAGAGCAGCACGTCCTGCTTCTGCACATCGCGGAAGTACTCCGCCATGGTCAGGGCGGACAGGGCGACGCGCAGACGGGTGCCCGGCGGCTCGTCCATCTGGCCGAAGACCAGCGCGGTCTTGTCCAGAACGCCCGAGTCGACCATCTCGTCGATCAGGTCGTTGCCCTCACGGGTGCGCTCGCCGACGCCGGCGAACACCGACACACCACCGAAGTTCTCGGCGACGCGGTAGATCATCTCCTGGATCAGAACGGTCTTGCCGACACCGGCACCACCGAACAGACCGATCTTGCCACCCTGCACGTACGGGGTGAGCAGGTCGATGACCTTGATGCCGGTCTCGAACATCTCGGTCTTCGACTCGAGCTCGGAGAAGTTCGGGGCCTTGCGGTGGATCGGCCAGCGGACCGACACCTGGGACTCGAACTCCGCCTTGTCGACGTTCAGCACCTCACCGAGGGCGTTGAACACCTTGCCCTTGGTGATGTCGCCGACCGGCACCGAGATGGCGGCACCGGTGTCGGTGACCTGCGAACCGCGGACCAGGCCGTCGGTCGGCTGCATCGAGATGCCGCGGACCAGGCCGTCGCCGAGGTGCTGGGCGACCTCGAGGGTCAGGGTCTTCTTGCCCGTGCCGTCGGGGTTGTCCACCTCGACGTGCAGGGCGTTGAACATGTCCGGAATCGCGTCGACGGGGAACTCCACGTCGACGACCGGGCCGATGACCCGCGCGACGCGGCCCGTCGCCGTGGTCGGCTCAACAGTGGTGGTCATACTCATTCGCTCCCGCGGCTCGCGTCAGCGAGCGCATTGGCGCCACCGACGATCTCGCTGATTTCCTGGGTGATCTCGGCCTGACGGGCCGAGTTGGCAAGCCGCGTGAGCGACTTGATGAGCTCGCCGGCATTGTCCGTCGCGCTCTTCATCGCGCGGCGGCGGGCGGCGTGCTCGGAAGCGGCCGACTGCAGCAGCGCGTTGTAGATCCGGCTCTCGACGTACCGCGGCAGCAGCGCGTCGAGGACGCCCTCCGCCGACGGCTCGAAGTCGTACAGCGGGAAGATCTCCGACTTGGCCGACGACTGGTCGCTGAGCTGGACCTCGTCCAGCTTCAGCGGCAGCAGCCGCGCCTCCACCGCGTCCTGCGTGAGCATGGACACGAACTCGGTCGAGACCACGTGGAGTTCGTCCACGCCGCCGGTCTCGGCCGTGAAGGCCTCGATCAGCTCGGCCGCCACCGTCTTCGCGTCACCGTAGGTCGGCTTGTCCGAGAAGCCCGTCCACGAGTCCGCCACCGCCAGGTTGCGGAAGGTGTAGTACGACAGGCCCTTCCGACCGACGACGTAGGTCACGACGTCCTTGCCCTCGCCGCGCAGGCGCTCGGTGAGCGCCAGCGAGGCCTTGATGGCGTTGGACGAGTAACCGCCGGCCAGGCCGCGGTCCGCCGTGATCAGCAGGACGGCCGCGCGCTTGGCGTTCGGGTTCTCGGTGGTGAGCGGGTGCTTGGCGTTGGACCGGGTGGCCACCGCCGTCACCGCCCGGGTGAGCTCGTCGGCGTACGGAGCGGAGGCCGCCACCGCGCGCTGCGCCTTGCCGATGCGCGCCGCGGAGATCATCTCCATCGCCTTGGTGATCTTCTTCGTCGCGGTGACAGAGCGGATCCGGCGCTTGTAGACCCGAAGCTGTGCTCCCATGGGTCGTTACGTCCTTTCCCTCGCTACCGGACTCAGGCCTGCTCGGAGAGCAGCTTGCCGTCGGCGGTCTGGTAACCCTGCTTGAAGGCCTCGATGGCGCTGGTCAGCGCGTCGATGGTGCCGTCGGCCAGCAGGCCGGTCTCGACGATGCCGGCGAGCAGGTCCTTGTGCTGCAGGCGCACGTGGTCCAGGAACTCGCGCTCGAAGCGGCGGATCTCGGCGACCGGGACGTCGTCCAGCTTGCCGGTGGTGCCGGCCCAGATGGAGACGACCTGCTCCTCGACCGGGAACGGCTGGTACTGGCCCTGCTTCAGCAGCTCGACCATGCGCGCACCGCGCTCCAGCTGGGCCTTGGAGGCCGCGTCCAGGTCGGAACCGAAGCCGGCGAAGGCCTCCAGCTCACGGTACTGGGCGAGGTCCAGGCGCAGACGGCCGGCGACCGAGCGCATGGCCTTGATCTGGGCGGAGCCACCGACGCGGGAGACCGAGATGCCGACGTTCACGGCCGGGCGGATGCCGGCGTTGAACAGGTCGGACTCCAGGAAGCACTGGCCGTCGGTGATGGAGATGACGTTGGTCGGGATGTACGCCGAGACGTCGTTGGCCTTGGTCTCGATGATCGGCAGACCGGTCATCGAGCCGCCGCCCAGCTCGTCGTTCAGCTTGGCGCAGCGCTCCAGCAGGCGGGAGTGCAGGTAGAAGACGTCACCCGGGTAGGCCTCGCGGCCCGGCGGGCGGCGCAGCAGCAGGGAGACGGAGCGGTAGGCCTCGGCCTGCTTCGACAGGTCGTCGAAGATGATCAGGACGTGCTTGCCGGCGTACATCCAGTGCTGGCCGATGGCCGAACCGGTGTACGGGGCGAGGTACTTGAAGCCGGCCGGGTCGGAGGCGGGAGCGGCCACGATGGTGGTGTACTCCAGCGCGCCGGCCTCCTCCAGGGCGCCGCGGACGGACGCGATGGTGGAGCCCTTCTGGCCCACGGCGACGTAGATGCAGCGGACCTGCTTCTCCGGGTCGCCCGAGCGCCAGTTGTCGCGCTGGTTGATGATCGTGTCGACGGCCACCGCGGTCTTGCCGGTCTGGCGGTCACCGATGATCAGCTGGCGCTGGCCGCGGCCGATCGGGGTCATCGCGTCGATGGCCTTGATGCCGGTCTGCAGCGGCTGCTTGACCGACTTGCGGGCCATGACGCCGGGGGCCTGCAGCTCCAGGGCGCGGCGGCCCTCGGAGGCGACCTCGCCCAGGCCGTCGATCGGGTTGCCCAGCGGGTCCACGACGCGGCCCAGGTAGCCGTCGCCGACCGGAACCGAGAGGACCTCGCCGGTGCGGCGCACGGTCTGGCCCTCTTCGATGCCGCCGAACTCACCGAGGATGACGACACCGATCTCGCGGGTGTCGAGGTTCAGCGCGAGGCCGAGCGTGCCGTCCTCGAACTTCAGCAGCTCGTTCGCCATGACCGAGGGCAGGCCCTCGACCTTGGCAATACCGTCCATGGCCTCGGTGACCGTACCGACCTCTTCCACAGAGGCGGCGTCCGGCTGGTACGACTGGACAAAGTCGGCCAGCGCGTCCCGGATCTCCTCCGGACGGATCGTAAGCTCCGCCATCAGGCTTCCCTGCTCTCCTAGTTTGCGATCCTCGGCCCGCCATTGAGGGCCGCAAGTACTCGACTCTCGGCCGGGTCGTATGAACCGGCCGTACGTTTTGCCGACTCCTTGGGGAGCCGGTTTCCCGACCGAGGGTCGGATGTGCTGCTTCGGTGCTCAGCCTTCGAGCTGCTGGCGAGCGCCCTCGAGGCGGCTCGACACGGTGCCGTCGATGATCTCGTCGCCGATCTGCACCCGGACACCGCCGACGACCTCGGGGTCGACGTCGATGTTGAGGTGGACCTGGCGGCCGTACATCCGCCCCAGAGCGCCGGACAGGCGCTCCTTCTGGGTGTCCGACAGCGGCACCGCGCTGGTGACCAGGGCCACCACGCGGTCGCGGCGAGCGGCGGCGAGCTTCGAGTAGGACTCGAGGCCCTGCTCCAGGCTACGGCCACGCGGCTTGTTGACGAGGGCGGTGACCAGCCGGACGGTGCCGGCGTGGGCGCGGCCGCCGAGCAGCTTCTTGATCAGCTCGGACTTCGCGACGGCCCCGGCCTTCGGCTCGGTCAGCGCGGCGCGCAGCTCGTGCGAGCCGCTCACCACCCGGCCGAAGCGGAAGACCTCGTCCTCGACGTCGTCCAGGGCGCCGGCCTTGTCCGCGGCGATGATCTCGGCGTACGCGGCGAGCTCCTCGGTCGCGTCCACCAGGTCGCGCGCACCCGACCAGCGGGACCGGACCAGCCCGGAGACCAGGTCGACGGCCTCGCCGGAGACCTGACCGGTCAGCAGCGAGGTGACCAGCTGGGCCTTGTCCTGGCCCGACCGGGACGGGTCGGTCAGGACGCGGCGCAGCGACACCTCACGGTCCAGCACGGCCGTGACGGCGGTGAGCTCCTCGGCGAGCTTGGCCGCGTCCACCGAGGTGGAGTCGGTCAGGCTCTCCAGGTTCTGCCGGCCGGCGGCGAGGGCCTCACGGCTGGCGCCGATCACTTGGCCGCACCCTGAGCAACGGCGGCCTTGGCCTCCAGCTCGTCCAGGAAGCGGTCGATCACACCGCTCTGCCGGGCGCTGTCCTCGAGGGACTCACCCACGATGCGGGACGCCAGCTGGGTGGCCAGCGAGCCCACGTCCTGGCGCAGGGCGGCAGTCGCCTGCTTCTTGTCGGCCTCGATCTGGGCGTGACCGGCCGCGACGATGGCCTCGCGCTGGCGCTGGCCCTCCTCGCGCATCTCGGCGAGCTGGGCGGCGCCCTGCTCGCGAGCCTGCTCGACAATGCGGGCGGCCTCGTGGCGCGCCTCGGCAAGCTCGGCACGGTACTGCTCAAGCACGGCCTGGGCCTCGGCCTGAGCGGCCTCGGCGCGCTCCATGCCGCCCTCGATGGCGTCCCGGCGCTCCGACAGCACCTTCTCGATGCTGGGGAGGAGCTTCTTGCCGAGCAGACCGAAGACGATGAAGAAGCAGAGCAGGCCGATGATGACCTCGGGCCAAGCGGGGAGAAGAGGGTTCATCTTCTCCTCTTCCGCGAGGAAGACCACGGGGTTCATATCTGAACCTTTCGTCTGGTGGGACTACCGGTGTGCCGGAATTACTTGCCGGTGCCGAACACGAACGGCATGACGATGCCGATGAGCGCGAGCGCCTCGGTCAGCGCGAAGCCGATGAACATGTTGGAACGGATGAGACCGGCAGCCTCGGGCTGGCGGGCCATGGCCTGGACACCGTTACCGAAGATCAGACCGACGCCGATGCCGGGGCCGATGGCGGCAAGGCCGTAACCGACGGAAGCGATGGAACCGACGACGCCCTCAGCGATCATGGTCATTGCAGTTGTGTCCTTTGCAAGGGGTGGTGAACCGGTGGTGATTGGCCACCGGGCGATCCGGATGGTGGTTCACGAGAGGCCAGGGCCTCAGGCTCAGTGCGCCTCTTCCAGGGCACCGGCGATGTAGCTGCTGGCCAGCATCACGAAGATGTAGGCCTGCAGGAACTGGACCAGCAGCTCGAAGGCGGTCAGGCCGACGGCGACGACGAACGAGGCCGAGCCGTACAGCGCGCCCAGGGTCGGGCTGAGCAGGTACCAGGAGGCGATGGAGAACATCACGATCAGCAGGTGGCCGGCGAACATGTTCGCGAAGGCTCGGACCGCGAGCGTGAAGGGGCGCACGAAGATGTTCGAGAAGAACTCGATCGGCACCAGGATGAACATGACCCAGCCGGGGATGCCCGACGGCCAGCAGAGGTTCTTCAGACCGCCGACGAAGCCGTGCTTCTTGAAGGTCAGGGTCATGTAGGTGATCCACACGACCGCCGCGAGGCCGGCCGGGAACGCGATCGCCGCCGTCACCGGGAACTGCGCGAACGGGATGATCGACATGATGTTCAGCAGCCACACGAAGAAGAACATCGAGACGAGCATCGGGACGTACTTCTCGCCCTTTTTGCCGATCGTCTCCAGCACGATGGAGCGCTTGACGAAGTCGTAGCCGATCTCACCGACCAGCTGCAGCTTGCCCGGCACCAGGCGCGGCTTGGCGAACGCGGCCCAGAAGAAGACGACCACCAGCACTGCGACGATCATCGACAGCAGCATCGGCTTGTTGAAGTAGAAGCTGCCGATGGTGAAGATCGGCTTGAAGTCGAATTCGTTCAGACCCGGAGCCGGGAAGCCACAGCCAGCGTCCCCGAAGTGGCAACTGCCTGAGGCGAGGTACGACGTGAGTTCAGCACTCACCACGGACTCCTTCGTCGTGACGCATGGATACGGCACCCTCGGTGTGTCGGCGTGGCCTGAGGCCACGGAGCGGCACTGGAACTTGATGGGTTTCTCGCCGACCCCGCGCGACGGCGCGCTGCGCGACTGCGGGATCATCGAAGACTGCGCGGGTCCGGGGGGCGATCGGTCCGCTGTCCGGACAGACCAGGCCTCTTCCCGTACTCCGTTGTTGCGACGGACGATAGCAGGCCGTCAGTGCGGCATAAACACCGCCCCCCTCGTTGGGGGGACAGCCTGGCCTCGTCACGGTTGACGTCCCGAGTCGGAGGGCTTGTCGCCCTTCGTTTCCGAGGCGTCGGTGTCGACGTAGAAGGTCTTGGCCTTGAGCGCGCCGCGCACCTGGAAGCCCGTCCAGATCAGGGCGCAGCCGAGCAGGGTGAAGGCGAACGCCTGCCGGTTGAACAACTCGGTGTTCTTGAAGATCGCGAGCACGATGCCGACCAGCAGGATCTGCGTGGTGTACACGAGCAGTCCGGCGGCCATCAGGATGTGCGGGTTCGACCTGGTCAGCCGGTCGAGCGCGACCTGGCCGAAGCTGAAGAAGGCCATCACCAGCAGGGCGCCGAAGAGGGCGCCGAGCAGCCCCTTCCCACCGGCGACGGCGAACGAGATCGCCATGGCGATGATCCCGGCGACCGCAGTGGGAATCGCGGCGCCTCGGAGGATCCGGGCGTCGGTGGACGGCATGTCGGCAGCTCCGGCGGCATGTCGATGTGGCGGGGGACGGGCACAGCGGTGGCGGGTGACACCGGACCGAGGCATCGCCGCCGGGCCGCCCGCGGGAACGGCGGGCCCGTCGAAGGCGACCGACAGGGACGGAAGTCATCCACCTGTCAGGTCTTTCGGCGTGTTCTCGATACTCGTGAACGGTATCACAAACTATTTGATGAGAGCTTTACCATGAATGTGTGGTACCTGTCACACCAACGGCTCAACGAATCCGCCGTATGGGTGAAGCCATCTGGCGGATCGTCAACTCCCTTGTCAGCGACGGCCGCTGGCGGGGCGGTGGTCGGCGGGCTCGGAGGAGCCCCGGGTGGCTTCACCCAGGAGTTGCTTGTCCTTCGCCGACAGTTCAGCCATCGGACCCGACGGCTGGCGGCGGTAGCGCGGCGGGACGAAGGACTGCACCGCCCGCGGGGCGCGCGGCCGGAACCGCGGGGTCAGCAGCACCACCAGGCCGAGCAGGCAGAGCCCGGCGAGCGTGAGGACGACGGCGCGGCCGGTGTTGGTCACCGAGAAGGCCACCGTGCCGAAGGCGATCAGCGCGGCCCAGAAGTACATGATCAGCACCGCGCGGCTGTGCGAGTGCCCGACCTGCAGCAGCCGGTGGTGCAGATGGCGCTTGTCCGCGGCGAACGGCGACTGGCCGGCCCAGGTGCGGCGCACCACCGCGAGCAGCAGGTCGGCCAGCGGCAGCGCGATGACCGTCAGCGGCAGCAGCAGCGGGATGTAGATCGGCACCAGGGCGTGCACGGTGGCGGTCTGCGAACCGGTCTCGTTGTTGATCAGGTCCGGGTCGACCCGGCCGGTGATGGAGATCGCGGCGACGGCCAGCATCAGGCCCAGCATCATCGAGCCGGAGTCGCCCATGAAGATTCGCGCCGGGTGCATGTTGTGCGCCAGGAAGCCCAGGCACATGCCGATCAGCAGCACGCTGAACAGCACGGCGGGGGCCGCGTCGGTGATCGTGTAGCCGTACCAGAGCCGGTAGCTGTACAGGAAGAACGCCATCGCGGCGATGCAGACCATGCCGCCGGCCAGGCCGTCCAGACCGTCGATGAAGTTCACCGCGTTGACCATGACGACGACCAGGGTGACCGAGATGACCATGCCCTGGGTCGGGCTCACGGCGACCGCGCCGACGCCGGGCACCGGGAGGGTGATCACCGTGACGCCCTGCCAGACCATCACACCGGCGGCGATCATCTGGCCGCCGAGCTTCACCAGGGCGTCCACGCCCCACTTGTCGTCGAGCACACCGAGCAGGAACATGATCCCCGCGCCGGACAGCAGCGCGCGGATGTCGGTGCCCCCCTGGAACACCTTGCTCAGGTTGTCGAGCTGCGAAGCGACCAGGATGCCCGCGCAGAGCCCGCCGAACATCGCGATGCCGCCGAGCCGCGGAGTGGGCTCGCGGTGCACGTCACGGGCGCGCACCGGCGGCATGGCGCCGGCCGCGATGGCGAACTTCCGGACCGGGCCGGTCAGCAGGTAGGTGACGGCGGCGGTGCAGAACAGCACCAGCAGATACTCACGCACCACTGGCCTCCTGCATCACTGTCGAACGGGGAGGTACCGAAGGTACTCCCCTGCCTTCCCGGGTTTCGAGGTGCGTCGCCACGGCACACACCTTATTGAGTCGGACGCCCGGGGCGCGCATCGCGGTTCGCCCTCCCGGGTAGGAGATCGGGATGCCCGTGGACGGACCGCGCCGGGGACCGGCTCCGGCCCGCCCCCGGAACCGGGCTCAGGTCCGGTCGGCGAAGGTCCGCGCGAGCTCCCGGACCCGGGCCGCGGCCGGCCCCACCGGGCCCCCGGCGACCACCCGCGCGATCAGCCCGGCGATCTCGGACAGCTCCGCCCCGCCCATCCCCTGGCTGGTCACCGTGCCGGTGCCGAGCCGGATCCCGGAGGCCTCGGCGGGCGGCGCCGGGTCGAAGGGCAGCGCGCACTTGCCGAGCAGCAGCCCGGTCGCCGCGCAGCGCCGCTCGGCCTCCGCGCCGCTCACCCCGAGCGGGCTCACGTCGGCCGTCACCAGGTGGGTGTCGGTCCCGCCCGTCAGGGGGCGCATTCCGGCCTCTGCGAGCCCCTCGGCCAGCACCCGCGCTCCCGACACCGTCCGCTCCGCGTACGCCCGGTAGGCGGGCGTCGAGGCCTCCGCGAGGGCCACCGCCTTGCCGGCCACCTCGTTCATCGCCGCGCCGCCCTGGCTGAACGGGAACACCGCGCGGTCGATCCGCTCCGCGAGCTCCGCCGTGCACAGCAGCAGGCCGCCGCGCGGGCCGCGCAGCAGCTTGTGGGTGGCCGCCACGGTGACGTCGGCGTACGGCACCGGCGAGGGCGCCACACCGGCCGCGACCAGACCGGTGGTCTGCGCGACGGAGGCGATCAGATAGGCGTCCACCTCGTCGGCGATCTCCCGGAAGGCCGCCCAGTCCGGGTGCCGGGGGTGGGAGATCGAGCCCGCCACGATGGCCTTGGGGCGGTGCCGGTGGGCCAGGTCGCGCACCTGGTCGAGGTCGATCAGGCCGTCCTGCTCGCGCACGCCGTACCCGGTGCAGTCGAACCAGCGCCCGGAGAAGTTCGCGCGCGAGCCGCAGCTCAGGTGACCGCCGTGCTCCAGGGACATCGCCAGCACCCCGTCACCGGGCTTGAGCAGCGCCGCGTACGCCGCGAGCATCGCCGAAGTCACCGACCGGGGCTGGACGTTGGCGTGCGGGGCGGCGAACAGCTCGCGCGCCCGGTCGACCGCCAGCAGCTCGGCGGCGTCCGCCAGCGCGCAGCCGGTGTGGTGCCGGCGGCCCGGGTAGCCCTCGGCGTACTTGTCGATCAGCGGGCCGGCGAGGGCCGCCAGGACGGCGGGAGTGGTGAGGTTCTCCCCCGCCAGCAGCTGGATCGTTTCGGCGCGCCGCTCGGCCTCCGCGGCCAGCAGGTCGGCCAGCTGCGGATCCGCCCGGTGCAGGGCTTCGGACGCCCATGGGCGCCCCTGCGTCGTGGTCGGGCCGGTGGCGGCATCGGTGACGGTCATGACGGTGCTCCCGGGCGCTGCGGGGTCGGTCAGACCAGCGTAGGACCGCCACCGCCGCCCGGCCCGCCGGAACGGGCCGCAGCCGCCTGATCGGGCGTCTCGGACGGCCCGGGCGGCCGCGGGTCAGCGGTGCGCCGGTACGCCGGTGAGCGCGGTGACCACGGGGTCGACCGCGTGGAATATCTCCTCGCCGCAGTTGCGGAACATGCCGATCGGTGCCCCGTACGGGTCGTCCACCTCGTCCGACTCCGGGGTGGCGGCCAGCAGCCAGCCGCGCAGCGCGGCGGCCGCCCGGACCAGCGCGCGGGCCCGCTCGGTGACGTCGGCGCCGCGCCGGGGGTCCGGCAGCGTGCCCGGGTCGATCGTCCGCACGAGCCGGGTGAACTCCTTCAGCGTGAAGGTGCGCAGCCCCGCCTCGTGCCCCATCGAGATCACCTGGGCGCGGTGGTCCAGCGTGGCGGTGAGCACCAGGTCGGCCTCGACCACGTGCTCGTCCAGCAGCTCGCGGCCGGTGAAGCCGCCGCTGTCGGCGCCGTACTCGTCGAGCACGGTCGCGGCGTGGTCCTCCATCGGCGCGCCCTCGTGGCCCCAGGTGCCGGCGCTCTCGACCAGGATCCGCCCGGCTACCCGCGGACTCAGCCGGGTGTCCAGCTCACGCCGGGTGAGCCGCTCGGCGATCGGCGAGCGGCAGATGTTCCCGGTGCAGACGAACAGGATCCGGAAGTGGTCCAGCGGCCTGGGGCCCACGCTCAGGTACGGCGCTATGCCCGGCCCGGCGTGCAGCGAGGCGGTGGGCGTCAACTGCCGGCCTCCAGGTCGGGGACGACCTCCCTCAGCTGCTCGACGCTGATCGCGCCCGCCCGCAGCAGAACCGGGACCTTGCCGGTGACGTCGACGATGGACGAGGCGGCGGCGTGGTCGGCTGACCCGCCGTCCAGGTAGACCGAGACCGCGTCGCCGAGCTGCCCCTGCGCCTCGTCGCAGGTCAGCGGCGACGGACCGCCGCTCCGGTTGGCGCTGGAGACGGCCATCGGGCCGGTGGAGTTCAGCAGCTCGATGGCGACCGGGTGCAGCGGCATCCGGACCGCGACGGTGCCGCGGGTGTCGCCGAGGTCCCAGCGCAGCGAGGGCTGGTGCTTGGCGACCAGGGTGAGACCGCCGGGCCAGAAGGCGTCGACCAGCTCCCAGGCCTGCTCGGAGAAGTCGGTGACCAGGCCGTGCAGGGTGGTCGGGGAGCCGACCAGCACCGGGGAGGGCGTGTTGCGGCCGCGGCCCCTGGCCGCCATCAGCTCGCCGACGGCCTCCGGGGAGAAGGCGTCCGCACCGACCCCGTAGAGGGTGTCGGTGGGCATCACGACGAGTTCGCCGCGGCGGACGGCCGAGGCGGCCTCGCGCAGGCCGGTGGCGCGGTCCCCGGCATCGGCACAGTCGTAGCGGCGGCTCATCGGTGCGGTCCCCTTCCGAAGTGGCTCATGGCGGTCACTGCGCGGCCCTGCGGCGCTCGACGGTCACGACCCGGCCCTTCGGGCGGTCGTACCGCGCCTGGATGTTCACGACCCGGCCCTTCGGGCGGTCGTACCGCGCCCGGATGTTCACGATCCGGCCCTTCGGGCGGTCGTGAAGCGCGGCCGGTTGTTCAGGTCGCGGTGGTCGGCGGTGTCCGTCCAGCCGCGTTCCTCGTTGAAGATCCACGGCACCTGGCCGCCCTGCTGGTCGGCGTGCTCGATCACCACCGCGCCGCCCGGGCGCAGCAGCCGGGCGGCCACCCGCTCGATGCCGCGGATGGTGTCCAGCCCGTCCTCGCCCGAGAACAGCGACATCTGCGGGTCGTGGTCGCGGGCCTCCGGCGCGACGTACTCCCACTCGGTGAGCGGGATGTACGGCGGGTTGGAGATCACCAGGTCGAAGCGGCCGTCCCAGGAGCGGTCGTCCTCGAAGGCCCTGGTGGCGTCCCCGGCGTGCAGGGTGATCCGGGCGCGGTCCGGGCTGGCGTCGATGTTGCGCCGGGTGTACCGCAGCGCCCCCTCGTCCAGCTCGAAGGCGTGCACGGTGGAACGCGGCAGCTCCTGGGCCAGGGCGAGGGCGATCGCGCCGGAGCCGGAGCACAGGTCCACCACCAGCGGGTCGGCCACGTCCATGTCGCGCACCGCGTCTATGGCCCACTCGACGACCGTCTCGGTCTCCGGCCGGGGCACGAACACCCCGGGGCCGACCTCCAGTTCGAGGTAGCGGAAGAACGCCCGCCCGGTGATGTGCTGGAGCGGCTCGCGCGCCTCGCGGCGGGCGACCGCCTCCCAGTAGCGGGCGTCGAAGTCGGCGTCCTTGACCGTGTGCAGCTGGCTGCGCTTGACGTTGTGGACGTAGGCGGCGAGCTCCTCCGCGTCGAAGCGCGGCGACGGCACGCCGGCCGCGGCCAACCGCTGGGTGGCCTGGGCCACCTCGGCGAGCAGCAGGTTCATCCGTACGACCTCATGTTTCTGCGCTCCGGCTTCCGGGCTGCGCGTGGGCTGGGGCGCGCCGGTCTCAGTTCTCTTGGGCCGCGGCGAGCTTGGCCGCCGCGTCCTTGTCCACGCAGGACTGGATCACGGCGTTCAGGTCGCCGTCCAGGACCTGGTCCAGGTTGTACGCCTTGAACCCGGTGCGGTGGTCCGAGATGCGGTTCTCGGGGTAGTTGTACGTCCGGATCCGCTCGGAGCGGTCCACCGTGCGGACCTGGCTGCGGCGCGCGTCCGAGGCCTCGCGCTCCGCTTCCTCCTGCGCGGCGGCCAGCAGGCGCGAACGCAGGATGCGCATCGCCTGCTCCTTGTTCTGCAGCTGGCTCTTCTCGTTCTGGCAGGAGGCCACGATACCGGTCGGCAGGTGGGTGATCCGGACCGCGGAGTCGGTGGTGTTGACCGACTGGCCGCCGGGGCCGGAGGACCGGTAGACGTCGATCCGCAGGTCGTTGGCGAGGATCTCGACCTCGACCTCCTCCGCCTCGGGGGTGACCAGCACGCCCGCCGCGGAGGTGTGGATGCGGCCCTGGGACTCGGTGGCGGGGACGCGCTGCACGCGGTGCACGCCGCCCTCGTACTTCAGCCGGGCCCAGACGCCCTGGCCGGGCTCGGCGGTGCCCTTGGTCTTCACGGCCACCGAGACGTCCTTGTAGCCGCCGAGGTCGGACTCGTTGAAGTCGATGATCTCGGTCTTCCAGCCGATCCGCTCGGCGAAGCGCAGGTACATCCGGAGCAGGTCGCCGGCGAACAGCGCGGACTCCTCGCCGCCCTCGCCCGCCTTGATCTCCAGGATGACGTCCTTGTCGTCGCTCGGGTCGCGCGGCACCAGCAGCAGGCGCAGTTCCTCGGTGAGCTCGTCCCGGCGCGCCTCGGAGTCCTTCACCTCGGCGATGAACTCCGGGTCCTCGGCGGCGAGTTCGCGCGCGGCCTCGATGTCCTCGCCGGCCTGCCGCCACTGCCGGTAGACCCGGGTGATCGGGGTCAGCTCGGCGTACCGCTTGGCCAGCTTGCGCGCGTTGGCCTGGTCGGCGTGGACGGACGGGTCGGCCAGCCTCGTCTCGAGGTCGGCGTGCTCGACGAGGAGCTCTTCGACTGCCTCGAACATGGGGTGGCCTTCTTCCCGGGGGCTCGGATGTGGTGGGGAGGGGGACTGCGGCGGGACCGCGCGGGGGGACGCGAACGGCGCCGGCCCCCAGCGCCCCCGACTACGCGTACGGGGGCGCCGGGAACCGGCGCCGAGGGAGCGCTAGGCCTTCGCGCTGTGCTGCTTGCCGAAGCGGGCCTCGAAGCGGGCCACGCGGCCACCGGTGTCGAGGATCTTCTGCTTGCCGGTGTAGAACGGGTGGCACTGCGAGCAGACCTCGGCGCGGATCTCGCCGCTGGTCTCGGTCGAGCGGGTGGTGAACTCGGCGCCGCAGGTGCAGGTCACGCGCGTGACCACGTACTCGGGGTGAACGTTGGGCTTCAAGGGGTTCTCCTAGGTTTCGGGAGGGCACCGGGTCGGCGGCTGGAGTGCCGCACGTGAACCGGGACCGACGGACCAGTCTGCCAGGACCGGCCGCATCTTCCCAAACCGGGGCGCGTTCCGGGATATTCCGGGCCCGCTCAGCGGGTGGCCGCGGCCTTCGCGGTCGGCGTGCCGGCGGTCCGCGCGGGGGCCGTGGCAGCGGTCTGGGCGGGGTTCTCCGGCTGCGCGGAGACGACCGCCTGCGGGAACTCCCGGTCGGCCCTGAGGGCCGCCCAGAGCTGGTCCGCCTGCGGCTGCTGCTCGACCACCCGGTTGGGGTCGCCGGGGGCCGCCTCCACCGGCACGGTGACCATGCTCAGCTGGTCCGGGCCGATCCCCTTGAGCTCCTGGACGAGCCCCACCAGGGAGTTCACCGAGCCCAGCGCGGAGTCGGTGGTGATGCTCCTGGTCACGGTGTCGCCGATCGACCACAGCTTGACCGGGTCGGTGAACATCCCGGCCCCGCCGGCCTGCTGGAGCAGGGACTTCACCATCTGCTTCTGCAGCTCGATCCGGCCCAGGTCGCTGCCGTCGCCGACGCCGTGCCGGGTGCGGACGAAGGCCAGCGCCTGCTGCCCGTCGAGGTGGTGCCGGCCGGCGGGCAGGTCGAGCCCGCTGTCCTTGTCGTGGATGGCCACCGTGGTGGTCACGGTGGCCCCGCCTATCGCGTCCACGACCCGGGCGAAGCCGGCGAAGTCGATCTGCAGGTAGTGGTCCATCCGGAGGCCGGTGAGCTGCTCGGTGGTCTTGACCGCGCAGGCCGCGCCGCCGCTCTCGAAGGCGCTGTTGTACATCGCGCGCTTGGCGCCGGGCACGGTCTTGCCGTTCGCGTCGGTGCAGTCGGGGCGGGCGACCAGGGTGTCGCGCGGTATCGAGACGACCTGCGCCCGCGAGTGGTCCTGGTTGACGTGCACCACCATCGCGGTGTCGGAGCGGGCGGTGTCGCCGGTGTTCCCGCCGGCCAGGTCGCCGTTCTCGCCGGCGCGCGAGTCGGAACCCAGCACCAGGATGTTGAAGGACCCGTCGGTGGCGGCCGGCGGCCGGGCGTCGCCGAGCCGGCCGTCGATGTCGACGCTCTTGATGTTGCCGTTGAGCTTCACGTACGCGTAGACCGCCGCACCCGCGCCGAGGACGACGAGTGCGACGAACGCGCAGGCTGCCGTCCGCAGGACCTTGCGGCGGCGACTCGGGATCCTCTTGTGCTCGGCCATACGGTCCAGAGTAAATCGGACAACATGATCCAAAGACCCCCAAGTTGTCCCGACTCTGGAACAAAGCGGCGCGGACGCACGGAACCCCGGACCGCTGGCGCGGTCCGGGGTTCCGTGCTTCGACAGCCGTCCGGCTACGGTCAGTCGCCGGAGCCGGGGGTGGTCTTGGCGATCTGCATCAGGAACTCGGCGTTGCTCTTGGTCTGCTTCATCTTGTCCAGCAGCAGCTCGATCGCCTGCTGCGAGTCGAGCGCGTGCAGCACCCGGCGCAGCTTCCAGACGATGGCCAACTCCTCGTTGCCGAGCAGGATCTCCTCCTTGCGGGTGCTGGAGGCGTCCACGTCGACGGCCGGGAAGATGCGCTTGTCCGAGAGCTTCCGGTCGAGCTTGAGCTCCATGTTGCCGGTGCCCTTGAACTCCTCGAAGATCACCTCGTCCATGCGCGAGCCGGTCTCGACCAGCGCGGTGGCCAGGATGGTCAGCGAGCCGCCGTTCTCGATGTTGCGCGCGGCACCGAAGAACTTCTTCGGCGGGTAGAGCGCGGTCGAGTCGACACCACCGGACAGGATGCGGCCGGAGGCCGGCGCCGCCAGGTTGTAGGCGCGGCCCAGACGGGTGATCGAGTCCAGCAGGATGACCACGTCGTGGCCCAGCTCGACCAGGCGCTTGGCGCGCTCGATGGCCAGCTCGGCGACGGTGGTGTGGTCCTCGGCCGGCCGGTCGAAGGTCGAGGAGATGACCTCGCCCTTCACCGACCGCTGCATGTCGGTGACCTCTTCCGGACGCTCGTCGACCAGGACGACCATCAGGTGGCACTCGGGGTTGTTGTGGGTGATCGCGTTGGCGACCGCCTGCAGCACCATCGTCTTGCCGGTCTTCGGCGGCGCGACGATCAGACCGCGCTGGCCCTTGCCGATCGGCGACACGAGGTCGATGATCCGGGTGGTCAGCACGCCCGGGTCGGTCTCCAGGCGCAGGCGCTCCTGCGGGTACAGCGGGGTGAGCTTGTTGAACTCGGGGCGGCCGCGGCCGCTCTCCGGGTCCATGCCGTTGACGGAGTCCAGGCGCACCATGGCGTTGAACTTCTCGCGGCGCTCGCCCTCGCGCGGCTGGCGGACCGCACCGGTGATGGCGTCACCCTTGCGCAGGCCGTTCTTGCGGACCTGGGCGAGCGAGACGTAGACGTCGTTCTGGCCCGGCAGGTAGCCGGAGGTGCGCACGAACGCGTAGTTGTCGAGGATGTCGAGGATGCCCGCGACCGGGATCAGGACGTCGTCCTCGCCGATCTGCGGCTCGACGGTGCCGGCCTCGAAGCCGTCACGGCCGCGACGGCCACGGCGGTCGCGGTAGCGGCCGC
The DNA here is from genome assembly GCF_055585785.1 of Kitasatospora sp. NPDC053308. NCBI lineage: Bacteria > Bacillati > Actinomycetota > Actinomycetes > Kitasatosporales > Streptomycetaceae > Kitasatospora > Kitasatospora sp. NPDC053308. The sequence goes on along the minus strand of NZ_JBVJJY010000005.1, from coordinate 345,217 downwards.
GACGGCCACGGCGGCCCTCGCCGAACTCGTCGTCGTCGTAGCCGCCCTGCTGGGCCTGCGGCTGCTGGGCCTGCTGGGTCTGCTGGCCCTGGCGGCCCTGCTGGTCGCCCTGGCCGCCGCCCTGCGGCTGGCCCTGGCGGTCGGCGCGCTCGCGGCGGTTGCGGCGGTCGCGACGCGACTCGCGGGCCTCGCCGTCCTGGGCCTCGCCGCCCTGGGCCTCGGTGCGCTCGCCGCCCTCGCGGCGGTCACCGGCCTCACGGCGGTCGCGGCGCTCGCGGCGGTCGCGACGGCTCTCGCGGCCGTCCTCGCGGCCCTCGAAGCCACGGGTCTCGGCCGGGCGGCCCTCGGCCTGCTTGGGCTCGGCCACCGCGACGGTGGCGGCCTCGGCCGCGCCCTCGGCGGCCGGGGCGGTGGGGGCGCCGGCGGCCGAGGTGGCACGGCGGCGGGTGCGCTCGGCACGGGCCGGCGCGGCGGTCTCGGCGGCGGCCTGGACCGGGATCTCGATCTGGGCCTGCGGCTCGGCGGCGGCCGGAGCCTCGGCGTCGGCCTTGGCGGCGGCCTTGGTGCGGCGGGCCGGCTTCTCGGCCGGGGCCTCGGCGTCCGCCTTGGCGGCGGTGCGCTTGGCGGCCGGGGCGCCACCGGCGGCGAGCAGCGGGTCCCCGCCGCTCTTCTCCTTGATGGTCTCGATCAGCTGGCTCTTGCGCATGCGTCCGGTACCGGTGATGCCAAGGTCCGCGGCGAGCTTCTGCAGCTCGGCCAGGACCATGCCGTCCAGGCCCGCGGCGGCACTGCGGCGGCGCCGCGCCGGGGCAGCGGGGGCGGCGGCTGCGTCCGACGCGTCGGCGTCCGGGCGCGCGCCCATCAGATCGGTGGAGTCGCTCACTAAGGGTCCTTCCCTGGAGCGGACGTCGGCCTGTCTGGCTCGGCGACCGGTTGTGCTGTCCTGACCAACGCTCGACTGCGTCGGTCCGAGGCGGTGGTCCCTCGAATGGCGGGAGCCCGTCGAGGGAGAGCTGCGAGGTGCGGTGCATGAAGCACGGTGGTGCTGATAGGCGCGTGGGCCGGTCGTGTGTCGACCTCCCCTGAGGGCGTAACCCCCACGCTGCCTGCGAATCCCGGGCCCCCGTCGCGTGACGGTGGCCCGCGCTCCGCCCGTCCTGGCCTCGAGGTGGGAGGCCGCGGGTGGGAGTCAGGTGCCGTCACGGCTTCGGGATGCGGCCGCATGTCGCGCAGGCAGGCTGCGTACGCGCTGCGGTGGGCTCCCGGAGAATCGTCGCCCCGTGCATCGCCGGGACTCCACGGCAGTGGAGCGCTGGGATCGGGACGCGGCGCACCGGGCCCCGGAGGGCACCTGGTGCAGCAATGAGGTTAACACTACCGACCCCCTTGGACATTCCCCGGCCTTGCGCTTGCCAATCGTGTCCGGTCGGCCCGGCTCGGCGCGGGGGCCGGTGCCGGGCCCGGACGGGCTGGTCAGACGTCCAGCGGGAGCACGACGGCCCCGGTGCGGTCGACGTCCAGCCGGTGCGCGGCGAACGCCGGGTCCCCGCCGTGGCCGTGGTGCCCGGCGAAGGAGAGGACCTTGTCGGCGCCGGCCTCGTCGGTGAGCGCGAGGACGGTCGGGCCGGCCCCGGAGATGACGGCGGGGACGCCCTCGGCCCGCAGCGCGCCGACCAGCGCGGCGCTGTCCGGCATCGCGGAGGCGCGGTAGTCCTGGTGCAGCCGGTCCTCGGTGGCGGCGAGGAGCAGTTCGGGGCGCCTGGTCAGTGCCTCCACCAGCAGCGCGGAGCGGCCCGCGTTGACGGCGGCGTCGGCCAGCGGGACGGTCTTCGGCAGCAGGCCGCGGGCGGTCTCGGTGAGCACCTCGCCGGCCGGGACGAACACCACCGGGACGACCTGCTCGGAGGGCTCCAGGGCGACCGCCTTGGCCGACTCCTCGTCGGTCCAGGCGATGGTGAAGTTGCCGCGCAGGCACGCCGCGACGTTGTCCGGGTGGCCCTCCAGCTCGGAGGCGAGTGCCAGCAGCGCGTCGTCGTCCAGGGCGGACGGACCGCCGATGGTGACGGCGCGGGCGGCCACGATGCCCGCGCAGATGGCGGCGGAGGAGGAGCCGAGGCCCCGGCCGTGCGGTATCCGGTTGGCGCAGACCACTTCGAGGCCGCGCGGCTGGCCGCCGAGCCGGTCGAAGGCGGCACGCATCGAGCGGACCAGCAGGTGGCGCTCGTCGCGCGGCAGCGTCTCGGCACCCTCGCCGGCGATGTCGACGGAGAGGCCGGAGTCGGCGACCCGGACGACCACGTCGTCGTACAGGCCCAGCGCGAGCCCGAAGGCGTCGAAGCCCGGCCCGAGGTTGGCGCTGGTCGCGGGAACCCGGACCCGGACGGCGGCGGCACGGAACGCAGGACCGGCCATGCGGTGGACTCTCCTGGGGAAATCGGGCGGCGCGGAGCGCGTCGTCGGTGCGAGGGTGGGGGAAAGGATCGCGGCCCCCTCCGGGGCGGGCGGTCACAGTCGTCGGCGCGGCCCGGACGGCACCGGGCCCGGGGCATGTGCCACACGGCCGAAGCCAGAGTATCGAAGAGAGGTTCCCCAGCGGTACACCCCGTGGGCCTTCGATCTGGTGTGTTGCCGGTTCTGGCCGGAATACGCACCCCTCTCCGTCAAAGAGCGGGGTGAAATCGGATCGGAATGCGAAGCGGAATTGACACAAAAGTGTCAGTGGAGAACTTTGACGGGCCGACCCCCGAAAGGGTCGACCCGTCGACGTGCCGGCTCCCGCTAGCGGTCCAGCAGGCCGAGGCTCAGGGCGGCGGCCTCCGGGTCGACCGGGACGATCTGCGGCTGCGGCGCGCCGGCCACCGCCCAGTCCGGGTCCTTGAGGCCGTTGCCGGTCACCGTGCAGACGATCCGCTGGCCCGGGTCGACCAGGCCGGCCTCCGCCTTGGCCAGCAGGCCGGCCACCGAGGCGGCCGAGGCGGGCTCCACGAAGACGCCCTCCTGCGAGGCCAACAACCGGTAGGCGGACAGGATCTGACGGTCCGTCACCTTGTCGATGAGGCCGCCGGACTCGTCCCGCGCGGCGAGCGCGAAGTCCCAGGAGGCCGGGTTGCCGATCCGGATCGCGGTGGCGATGGTCTGCGGCTTCAGCACCGGGGCGCCGTCCACGATCGGAGCCGAGCCCGCGGCCTGGAAGCCCCACATCCGCGGGGTGCGGGACGACAGGCCGTCCGCGGAGTATTCGCGGTAACCCTTCCAGTACGCGGTGATGTTGCCCGCGTTGCCGACCGGCAGGACGTGGATGTCCGGGGCGTCGCCGAGCATGTCGACGATCTCGAAGGCGGCGGTCTTCTGGCCCTCGATCCGCACCGGGTTCACGGAGTTGACCAGGGCCACCGGGTACTTCTCGGACAGTTCACGCGCAAGGGTGAGGCAGTCGTCGAAGTTCCCGTCGACCTGCAGGATCTTCGCGCCGTGCACCAGCGCTTGGCCCATCTTGCCGAGGGCGATCTTGCCCTGCGGGACGAGCACCGCGGAGACCATGCCGGCCCGCACCGCGTACGCGGCGGCGGAGGCCGAGGTGTTGCCGGTGGACGCGCAGATGACCGCCTGCGCGCCCTCCTCCTTGGCCTTGGAGATGGCCATCGTCATCCCGCGGTCCTTGAAGGAACCGGTCGGGTTGGCGCCCTCGACCTTGAGGTAGACCTCGCAGCCGGTGCGCTCGGAGAGCACCTGGGCGGGGACCAGGGGCGTGCCGCCCTCCAGCAGGGTGACCACCGGGGTGGCCGCGGTGACCGGCAGGCGGTCCCGGTACTCCTCGATCAGGCCGCGCCACTGGTGGGTGTGCGCGCCTCGGACGACGTTCTCGGCAACGGCGTTCATGGCAGTTCCTTATTCCCCTTCGACCCGCATGATGCTGGCCACGTCCCGCACGCTGTCCAGCGCGCGGAGCTTGTCGACCGTCGCCGACAGCGCGGCGTCGGTGGCACGGTGGGTGACCACGACGAGCGAGGCGTCGCCGTCGCGGCCCTGCTGGCGCACGGTGTCGATGGACACGCCGTGCTCGGCGAAGACGGACGCGACCTGGGCGAGCACGCCCGCGCGGTCGTCCACGTCCAGGCTGACGTGGTAGCGGGTGACCACCTCGTCCATCGGCTTGGCGGGCAGCCGGGTGTACAGCGAGTCACCGGGGCCGGTGGCACCGGCCAGCTTGTTGCGGCAGACCGCGACGAGGTCGCCGAGCACCGCGGAGGCGGTCGGCGAACCGCCCGCGCCCGGGCCGTAGAACATCAGGCGTCCGGCCGCCTCGGCCTCGACGAACACCGCGTTGTACGCCTCCCGGACCGAGGCCAGCGGGTGCGAGAGCGGGATCATCGCGGGGTGGACCCGGGCGGTGACGGACTCGCCGTCGGCCGCCCGCTCGCAGATCGCGAGCAGCTTGACCACGCAGCCCATCTCCTTCGCGGACGCGATGTCGGCCGCGGTCACCTCGGTGATGCCCTCGCGGTAGACGTCCGCCGCGGTGACCTTGGTGTGGAAGGCGATGCCGGCCAGGATCGCGGCCTTGGCGGCGGCGTCGAAGCCCTCCACGTCGGCCGTCGGGTCGGCCTCGGCGTAGCCCAGCGCGGTGGCCTCCTCCAGCGCCTCCGAGTAGCCGGCGCCGGTGGTGTCCATCTTGTCGAGGATGAAGTTGGTGGTGCCGTTGACGATGCCCAGCACCCGGTTGACCTTGTCGCCGGCCAGGGACTCGCGCAGCGGGCGCAGCAGCGGGATCGCGCCCGCCACCGCGGCCTCGTAGTAGAGGTCCACCCCGGCCCGGGCGGCCGCGGCGTGCAGTTCGGTGCCGTCCTGGGCGAGCAGCGCCTTGTTGGCGCTGACCACCGAGGCACCGTGCTCGAAGGCCGACAGCAGCAGGGATTTGGACGGCTCGATGCCGCCGACGACCTCGACCACCACGTCGATGTCGTCCCGGCTGACCAGGGCCTCGGCGTCGGTGGTGAGCAGGTGCTCGGGCACGCCCGGGCGCACCCGCCCGGCCCGGCGGACCGCGATCCCGGCCAGCTCCACCGGGGCGCCGATGCGAGCGGCGAGGTCGTCGGCCGTCGTCGTCATGATGCGCGCCACCTCGGAGCCCACCACACCACAACCCAGCAACGCCACCTTCAGCGGGCGCGTACGCATCATCCGACTCCGCTCTGCATTCATCGTGCTTCGGTATTTCCGGCGGTTTTCCTGGCCCGCCGGGAACTTCGGTCCGTACCAGTCTCCGGGACTTTCCGCACGGATCTACGGTCGTTCCATGATCTGAGACGAGGATTTCGTCATCCGATATCGAGACGCAGGAGATCCTCCTCCGTCTCGCGCCGGACGATCACCCGGGCCGCACCGTCCCTGACGGCGAGCACGGGGGGCTTCAGGGCGTGGTTGTAATTGCTCGCCATCGAGCGGCAGTAGGCGCCGGTGGCGGGCACCGCGATCAGGTCGCCGGGCGCCAGGTCGGCCGGCAGGAAGGCGTCCCGGACGACGATGTCTCCGGACTCGCAGTGCTTGCCCACCACCCTGACCAGCATCGGCTCGGCGTCGCTGGTGCGCGACACCAGGGCCACCGAGTACTCGGCGTCGTACAGCGCGGTGCGGATGTTGTCGGACATCCCGCCGTCGACGCTGACGTAGGTGCGCAGGCCCTCCAGCGGCTTGACGGTGCCGACCTCGTACAGCGTGAACGCCGTCGGGCCGACGATCGCGCGGCCCGGCTCCACGCTCAGCCGGGGGGCGTTCAGGTTCGCGGCGGCGCACTCGCGGCGGACGATCTCGGCCAGCGCGGCCGCGATCTCGGCCGGCTCGCGCGGGTCGTCGTCACTGGTGTACGCGATGCCGAGGCCGCCGCCGAGGTCGATCTCGGGGAGCTCGACGCCGTGCTCGTCGCGGATCTGCGCCAGCAGGCCGACCACCCGGCGGGCGGCCACCTCGAAGCCGGCCGTGTCGAAGATCTGCGAGCCGATGTGCGAGTGGATGCCGCGCAGTTCCAGGCTCCCGCCGTGCGCGAGGACCCGGCGCACCGCTTCGGCGGCCGCTCCCCCGGTGAGCGAGAGCCCGAACTTCTGGTCCTCGTGCGCGGTGGCGATGAACTCGTGGGTGTGCGCCTCGACGCCGACGGTGATCCGGATCAGCACCTGCTGGCGGACGCCCTGGCGGGCGGCGATCGCGGCGAGCCGCTCGATCTCCTCGTAGGAGTCGACCACGATGTGCCCGACGCCGGTCTTCACCGCGTGTTCGAGCTCCTCCACCGACTTGTTGTTGCCGTGCAGCGCGATCCGCTCCGGCGGCATCCCCGCGGCCAGCGCGACGGCCAACTCGCCCGCGCTGCACACGTCGAGGTTGAGCCCCTCCTCGTGCAGCCAGCGCACGACCGCCTTGGAGAGGAAGGCCTTGCCGGCGTAGTAGACGTCGGCGTCGGTGCCGAAGGCGTCCCGCCAGGCGCGCGCCCGGCTCCGGAAGTCCTCCTCGTCCAGCACGTAGGCCGGGGTGCCGAACTCGGCCGCCAGCTGCTTGACGTCGATCCCGCCGACGGTGGCCACGCCCTCGGCGTCGCGGGCGACGGTGCGGGACCAGACCTTGGGGTCGAGCGCGTTCAGGTCGGCCGGCGGGGCCTGGTAGTGGCCCTCGGGCAGGACGTCACCGTGGCGGGGGCCTGCGGGGTGTGCGGAGCGACTCATGTCTCTGGGCTTCCTTGACCTATGGCGAGGGGCGGCGACGGTCCCCGTTGACCGTCAGCCGCCCCCGCTGTGCGCTTGGGGGTGGTGCCTACATCCGCTCGGGCGCCGTCACGCCCAGGAGCGTGAGGCCGTTGGCCATGACCGTGCGCGTGGCCTCGACCAGCCAGAGGCGGGCACGGTGCGTGTCCGAGAGCTCCTCGTCACCCTTGGGCAGGAACATGCAGTTCTCGTACAGGCGGTGGTACTTGCCCGCGAGGTCCTCCAGGTACCGCGCGACCCGGTGCGGCTCGCGCAGCTCGCCGGCGGTGGCGAGGATGCGCGGGAACTCGCCGAGGGCGCCGAGGATGTCGTTCTCCCACTCGGTGGCGAGCAGCTCGGGTTTGAACTGCTCGGCCGTGCCCTTGTCCACGCCCAGCTCGGCGGCCTTGCGGGCCACGCCGCACATCCGGGTGTGCGCGTACTGGACGTAGAAGACCGGGTTCTCGTTGCTCTGGCTGGTCAGCAGGTTGATGTCCAGCGTGATCGTCGAGTCCGTGGAGGAGCGCGCCAGGGTGTAGCGGGCGGCGTCGACGCCGATCCACTCGACCACGTCGTCGATCGTGATGATGTTGCCCGCACGCTTGGACATGCGGACCTCTTCGCCGTCGCGAAGCATCTTCACGAACTGGCCGATCTTCACCTCGATGTTGTGGTTCATGTCGTCGCCGGCGCAGGCCGCGATGGCCTTGAGGCGGTTGACGTACCCGTGGTGGTCGGCGCCCAGCATGTAGAGCGCGACCTCGGCGCCGCGGTCCCGCTTGGAGAGGTAGTACGCGGCGTCGGCGGCGAAGTAGGTCTTGTCGCCGTCGGCCTTGATCAGGACGCGGTCCTTGTCGTCGCCGAAGTCGGTGGTGCGCAGGAAGACCGCGCCGTCCTGCTCGAAGACGTGGCCCTGCTCGCGCAGCCGGTCGATGGCCTTCTCGACGGCGCCGGAGTCGTGCAGCGTCTTCTCCGAGAACCACACGTCGAAGTGGGTGCCGAACTCGTCCATCGAGCGCTTGATCTCGGCCACCATGAGCTTGAGGCCCTCGGTGCGGAAGACCTCCAGCTGCTCGGCCTCGGGCAGGTCCAGCACGCCCGGGATGGCCTCGGTGAGCGCCTTGGCGATGTCGACGATGTATTCGCCGACGTACCCGCCCTCGGGCACCTCGCGGCCGTTCGCGGCGGCCTGCAGGGAGGCGGCGAACTTGGTGATCTGCACACCGGCGTCGTTGAGGTAGTACTCGGTGGTGACGTCGGCGCCGGAGGCCCGCAGCACGCGCGCCAGCGAGTCGCCGACGGCGGCCCAGCGGACGCCGCCGATGTGGATCGGGCCGGTCGGGTTGGCGGAGACGAACTCCAGGTTGATCTTGAGGCCCTTGAGCGCCTCGTTGCGGCCGTAGGCCTCGCCCGCCTCGACGACGGTGCGCGCCAGCGCCCCGGCGGTGGCGGTGTCCAGGGTGATGTTCAGGAAGCCCGGACCGGCGATGTCGACCTGGGCGACGCCGGTGATCCCTCGCAGGCGCCCGGCCAGGACCTCGGCAACGGCTCGCGGCGGCTTGCCGGCCGCCTTGGCGAGCTGGAGGGCCACGTTGGTCGCGTAGTCGCCGTGGTCCCTGTTCTTGGGCCGCTCGACCGTCACGTGCTCGGGCACGGCGACGGCCAGCTCGCCCGCCTCGACGGCGGTGCTCACTGCGGCCTGGATTGCCTGGGAAAGGTCTGCGGGGGTCACGACGCCAAGCGTAGGCGAGACGGGGCACCCGCCCGCCACTCGGTTTACCGGTTGAGACGCTCCGGGGCGCGGATGCGCCGTCCGTCCGGGGGTCTCAGCCGCGATCACCCCGTTCTGTTCGCTCAGGGCGAAATCGGCCGGGCCGTCCCCCGGGGCGCCCCCCGGGTCGGTCGTCGAGGCGGCCGTCCGGGGGGCCGTCGAGCGCTCCGGCCGCCCCCATCAGGCGCCGGACCAGGGCCACCAGGTCGGCCGGATCGAAGGGCTTGCCCAGGTAGCCGTCCACGCCGACGGTCTCCCCCAGGTCCAGGTCCGCCGGGGTGCAGGCGCTCACGATCGCGATCGGCACCCGGCTGGTGTCCGGCGTCGCGCGCAACCGGGCCGCCGTCCGCAGGCCGTCCAGCCGGGGCATCACCACGTCCAGGGTCACCACGTCGGGCTTCACCCGGCGGATGACCTCCAGGCACTCGGCGCCGTCGGCGGCGGTCACCACCTCGAAGCCCTCGAGCTCCAGGTTGACCCTGATCAGCTGGCGGATCACCTCGCTGTCGTCCACCACGAGGACCCGCCCGGACACTCCCGACACCTCACCGAGGGTATCGGCGGCCCCACCGCCCCGTCCGGCCTTTGGCCACTTCCGCCCCGGGCCGCCCCCGGACGGCCGTCCGGCCCCGACCGCCGTCCGGGAAACCCGTGCACGGACCACGGCCGAAGCCTGGTAGTGTTCATCCCGTCGGAACGCGGAAGCGGCCGACAGGCCGACAGGCCCCCGTAGCTCAGGGGATAGAGCACCGCCCTCCGGAGGCGGGTGCGTAGGTTCGAATCCTACCGGGGGCACTTCGCGGGAAGTGCAACAGAGGCCCAGATCAGTGGAGTTGATCCACGGATCTGGGCCTTCGTCATGTTCCGGGCCGGACGCGCCGCAGCCCGCGGTGCGGGTCGCGCTGCGGGTCGCGGCGGTGCGTCAGGACGCGGCGGTCTCCGCCTGGGTGTAGAGCGTCGCGATGGTGTGGTCGAAGGCGGCGCTGTACGAGACGTCGTCGGTGTCGCCGCCCTGCTGGTAGCCGCCGATGGCACCGATCACGTCGCCGGTGGCGGTGTTGATCCAGGGGCCGCCGCTGGTGCCGGCCGGGTAGGCCGGGCAGTCGATGGCCCGCTGGTACGTGCTCTCCCGCGAGGTCGTGTTGGTGCAGAGGCTGGGCGTCTCGGAGTCCGCGGGGTAGCCGTAGAGGCGGACGGTGGCGTCGGCGGGCTCGTCGGTGCCCAGGCGGTTGCCGCCCACCACGTCCTCGACCTCCCGGCCGTTGGCGGGCGCCGTCTCCAGGATCGCGAAGTCCTCGTCCACGTCGCCCTTTTTCGCCCAGCCGTCGGTGGTGTGGATCGCGGTCACCCGCCAGGTGCCGTACGGGGCGGAGCCGTCGCGGTAGCCGGGGGCGAAGGTGACGCCGTCGGTGCTGCTGAGGCAGTGCGCGGCGGTCAGCAGCAGGTTGCCGGTGGCGCTGTGCAGCACGCTGGCGGTGCAGAAGTGGTTGCCGGCCGCCACCGAACCGCTGAACAGCGCGCCGACGGTGGCGGTTTCGCGGGCGTCGGCGGGGGCGGGGGCGGTGGTGCCGAGGGCGGTGCCCGGGGTCGCGGGAGCGGCGGCCGGGGTGTCGGCGGGAGCGGGCGCCGGCTCCCCGGTCGCGAGCGGGCTCGGGGCGGCGGTCGGCGTCGGCTCGGCCGTGGGGGCGGCGACCGGGGCCGCCGCCGCGTCGGCGGGCGGGGCGGGTGCGACGGCGGCGCGGGTGCTGCGGGCGGCCTTCCCGGCGACGGTCGCGCCGGTCGGGTCCAGCCCCTGCGTCCCGGCGACCACGGCCGCCACCACGACCGCGGCGAGCCCGGCGAACAGGGTCGGGGCCAGCAGGTGGCGGCGGCGCGACTTCGGGCGGCGGTGCTGACCCATGCTGCTGCTTCTCCTGCGGTCGGTGGCGGTGCTCGGTCAACGACTATGACGGAGTCGCCTGGAAAGGTCGTTACCGACGTCTTGGAGCTCGATGAGAAATCCGTCACCCCGGCCGGGACTGCCCGAGCACGGCGTCCAGGTCCGCCGCCCCGACGAAGGCGGTGTGCGTCCCCGCGGCGGTGCAGGCGAAGGCCCCGGCAACCGAGCCGGCCCGGGCGCAGTCCAGTGGCGGGCAGCCGCGGAACCAGGCGTACAGGAAGCCGGACACGAAGGCGTCCCCGGCCCCGTTGGTGTCCACCACCGGGGCGCCCGGGTCGACCGCCGGCAGGTGGCGCGGCGCGGCGTCGCCACGGGTGAGCAGGTGGCAGCCCTCGGCGCCCGCGGTGGCGACGACCACCCGGGCGCGGCCCTCGGCGAGGACCGTCCGCATCACCTGCTCGTGCCGGCCGCGGCAGCCGGCCACCGACAGGAAGACCAGGTCGGAGCCGAGCGCGTAGTCCCGGTGGTGCGGGTCGGCGCCGTCCCAGTCGTGCAGGTCGGTGGAGGTGGTGCGGCCGAGCCGGTGCAGGTCCCCGTACATGTCCCGGTTGACGCCGGTGATGGACAGGTGGACGTGCCGGCTGCGCTCGGCGTACGGCAGGTAGAAGTGGCGCGGCAGCCGCAGGTCCGCGGGGTGGCGGCCGTCGTAGAAGGAGAACCGGCGGCCGGCCGCGTCCACCAGGTTGACCCCGCGGGGAGTGCCGTGCGGGCTCACCAGGTGGGCGAAGTGCAGGCCGTGGCGCCGGTAGGCGGCGCGGACCAGGGCGCCCTGCGGGTCGTCGCCGAGGAAGTCGAGGAAGGCGGTGCGCAGGCCGAGGTGGTGGGCGCCGAGGGCGACGCCGTTGCCGGTGTGGCCGACGTAGTCGCGCACCGGCCCGACGGACTGCGAGTCGCCGGGCGGGATCTCCAGCCGTTCGACCCGCACGACGGTGTCCACGCCGGCGCCGCCGACCACGAGCAGGTCGAACTCGTCCCCGGGCAGCAGGGCGGTCCCGGGCCCGGCGGCCTCGGGCCGGGTGGCCTGGGGCCGGGTGCTCTGGGGTCGGGTGCTCTGGGGCCGGGCGGTCTCGGGCCGGGCGGTCTCGGGCAGCACGACGGCGCCTCCTTGATCCCTGGACGGTGGCCAGGAGTCAAGCAGGCGCCGGAGGTTGACTGCAAGACCTTGCTGCAAGTTTCAATCCCTCGGTGGCCGCTCCGTCCGCGCTTCCGCGCGCACCTCGTCGCCCGCCCGGACGTTGGCCTTGACGTCGGCCATGGCGGCTTCGCGCGGACTCGGCCGCCCGTCCACGGCCCGTACCGCGGCGGTCTCGGCGGCGGTTTCCGCGACCGGTTCCGCACCGCCGGGGACACCGGTGGCCTCACCGGGCGCCGGACGGTGGTTGATCATCGCGAACGCGACCAGCGCGGCGAGGACCAGCACGCCCATCGCCACCCAGGTCGCGACCGCATAGCCGTGCACCGCGCCGTGCGCCTGCACCGCGGGGTCGGAGGCGATCCGACTGGACAGGTAGGTCGCGGTGGCGCTGGCCGCGATGGTGTTCAGCAAAGCCGTACCGAAGGAACCGCCCACCTGCTGGGCCGAGTTGATGGTGGCCGACGCGGCCCCGGCCTCGTTCGGGGCGACCCCCAGGGTGGCCAGGCTCATCGACGGCATGAACACCAGGCCCATGCCGAAGCCGAGTAGCAGCTGGGCGGGCAGCACCATGGCGGCCCACGGGCTGTCCACCTTCATCTGGGTCAGCCAGGCCATGCCGCCCGCGGCGAGCAGCAGACCGGGCGCGATCAGGTTGCGGGACGGCACCCTGGTCATCATCCGGGCCGCGAAGCCCGTCGAACTGGTGATGATCGCGGCGGTCATCGGCAGGAACGAGATCCCGGACATCACCGGCGAGAAGTGCTTGATGACCTGGAGGTAGTAGGTCAGGAACAGGAACAGGCCGAACATGCCGACCATGGCCAGCCCGACCGAGAGCGCGGCACCGCCGCGGTTCCGGTCGGCGACGATGTGCAGCGGCAGCAGCGCGTGGTCGGTGCGCTTCTCGACCAGCACGAAGGTCGCGAGCAGGACGACACCGAGCCCCAGCGAGCCCAGCACCAGCCAGTCGCCCCAGCCCCGGGTGACGGCCTCGGAGGTGCCGAAGACGATCGCGAGCAGGCCGGTGCAGCCGAGCAGGGCGCCCGGCAGGTCCAGTCTGATCCGCCGGCCCTTGGCGACGTGGTCGCGGGCGAGCACCCAGCGGGCGGCGAGGGCGGTGGCGATCGCGATCGGGGTGTTGACGAACAGGCACCAGCGCCAGTCCAGGTACTCGGTCAGCAGGCCGCCGGTGATGAAGCCGATCGCGGCGCCGCTGCCGGCGATCGCGCCGAAGACGCCGAAGGCCGTGCTGCGTTCCCTGGGGTCGGAGAAGGTCGTCGAGAGCAGTCCCAGCGCGGAGGGGGCGAGCAGCGCGCCGAACGCGCCCTGCAGGGCCCGGGCGCCGAAGAGCATGGCCGGGGTGACGGCCGCGCCGCCGAGGGCGGAGGCGAGGGCGAAGCCCAGCAGGCCGACGGTGAAGACGCGTTTGCGTCCGAAGAGGTCGCCCAGCCGGCCGCCGAGCAGCAGCAGGCCGCCGAAGGCGAGGGTGTAGGCGGTGATCATCCACTGCCGGTCGGCGTCGGAGATGCCCAGGTCCTTCTGGGCCGACGGCAGCGCGATGTTCACGATGGTGATGTCGAGGACGATCATGAGCTGGGCGACGGCGATGACGGCCAACGCCCACCAGCGTCGGCTGTCCGTGCCCTCATGACCGGTGGCGGATTGCGCAGTCACTGGTCGAGCCTTCCGGAGTGCGGCGGAGAGGTCACGCAGTCGCCTTCCAGCCAATACCCGGGCCCGACGCGATGGCAAGGAAAGACATTGCCAAATCGGACTTTTGGGACAAAAGGACCAGGGTCCCGGGACCTCGGGACGAGGCCCCGGGACCCTGGTTCCGTCCGGCTCCGACCAGGGCCGCGGAGACGGGACGCCGGGCCGGTGCCCGGGCGTGTCCGACCCGCCTCAGAGCGCCGAGAGCTCCTCGACCAGGTCGTCCAGGCCCAGCGAGCCCTGCGAGAGCGCCGCCATGTGCCAGGCCTTGAGGTCGAACTCCTCGCCGCGCGCCTCGTGCGCCGCCCGCGCCGCCGCCCGGCCGCGCAGCCAGGCGCGCTCGCCGAGCTTGTAGCCGATCGCCTGGCCGGGCAGGCCCAGGTAGCGGACCAGCTCACTGTCCAGGAAGTCGTCGGACAGGCCGCAGTACCGCCCGAAGAACTCCCGGGCGCGCTCCGGGCTGACCGGCTCGCCCGGCGCGTACGGGGAGTCGGCCGGGAAGTCCAGACCGGCGTGCATGCCGATGTCGACGATGACCCGCAGCGCCCGCATCATCTGCGCGTTGAGGTAGCCCAGCCGGTGGCCCGGGTCGGTGAGGTAGCCGAGTTCGTCCATCAGGCGCTCGGCGTACAGCGCCCAGCCCTCCAGGTTGGCGCTCACCCCGCCGAGGCTGGTCTGGTAGGTGGAGAGCCGGTCGGAGACGTAGTTCCACTGCGCGAGCTGCAGGTGGTGGCCCGGGACGCCCTCGTGGTACCAGGTCGAGACCAGGTCCCAGACCGGGAAGCGGTCCCGGCCGAGCAGCGGCAGCCAGGTCCGCCCGGGGCGGCTGAAGTCCAGCGACGGCGGGGTGTAGTACGGCGCCGCGGCGCTGCCGGCCGGCGCGATCTTCGACTCGACCCGGGTGACCGGCTCGGCCAGGTCGAAGTGGGTGCCCTGGAGGTCGGAGACCGCCTGGTCCATCAGCCCCTGCAGGTACTCCCGGGCGGCCTCGGCGCCCTCGATGGCCGGGCCGTCGGACTCCAGCCACTTCATCGCCGTCATCGGGTCGGAGCCGGGGAGCACCTTCTCGGCCTCGGCGCGCATCTGGGCGAGCAGGTCGTGGAACTCGGTCCACGCCCAGGCGTAGGCCTCGTCCAGGTCCAGGTCGGCGCCGGCCCAGTAGCGGACCCACCGGCCGTAGCGCTCGCGGCCCACCGCGTCCGGGGTGTCGGCGGCGGCCGGGCCGTAGACGTCGCGCAGCCAGTCGCGCAGCGCGGCCAGCGCCTCGGTGGCGGCCAGCGCGTGCTCGAACAGCTCGGCGCGCAGGCCTTCGGGCGCGTCCTGGACGAACTGGCCGAACCAGCCCGCCCGTCGCCCGTCGCCGCCGTCGGCCGCGCCGCCGTCCAGCCACTCGCCGATCTGCCCGACCACGGTGGTCACCTGGCGCGGGCCGGACAGCAGGCCGCGCTCGATGCCCGTGGCCAGCGTCTGCCGGTACTGCTCCAGCGCGACCGGCACCTTCGCCAGCCGGCGGCCGACCACCTGCCACTCGGCCTCGGTGCCGGTGGCCATCAGGGTGAAGGACTCGCGCAGGTTGTGCAGCGGGGAGGCCAGGTTGCGCACCGCGCGGAGGTCCTCGCCCGCCTCGTGGACGGCGAGTTCGGCGGTCAGCCGCTCGCGCAGCAGGCGGGCGCAGCGACGCTCGGCCTCGTCCTCGGCGGCGCCGGCCCGCTCGGCCTCGTCGAGCTGCGCCAGGGTGCGGCGGGCGAGGCCGGCGATCGCCTCGTGGCCGGCCGGGGAGAGGTCGGGCAGCCGGTCGTCCTCGGGGTTGAGGCCGAGGTAGATCGCGGTCAGCGGGTCGAGCTCGGCCAGGGCGCGGACGTACCCGTCCGCGATACGGCGCGGGGTGCCGCCGTCGGAGGTGATCAGTTCTTCAACCATCCGGACATCATGGCGTGGCGCGGCCCGTTTGCAACCCCTTGACCGAGGGCGTTCCACCGAGTCCGCACGCCGGTCCGGCGCGGGGAAATCCGTGCGCCGCGACAGGATCCGATCGGTCCGACGCCCATTACGCTGACCGCCATGGAAGCCCGCCCCACCTCGGCATCCGAGCAGGTGCCCGCCCCGGCCGCACCCGAGCCGCGCCCGCGCCGCGCCGGCTACCGGCGGCTGCCGGTCCAGCAGCGGCGCGAGCAGTTGATCGCGGTCGCCCTGGAACTGTTCGCCTCCCGACCGCCCGAGGAGGTGAGCCTGGACGACGTCGCCGAAGCCGCCGGGGCCTCCCGCCCGCTCGTCTACCGCTACTTCGCGGGCGGCAAGCAGCAGTTGTACGAGGCCGCGCTGCGCTCCGCGGCCGACGAGCTGACCGGCCGCTTCGCCGTCCCGCTGACCGGGACGCCGTCCGAGCAGCTGGCGGCCGTGCTGGACGGCTACTTCGCCTTCGTGGCCGAGCACGACGCGGGCTACTCGGCGCTGCTGCGCGGCGGTTCGGTGGTGGAGACGGCCCGCACCTCGGCGATCGTGGACGACGTCCGGCGGGCCGCGCTGCGGCGCACCCTGCGCCACCTGGGCGTGCGGGAGGCCGGACCGCGGCTGACGCTGCTGGTGCGCTCGTGGATCGCGGTGGTCGAGGGGGCGTCGCTGAGCTGGCTGGACGAGGGCCGCGCGCTGCCGGTGGCCGAGCTGCGCGACTGGCTGGTGGACCAGTTCACCGCGATGGCGGCCGCGACGGCGCTGCACGACCCGCAGACGGCGCAGGTGCTGGCCGGGCTGCTCGCGCTGGAGGGCCCGCAGGCGCCGCGGGCCGCGCGGCTGCGGGAGGTCCTGGAGCCGCGGTGAGGCTCCCGACCCCCGTGCCCGGGGTCGGGGCCGGCACGGCTACGGCGCCACGGCGTACCGGGCGCCCGGCTCGCGGCTCGCCGCGGCTCACGCCTTGCCGAGCACCTGGCGCTGGCGGCCGAGGCCGTCGATCTCGATCTCGACGACGTCGCCGGGGGCGAGGAACGGCGTGCCGGGGCGGCCCAGGGTGACTCCGGCCGGCGTGCCGGTGACGATCACGTCGCCGGGCTCCAGCACCATGAACCGGCTGGCGTAGCGGACCAGTTCGAACACCGGGAAGATCATCTCGGCGGTGTTGCCGTCCTGCCGCTGCTCGCCGTTGACCCAGAGCCGCAGCCCCAGCGCCTGCGGGTCCGCCACCTCGTCGGCGGTGACCAGCCAGGGGCCGAGCGGCGTGAAGGTCTCCGCCGACTTGCCCTTGTCCCACTGGCCGCCGCGCTCGAACTGGAAGGCCCGCTCGGTGACGTCGTTGGCGATCGTGTAGCCGGCGATCACCGCCGCGGCCTCGGCCGGCGAGTCCAGGTAGCGGGCGGTCCGGCCGATCACCACGGCCAGCTCGGCCTCGTAGTCGGTCTTCTCGCCGCCGCGCGGCACCAGCACCTCGTCGTACGGGCCGACCACGGTGGAGCTCGGCTTGAGGAAGATCACCGGCTCGGCCGGGATCGCCGCCCCCGCCTCGACCGCGTGGTCGCGGTAGTTGAGCCCGATGCCGACCACCTTGCCCGGCCGGGCCACCGGCGCGCCCACGCGCTGCCCGTCCAGGTCCACCACCGGCAGGAGGCCGGCGGCGACGTCCCGGGCCAGCGCGGCCGGATCCAGCCCGGCCAGGAAGGCCCCGTCGAGGTCGCGGGCCCGCCCGGAGAGGTCGTACGCGGTGCCGTCCTGGTCCAGGACGACCGGGCGTTCGCCGCCCGGGGGTCCGACGCGCAGGAGCTTCATCGATCCTTCACCAGCCTTTCGTCGCAGCTCGGCAGGGCGGTACGGACACCGCCCCCGAGTCTGGCAACGAGGTATACCAACGTCCGCGGACGGCGGACCAGACCGTCCCGATGGGCGAAATCCTCCCGATTACGGTCGCGGCCCGCCGCCCGGATCGGGTGGGCACACGGTTGACAGACGGGCCCCGGCACGCTTCCTCCGGCCTGCCCGCCCCGCGCCCGGCCGACCCGCGCCCAGCCGACCTGTGCCCCGCCGACCTACGCGCCGCCGACCTGTGCCCCGCCGCCGAGCAGCGCCGCCAGGCGCAGCGCGCGCGGACGGCCCGGGCCGAGCCGGGCCACCTCCTGCCGCCAGTACACGAGGTCGTGCTCCGCGGCGGTCCGCGCCTCCCGGACGGCGTCCGGCGTCCGGGTCAGCTCGTCCAGCAGCGCGACCGCGGCGCCGGGGCTGCCGTCCCGGCCCAGCCAGAGGGCCAGGTCGTGGCAGGTCCGCAGGGTCCGCGGGTCGGCCGGTCCGCAGATCCGGGCGAAGGCGGGGAGGAGGGCGGTGAGGATCTTTACCGCCTCGGCCGGCTCGCCCGCGACCCCGTGCTGCCAGGCCCGGTCGGCCCGTCGGCGCAGCTGCTCCGGGCTCGGGTCGTCCGGGCGCAGCATCCCCGGCCGGACGGCGCGCAGCCGCTCCAGCACCTCGGCGGCGTCGGCCGGCCGGTCCTCGGGCCGCTTGGCCAGCAGCCCGGCGACCAGCTCGGCCAGCGCCGGGTCGAGGCTGCGCACCCGGGGCGGCACCTCCTCCAGGTGCTTGTACATGTACTCGGCGGCCGAGCCGGCGCGGAACGGCCGCCCGCCGGTGCAGACCTCGTACAGCATGACGCCGAGCGCGTAGAGGTCCGCCCGGCCGTCCACCGCGCCGCCGGACCAGCACTCGGGCGCGAGGTACGGGACGGTGCCGATCACGTTGCCGGTGGAGGTCAGCCGGGCGGTCTGGGTGACCAGGCGGGCGATGCCGAAGTCCAGGACCTTGCCGCGCTCCCCCTCCGCCGCGATCATCACGTTCTCGGGCTTGATGTCCCGGTGGACGATGCCCGAACCGTGCGCGGCCTCCAGCGCCTTGCAGACGTGCCGCATCCAGCGCAGGGCCTTGGCGTGCTCCGGCAGGCCGCGCTTGAGCACCTCGGACAGCGCCCGGCCGCGGACCAGCTCCATCACCAGGTACGGGGTCTTCCCGGCGCCCGTGTCCGTCCACCCGTAGTCGTACACCGTCACGATGTGCGGGTTGTTGAGGCCGCCGGCCGCCTTGGCCTCGCGGACGAACCGGCTGACCGCCTCCCGGTCGGTGGCGTGCTCGGCGAGCAGCACCTTGAGGGCGACCTTCCGTTCGAAGGTCAGGTCGGTCGCCAGCCAGACCACGCCGAAGCCGCCCCGGCCCAGCTTCTCCTCCAGCCGGTAACGACCGCCGATCACCTCGCCCTGCTTCATGCGCTCCCCCGACTCGACCCCGCCCGCCCGGCGTTCACCGCCGGAGGGGTCACGATAGCGGCGGGCGGGGTCGGCCGGGTGAACGGACTCCGGGCGGACCGTCCGGATGCCGCTACGGTTCGGTACCGCCCGCTCCCGGGTGCGCCCCCGCGAGCGGGTGCCATCCCGGGAGCGGCGCCACCGGGAGCGCGCGCGTGACCCGCCCCGGGACAGGCCTAGGACTTGGGCAGGCCGGGCGGGTTGACCTCGGAGGAGCGCACGGCCTCGCCCTCCAGGCCCCAGCGCTTGAGCACCTGCCCGTACGTCCCGTTCCTGATCACCTCGTCGATCGCCGCGTTGAGCGCCGTGACCAGGCCGTTGTCCTTCCTGGTGGTCGCCGCGATCTTGCCGAGGACGTCGGCGCCGCCGCCCGAGTAGGTGCCGACGACCTCGGTCTCGCCGCTGCTCACGGCGTGGAAGGCCAGGCTGGGGTTGGGGCCGGTGTAGACGGCGATCCGGCCGGAGGAGAGCGCCAGGTAGTACTCGGTGCCCTGGAAGTACTTGAGGTCGATCGGCTTGAGGCCGTTCCTGACGTTCTGCTCGCTCCAGGCCAGCAGCAGCTTCTCCTGGTTGGTGCCGGTGGAGACGCCCACCGGTTTGCCGGCGAGGTCCGCGGGGCCGGTGACCTTGAGGCCGCTGCCCTTCTTCGCCTCGAAGCCCAGGACGTCCAGCCGGTAGGTGGCGAAGTCGTACTTCTCCTTGCGGGCCTCGGTGACGGTGATGTTGGACAGGCCCACGTCGTACTTTCCGCTGTCCAGGCCGACGAAGATGTTCTCCCAGGAGACCGGGTTGAACTCGACCTTGAGGCCGAGCACACCGCCGATCAGGGTGGCGATGTCGGGTTCGACGCCGATGACCGTCCGGTCGTCGTCGGCGTAGAAGTCCAGCGGCGGGGTGGTGCCGAGGGAGTCGACGACGCTCAGCGTCCCCTTCTTCCGGATCTCCTCCGGAACCAGCGCGGCGATCGCGTCGACTTTCGGCGTCGTCACCCGGTTCTGGTTCGGGGACAGGTTCACCACCGTGCCGTCCGGCGCGGTACTGCCCCCGGCCGCGGCCGGCCCCGCCGCCCCGGCGCCGGTGGCTCCGCTGCCGCAGCCGGCCAGGACGAGGGCGGCGGCGAGGACGGCGGCCGGGGCCACCAGGGCGCGACGGGGTAGGGACATGGCGGAACTCCTGCTCGGTGACGGGGTGTGGTTCGTTCTGGGAGGAAGGGGGTTCAGAGGACCTTGGCGAGGAAGGCCCGGGTGCGCTCGTGCCGCGGCCGGTCCAGGACCTCGGCGGGCGGTCCCTGCTCGACCACCACCCCGCCGTCCATGAAGACGACGGTGTCGGCGACCTCGCGGGCGAAGCCGATCTCGTGGGTGACCACGATCATCGTGGTGCCGCTGCGGGCGAGGTCCTTGATGACGTCCAGCACCTCGCCGACCAGCTCCGGGTCGAGCGCCGAGGTCGGCTCGTCGAACAGCAGCACCTTGGGCTCCAGCGCCAGCGCCCGGGCGATCGCGACCCGCTGCTGCTGCCCGCCGGACAGCTGCCGGGGGTAGGCGGCGGCCTTGTCGGCCAGCCCGACCCGTTCCAGCAGCGCCAGCGCCGCCGCCCGCGCCTCGGCCCGGGGCCGGCGCAGCGCGGCGACCGGCGCCTCGACCAGGTTCTCCAGCACGGTGAGGTGCGGGAACAGGTTGAAGTTCTGGAACACGAAGCCGATGCCGGTGCGCTGGCGCAGCACCTCGCGCTCCGTGAGCTCGTACAGCCTGTCGCCGGAGCGCCGGTAGCCGATCAGCTCGCCGTCGATCGTGACGTGGCCGCGGGCCGGCGTCTCCAGGTGGTTGATCGCGCGCAGCAGGGTGGACTTGCCGGAGCCGGACGGGCCGAGCACCACGGTGACCGAGCCGGTCGGGACGTCCAGGTCGACGCCGCGCAGCACCTCCAGCCGGCCGAAGTTCTTGTGCAGGCCGCGCACCCGCACCATCGGGGCGGCCTGGGTCGGGGTCGTCACGGGGTTCCTCCGGGGGTGCTGGTACGGGTCCGCAGGAACGCCCGGAGGCGCTGCGGCGGGGTGGGCGGCGGGTTGCGGCGCGCGCCGCGGGCGAAGTGGCGCTCGACGTAGTACTGGCCGATCGACAGCACGGTGGTCAGCACCACGTACCAGACGGTGGCGACCATCAGCAGCGGCACCACCCGGCCGGTCCGGCCGTAGATGACCTGGGTCTGGTAGAAGAGCTCGCCGATGGCCATCACGTAGACCACCGAGGTGCCCTTGAGCAGCGAGATCACCTCGTTGGCGGCGGCCGGCAGGATGCCCCGCATGGCCTGCGGCAGCACGATCCGGCGGGCCTGCCGCAGCCGCGGGATGCCGAGCGCGGCGGCGGCCTCCCGCTGGCCGGCGTCGACGGCGATGATGCCGCCGCGGATGATCTCGGCGGCGAACGCGGCCTGGTGCAGCCCGAGGCCGAGCACCGCGGCCCCGAGCGCGCCGAGCAGGCCGACCGTCTCGAAGTCGCCGAAGGTCGGCCCGAAGGGGATGCCGAAGCCGAACCGCTTGTACAGGTACGAGAGGTTGAACCAGAACACCAGCTGGACGATCAGCGGGATCGAGCGGAACACCCAGACGTACGCCCAGGCGATGGACCGCAGGACGGCGCTGCGGGACAGCCGCATCGCGGCCACCCCGGCGCCCAGCAGGAAGCCCAACGCCGTTCCGTAGGCGGTGAGTTCGATGGTCCGGCCGATCGCCCGGAGGATCGTGTCGGCGGTGAAGTAGGCCCGGAAGGTGGGCCAGTCCCAGCCGGGGTTGGTGGCCAGGCCGTGGGCGAACTGGGCGAGGACGACCAGCGCGGCGATCCCGGCCGCCCAGCGCCAGGGGTGGCGGGCGGGGACGGTGCGCAGGCCCGCGAGTTCGTCGAGGTCGGGTGCGGGCGCGGGCACGGGCGCCGACACGGAGACGGGTGCGGCCTCGGTGCTGCCGCGGGGTGGGGAGGACGGCGCTTCGGTGCGGACGGTCATCGGGGCTCCTTCGGCGGAGGGGGCTGGGACGGGCCCGTGCTCACGGGTGCTCGGGCGGGCTGATCCGCGACTCCTCGATCGCCGAGTCGGCGACCCCCCACTTGCGCATGATCCGCTGGTACGTCCCGTCCTTGATCAGCTGGTTGACCGCCGCCTGGAAGGCCGGGGTGAGCTTCGAGCCCTTCTTGAAGGCGAAGCCGACGTCGAGGCGGTGGAACTCGCCGAGGAAGCGGATCCCGGAGGCTTCCTGCGCGGCCTGGTGGCGCAGGCCGTTGATGGTCGACATCTCGATGTCCACCCGGCCCTGTCGGAGGCTGGTCAGCAGCGCGCCGCTCTCGCTGAACGCCCTGACCTCGTACGGCTTCTTCCCGGCGTCGGTGCAGACGTTCTTGCGGCTGTTGAGGGTGGTCTCGAAGGTGGTGCCGGCGCCGGTGCCGACCGTCAGCCCGCAGAGCTGGACGAGGTCGGTGATCGGCTGGATCGCGGTGTCGTCCTTGCGCACCGCGAAGCCCTGGCCGTCGTCGATGTAGGTGACGAAGTCGATGGTCTTCAACCGGGCGGCGGTGACCCCGAAGTTGCCGGTGCCGACGTCGAACTTGCCGCTGTCCAGGGCGGGGAGGATGGTCTCGAACGCGGCCTCCTGCCGGTTCACGGTCAGGCCGAGCACCTTGGCCACCGCGTCGGTGAAGTCCACGTCGATCCCGGCGGGCTTCTTGCTCGCCTGGTCGACGTAGAAGGCACTGGGCGCCGCACCGAAGGAGGAGCCGAAGGTCAGCGTGCCGGCCTTGCGGACCTCCTCCGGCAGCAGCGCGGCCGCCGCCTCCGACCTGGCCAGTCCGGCGACGACGTCCTCGGTGGCGGAGGCGGCCGGACCGCCCGCCGCCGCGCCCGCGATCTTCGGGTCCGAACCGCAGGCGGACAGCGCCAGGAGCGGCAGCACGGCGGTGGCGGCGAGCAGGCGGCGGACGGTGGTGGTTCTCACGGGGGGCCTTTCAGGGGGTGCGATCGAGGACGGGCGGGGCGAGGACGGACAGGCACTCGTCGGAGGCGGGCAGGCAATCCTCGGCGGCGGGCAGCCGCTTCTCGAAGGGCAGCGGGCCGATGGTCAGGGGGTCGGCGGTGACGTCGAAGAGCGGGGTGTAGCCGGTCGCCAGGTAGAGGCCGCGGGCCTCCGGCTGGCGCGGGCCGGTGGTGAGGTACAGCCGGCTGTAGCCGGCCGCGGCCGCCGTCCGCTCCAGTTCGGCCAGCACCCGGCGGGCCAGGCCGCGACGGCGGTGGGCCGAGTGCGTCCACATCCGCTTGACCTCGGCGGTCCGCTCGTCGCGGCGCAGGTAGGCGCCGCCGGCCACCGGTTCGCCGTCCTCCAGCAGGAGCAGCAGCACCCCGTGCGGTTCGGCGAAGACCTCCCCCGGATAGCGGGTCATCTCCCGGTGGGCCTCGGGACCGTAGCGGGTGACGTACTCGTGGGTGAGTTCGCGCAGCAGCGGCTCGGCCAGCGGGTCGTCGAGGGCGACCCGGCGGAACGCGGCCACCGGTGCGGTGCTCACGCCTGCGCCGCGATCAGCTGGTGGCGGTCGCGCTCGGCCCGGGCGGCCCGCTCCGCCTCGGCGCGGGCGGCGTCGCGCTTGGCGACCTCCTCGCGGACGATCGGGATGACGTACCGGCCGAAGTCGATCGCGTCGTCCAGCAGGTCGTAGCCGCGCGCGGAGAGGATGTCGACGCCGAGGTCGTAGTAGTCCAGCAGCGCCTGGGCGACCGTCTCCGGGGTGCCGACCAGCGCGTTGGAGTTGCCCGCTCCGCCGGTGGCCGCCGCGGTCGGGGTCCACAGCGCGCGGTCGTAGCGCTCACCGGCCTCGGCGATCTCGATCAGCCGCCGGGAGCCGGTGTTCTCCGGCGCCGCGTCCACGCGCCCCGCGCCCTGCGGCCGGTCGGCGGCGCGCCGGGCCCGGATCGCGGCGACCGTCCGGTGCGCCTTCTCCCAGGCCAGTTCCTCGGTGGGCGCGATGATCGGCCGGAACGCCACCTGGATCCGCGGCAGGTCGGTCCGGCCGGCGGCCCGGGCCGCCTCCTTCACCCGCTCGATCTGCTCGGCGGTCCGGGCCAGCGGCTCGCCCCAGAGGCAGTAGATGTCCGCCTCGGCGCCGCCGGCCGCGTAGGCCGCGTCCGAGGAGCCGCCGAAGGAGACGGCGGGGCGGGGCTGCTGGACGGGGAAGACGTCCGAGACGAAGTCGTGGAAGCGGTAGTACGGGCCCTCGTGGTCGAAGGGCTCCCGGCTGGTCCAGGCCCTCTTGACGATGCCGATGTACTCGCGGGTGCGCTCGTAGCGCTGGTCCTTGGTGAGGAAGTCGCCCTCGCGCTGCTGCTCGTGGTCGTTGCCGCCGGTGATGAAGTGCACGGTCAGCCGGCCGTCGCTGATCCGGTCCAGGGTGGCGAAGGTCTTGGCGGCGAAGGTCGGGTAGGAGACGTTCGGCCGGTGCGCCAGCAGGATCTGCAACCGGTCCAGGTGCGAGGCGAGGAAGGCCGCCGCGGCCGCCGGCTCCGGGGCGCCGGCCCCGTACGCGAAGAGCACCCGGTCCCAGCCGTGGTCCTCGTGGGCGCGGGCCAGCCGCAGGGTGTAGTCGCGGTCGAAGGAGGCGGTGGTGCGCGGGGTGGTCTCCGAACCGTCGCCGGTGGCGGCGATGCCGAGGAATTCGACGGGCATGGGGGAACCTTTCGGGTGGGCGAGGGGCCCGGTGGGCGGGCGGGCGGGTGGGCGCACCGGGAGGCGGCCGCGGCGGGGCGGCCGTCGAGCACGGGACGGCGAGCCCAGGACGGCCGACGCGGAACGGCGAGCGCAGAACGGCGAACGGGCGAGGGCGAACGGGCGAGGGCGAACGGGCGAGGGCGAGGGCGAGCGGGCGACGGGCGGAACTGCTGGAGCGCAGCGCGGAGTCGGCGACGGCGGCGGTGACGTGACGCGCCGTCAACGGACGAGTGGTTCCGGCCCGCGACGGGGCAAACCGAGGGAGGCTCCCCCGCGGGAGATCAGGCCGGACGGGCGGCCCGCTGCCGGTTCAGCCGCGACATGCCGCGGACCACACCCGACCGAAGTCGATGTGGTCGCGGGTGACCAGGGGCTGCTCGGCGTCCATGGCCCCAGTTGAGCAGTCGGCCGAGCGGTCCGTCAACCATCCATCATTGCCGCACTGTTGCGATCTCCTGTCGCCTCCCCGACGGCCCCCTGGCCCCACCCGGCCGCCCTTGACAGCCCTTGATCCCCCGTGCCTACGATCGACGCGGAGTGCAGTGCAATGCGCCGGCCGTGTTGAGGGACGCGGGCCGCGCGGACGTGGCCACGGCCCGTACCCCTCCCCGCCCGCACTCCCGCCAGGAGCCTCCGCCATGGCCACCCCGCAGGACGTCCTGCCCGCCCCCTCCCCCCTCGACCGGGCCGCCCCGGCGTCCGCCGCCGAGCCCCGGATCGTCCCCCGCCGCAAGCCCGGCCAGTGGGTCTCCGCCGCCGTCGCCCTGCTGCTGGCGGCGATGGCGGTCACCTCGGTGATCCGCAACGACGCCTTCCAGTGGGGGGTGGTCGCGGACTGGTTCACCGCGCGGTCCGTGCTCGACGGCCTCGCCCTCACGCTCTGGCTGACCGCCCTCACCCTCGCCCTCGGCTTCGTGTTCGGCACCGTCCTCGCCACCATGCGGCTGTCGGCCAACCCGGTGCTGCGCACGCTCGCCTGGGTCTACATCTGGATCTTCCGCTCCACCCCGCCCCTGGTCCAGCTGCTGTTCTTCTTCAACATCGGCGCGCTCTACCCGACGCTCGGCCTCGGCATCCCGTTCGGCCCCGAGTTCGTCACCGTCCGCACGGTCGACCTGATCGGCCCGACCCTGACCGCCGTCATCGGGCTCACCCTGCTGGAGACCGCCTACGCCGCCGAGGTGATCCGCGGCGGCATCCTCTCGGTGGACCGCGGCCAGCTGGAGGCGGCGGCCGCCCTCGGGCTCGGCCGGTGGCGGGTGCTGCGCCGGATCGTGGTGCCGCAGGCGATGCGGGCGATCGTGCCGACCGCCGGGAACATGCTGATCGGCGCGCTCAAGGGCACCAGCATCGTCAGCGTGCTGGCCGTCTCCGACCTGCTCTACTCGGTGCAGCTGGTCTACCTGCAGTCGTACCAGGTCATCCCGATGCTGATGGTCGCCACCATCTGGTACCTGGTGATCACCACCCTGCTGTCCATCGGCCAGTACTACGTGGAGCGGCACTTCGCCAAGGGGGCCAGCCGGGACGGCCTGCCGCCGACTGCGCTGCAGCGGGCCCGTGCGGCCGTCGTGAAGGTGGTGCGGGCATGAGCACGCTGGTGATCGTCGGCGCCGGCCCGCGCGGCACCGGCGTGCTGGAGCGGATCGCCGCCAACGCGGCCGAACTGCTGCCCGCAGAGCGGCCGTTGGCGATCCACCTGGTCGACCCGTACCCGCCCGGCGCGGGCCGGGTCTGGCGCCACGACCAGTCCCCGCTGCTGCGGATGAACTCGATGGCCGAGGACGTCACCATGTTCACCGACGAGCGCTCCACCCTCGAAGGGCCGGTCCGCCCGGGCCCCTCGCTCGCCGAATGGGCCGTCCGGCAGGAGGAGTTCGCGCCCTACCGGCCGGTCGCCGATCCGGCCGTCCGGGCCGAGCTGGACGCCCTCGCCCCCACCGACTTCCCCACCCGCCGGGCCCAGAGCGCCTACCTGGACTGGGTGTTCCGGCGCGCCGTCGCCGATCTGCCGCCGCACGTCGGCGTCACCGTCCACCGGGACACCGTCCGGCGGATCGACGGCCCGGCCGACGGCCCGCAGACCGTCCACCTCGGCGACCGGACCCTCACCGCCGACCACGTCGTCCTCACCCTCGGCCACCTCGACTCCGCCCCGCACCCGCGCCACGAGGCCGACGCCGCGTTCGCCGCCCGGCACGGCCGCTTCCACCTCCCGCCCGCCTACTCCGCCGACGTGGCAGCCGAGTTGGCCGCGATCGCGCCCGGCGAGCAGGTGGTGCTGCGCGGCCTCGGCCTGGCCTCCGTCGACCTGGTCGCCCTGCTCACCGAGGGCCGCGGCGGCCGCTTCGAGCCCACCGGCCGCGGCGACGCGCTGCGCTACCGCCCGTCCGGCCGGGAACCGGTGCTCCACCTGGGCTCCCGGCGCGGCGTGCCGTACCACTCCAAGACCGGCTACCGCCTCCAGGGCCCGCCCGCCCCGCTCCCCCGGTACTTCGACGCGGCCGCCGTCGACGCCGTGCTCGCCACCGGGGGGCGGCTCAGCCTGCGGCGCGACTTCTGGCCGGCGATGGCCAAGGAGATCGCCTTCGGGCACTACCACGAGCTGTTCCACGCCCACCCCGAACGCACCACCCTGCCCTGGCCGGAGTTCCTGGCCCGGTACGACCGGCACGGCTGGTACGACCCCGAAGTCGCCGCCCTGGTCGCCGAGGCCGTCCCCGACCCGGCCGACCGGATCGACTTCGAGCGGCTCGACCACCCGCTGGCCGGCGTCGAACTCGACACCGCCGAGGAGCTCCAGGCCTGCCTGCGCGGCTACGTCACCGCCGACGCCGACCGGCGCGCCGACCCCGCGCACAGCGCCGACCTCGGCGCCTTCCTCGCCCTGCTCTCCCTGTTCGGCCAGCTCGGCCGGGTGCTCACCAGCGGCCGGCTGACCGCCCGCTCGGTCGCCGAGGAGGTGGACGAGTGGTTCTTCGGCTACTTCAGCTTCCTCGCCTCCGGCCCGCCCGGCTTCCGGCTGCGCCAGCTGCTCGCGCTCTCCGAGGCCGGGGTGGTGCGCTTCCTCGGCGCGGGCCTGCGGGTCGAACGGGACGAGGCGACGGGCACCTGGCTCGCCTCCGGCACCACCGTGCCGGGCCACACCGTACGGGCGACGGCGCTCATCGAGGCGTACCTGCCGAAGCACGCGCTGGCCCGCACCCTCGACCCCGTCCTGCGCGAACTGCACCGCGGGGGAAGGATCGTGGAGGAGGTGGTCAGCGATCCGGAGCACACCCACCGCTCCGGCCTGGTCACCATCGCCCCCGCCGACGGCCGGCTGCTCGACCCGGCCCTGGGCGGCGCCCCGCACCCGCGCCGCACCGCGCTCGGCCCGCACACCAGCCTGCGGTCGGCCGCCGCCTTCGCCCGCCCGCGCACGGACGCCCCGTCGTTCCGGCAGAACGACGCGGCCGCCCGGGCGCTGCTGCGGGCGCTGGCCGCGCTGCCGGCGACGGCACTGGCCGCCTGACGGGCGGCGGCGTGGGCGACGGCCGCGCGGCCTGACCCGGGTGCCCGGCCGGGACCGGCCGGGCACCCCTCGGGCACCCGGTCCGCAAAGGCCTCAGGGGCCGAACATCTCCTCCACCAGGTCCTCGTCCGAGACGTGGTCCGGGGCCTCGAACACCACGTCCGCGACGCCCTTCAGGCCGATCCCGCGGTCCAGCGCGTCCATGCAGGCCCCGGCCTCCTCGTCGGTGGCGAAGTCCCACACCCGCAGCCGGCGCACCAGCGCCAGCGCCTCCGTCCGGCCCATCCTGGGCGCCCGTCGGCGCTGCCCCGGCCCCTTGCGGCCGGACTGGGCGAGCCGCTGCTGGTAGCCGACCAGGTCCTGCCAGGCCTGCGCGGTGCTCGGGTGGTGCTCGCCCAGCACCCGGGCGAGGTCCGGCAGCAGCGCGTGCAGCTGGATCACGGCGCCCTGCAGGTCGTCCCGGTTGGCGTGGTGCACCGCGAGGTCGTGCCGGGCCTTCAGCAGGCGGGTGTCGTGCGGGCCCCAGGCGGCGTGCAGGTCGGGGAGCAGCTCGTTCAGCAGCCGGATCGCGGTGACCACCGCGCCGCTCTCGCCGATGCACCACACCAGGTGGTAGCGGGCGCCGAGGGTGTCCGGGTCGAGCGGGCCGAGTGCCGACCGCATGTCGTCCACGACGCTCATCAGCAGCCGGATCGCGCCGTCCAGGTCTCCGGCCCGGCTGAGGTACCAGGTGAAGTCGCGCCAGGTGCACAGGGTGTCCCGGTCCCGCGCGCCGAGCGCGGCCACGCACTCCTGGGCGAGGGCCTGCAGCAGGATCGCCGACTCCCCGGCCGTCGCCGCCCGGTACGCGGCCGACCGCCGCTCCCGCAGCGCGGCCCGCACCCCGTCGGCCGGCGCCGCGGCGACCGCCGGCGGCGTGGCGAGCACGGGCGGCGTGGTCAGCGGCGACAGCACCGAGGGCGCCGGGCCCGGCGCGACGGGCTGCACCGCCGGAGGCGCGACGGGCTGCACCGCCGGAGGCGCGACGGGCGGCACGGCCGGAGGCGCGACGGGCTGCACGGCAGGAGAGACGGCGGCAGGCACTGCGGGAGGCACGGCGGGCGGAGCGCTCGGCACGGGCGGCACCACCGGCCCGACGACCACCGGCCCGGTCACCACCGGCCCGGTCACCACCGGCCCCGCTGCCACCGGTGCCGCCCGGTCCACCACCGTCGGCACCGCCGCGACCGCCCCCGTCCCGCCGCCCGGCGCCTCGGCCAGCTCCGCCAGCCGCCGCTCGACCGTCCGGGCGTCGGCGGGCCGGTCCGCCGGGTCCTTGGCCAGCAGTTCCGCGACCAGCCCGGCCACCCGCGGCGGCAGTCCGAACTGCGCCGGGTCCAGCGCCGGGGGCGGCTCGTTGAGGTGCTGGTACATCAGCACCGGCGTCGAGTCCCCGCTGAACGGCCGTGCGCCGGTGAAGAGTTCGACGAGCACGCAGCCGAGCGCGTACAGGTCGGCCCGGCCGTCCACCCGGCCGCCGGTCCACCGCTCGGGGGCCATGTACGCCGGGCTGCCGACGATCGTCCCGGTGGTGGTCAGTCCGCCCGCGCCGGTGTCCAGCTGGGCGATGCCGAAGTCCAGCACCTTGAGGTGCCCGGCGTCGGTGATCATCACGTTGTCCGGTTTGATGTCCCGGTGCACCATGCCCGCGTCGTGCGCGGCCGCCAGCGCGTCGCTGATCTGCCGCCCCCAGCGCAGGCCGAGCGCGGGCCCGGGCAGCCCCTCGCGCAGCACCTCGGTCAGGGTGCGCCCGGTGAGCAGCTCCATCACCAGGAAGGTGACCTCCTCGCCGCCGACCTCGCACTGGCCGAGGTCGTGCACGGTCACGATGTGCGGGTGCGAGAGGTTGCCGGCCGCGCAGGCTTCCCGGACGAACCGGAGGGCCGCCTTCGCCTGGTCACCGCCGTGGTGCCCGATGACCTTGACCGCCACCGGCCGCCGCATCCGGGCGTCCTGGGCCCGCCACACCACCCCGAAGCCGCCCTGCCCGAGCTTCTCCACCAGCTCGTACCGGCCGTCCAGGACGTCACCGACTCGCACGCGCCCCTCCACCCCTCCGTCCCGACGGACCCATCCGCCACGACGGACAGGACTCTACCGACGCCGTCCACCGCCCCTCCCGCCCGCCTCCGGCCAAGTGGAAGGATGGGCACCGAGCCCCGCGACGGCGCGGCGGCCCCGGCGGTACGGACGGCCGGGTCGAGCAGAACCGAGGAGAGCGGTCATGGCCAAGCAGGCCCCGCAGAGCGACCCGGTGCAGGACGCCCCCGAGGTGTCCGCGCCCCAGCACGCGGCCGCCGGGCTGCCCGCCGTCGGCCACAGCCTGCGGATGGCCACCGAGCAGATGGGCGCCCGCCGCACCCTCGCCACCCTGCTCAAGGTCAACCAGCCCGACGGCTTCGACTGCCCGGGCTGCGCGTGGCCGGAGCCGGACAAGACGCACACCGCCGAGTTCTGCGAGAACGGCGCCAAGGCCGTCGCCGAGGAGGCCACCGAGCGCCGGATCCGCGCCGCGTTCTTCGCCGCGCACCCGGTCGCCGAGCTGGCCGAGCGGTCCGGCTACTGGCTGGGCCAGCAGGGCCGGCTGACCGAGCCGATGCTGCTCGACGAGGGCGCCACCCACTACCGGCCGGTCTCCTGGGACGACGCCTTCGCGCTGATCGCCGAGGAGCTGCGCGCCCTGGACACCCCGGACGCCGCCGCCTTCTACACCTCGGGCCGC
This sequence comes from Kitasatospora sp. NPDC053308, assembly GCF_055585785.1. Lineage (NCBI taxonomy): Bacteria > Bacillati > Actinomycetota > Actinomycetes > Kitasatosporales > Streptomycetaceae > Kitasatospora > Kitasatospora sp. NPDC053308. Next base: position 314,640 of record NZ_JBVJJY010000005.1, on the reverse strand, counting down.
ACCAGCAACGAGGCCGCCTTCGCGTACCAGCTGTTCGCCCGCCGGCTCGGCACCAACAACCTGCCGGACTGCTCCAACATGTGCCACGAGTCCTCGGGCTCGGCGCTCACCGAGACGCTCGGCGTCGGCAAGGGCAGCGTCAGCCTCAAGGACCTGTACCAGGCCGACCTGATCATCGTGGCCGGTCAGAACCCGGGCACCAACCACCCCCGGATGCTCTCCGCGCTGGAGCGCGCCAAGCGGGCCGGGGCCACGATCGTCAGCGTCAACCCGCTGCCGGAGGCCGGGCTGGAGCGGTTCAAGAACCCGCAGAACGCCCGCGGTCTGGTCGGCCACGGCACCAAGCTCACCGACCTCTTCCTGCAGATCCGTCTCGGCGGCGACCTCGCGCTGTTCCGCGCGCTCAACCGGATCGTCCTGGAGCAGGACGGCGTCGACCGCGCCTTCGTCGCCGAACACTGCCACGGCTTCGAGGAGTTCGAGGCCCAGGCGCTCACCACCGACCGCGCCGAGGTGCTCGCCGCGACCGGCCTGCCGTGGGAGCAGGTCGAGGAGCTCGGCCGCATGGTGCTGGCCTCGAAGAAGATCATCGTCTGCTGGGCGATGGGCCTCACCCAGCACAAGCACGCCGTCCCCACCATCCGCGAGGTGGTCAACTTCCTGCTGCTGCGCGGCAACGTCGGCCGTCCCGGTGCCGGTGTCTGCCCGGTGCGCGGGCACAGCAACGTCCAGGGCGACCGGACGATGGGCATCTTCGAGCGCCCCGCCAAGGCCTTCCTCGACGCGCTGGAGAACGAGTTCGGCTTCGAGCCGCCGCGCGAGCACGGCCTCGACTCGGTGGACACCATCCGCGCGATGCGCGACGGCAAGGTCAAGGTCTTCTTCGCGATGGGCGGGAACTTCGTCGCGGCCACCCCCGACACCGAGGTGACCGAGGCCGCGATGCGCCGCTGCCGGCTGACCGTCCACGTCTCCACCAAGCTCAACCGCTCGCACGTGGTCACCGGCGCCCGCGCCCTGATCCTGCCCACCCTGGGCCGCACCGACCGGGACGTCACCGCGGCCGGCCCCCAGTTCGTCAGCGTCGAGGACTCGATGGGCCAGGTGCACGCCTCCCGCGGCGGCCTGCGCCCGCCCGCGCCCGGCCTGCTCTCCGAGACCGCGATCGTCTGCCGGCTCGCCCGGACCGTCCTCGGCCCCCGGGACACCGTGCCGTGGGAGTCCTTCGCCGAGGACTACGACACCCTGCGCGAGCGGATCGCCCGGGTCGTCCCGGGCTTCGCCGACTACAACGAGAAGGTCCGCCGCCCGGGTGGCTTCACCCTGCCGCACGGCCCCCGCGACTCCCGCACCTTCCCCACCGCGACCGGCAAGGCCAACTTCACCGTCAACCCGCTGACCGCCCCCGAGGTCCCGCCGGGCCGCCTGCTGCTGCAGACCCTGCGCTCCCACGACCAGTACAACACCACGATCTACGGCCTGGACGACCGCTACCGCGGCATCAAGGGCGGCCGCCGCGTGGTGCTGGTGAACCCGGCCGACGCCGACGAACTGGGCCTCACCGACGGCGAGTACGTCGATCTGGTCGGCGAGTGGAAGGACGGTGTGGAGCGCCGCGCCCCGCACTTCCGGGTCGTCCACTACCCCGTGGCCCGCGGCGGTGCGGCGGCGTACTACCCGGAGACCAACGTGCTCGTCCCGCTCGACTCCACCGCCGACATCAGCAACACCCCGACCTCGAAGGCCGTCGTCATCCGCTTCGAGCCCGACAGCGGGGCGTAGGGCGCGTCCGGCCGTTCGCGGCGCCCGGCGGGAACGGCGGGGACGGTCGGACCCGCCCCCGGGCCGGAGCCGGACGGGCCGCCCCCGCGAACGCGGAGGCCGCCCCGCGTCCTCGGACGTGGGGCTGCCCCGCGCGCGAGCGGCGGCGTCAGTGCGTGGGCGTGCCCAGCGGCCGGGTCGCGGTGGGGCTGCCCGGGGTCGTGGTGGTGGCCGAGGCGGAGGCCGAGCCGGTCCCGCTCGGGGTGCCGGCCGGGGTGCCCGTGCCGGTCGGGGCGGGCGTGCCCGGGGTGCCGGTCGGCAGCGGGACGGTCGGGGTGCCGGTCGGGGTCTGCGTCGGGGCCGGCGTACCGGTGCCCGTCGGCGTCCCCGGCCCGGTCGGGGTCCCGGTTCCGTCGGGAGTGGTCGGGGTGGTGGGCGTGGTCGGGGTGCCGGTGGGCTGACCGGGGTTCACCGGCGGCGTGACCGGTCCGCCGGCCGGCGGCGGGGTCGGCGCGGGCTTGGTCGGGCTGGGCGCGATCGGCGTCACCGAGTCCCAGCCGGACGGCAGGTCGGGCACCTTCCAGGTGCCGCCCGCGTCGTCCGCCGCGCCGGACGGGTCCGGGCGGACGGCGCCGAGGATCGGCATCGAACCGATCGGCGAGACCTTGATGAACGCCCCGGGCCGGGGCGCCTGGACGATCAGCCCGCCGCCGATGTACATCCCGACGTGCGAGGCGTCCTGGAAGTAGATCACCAGGTCGCCGGGCCGCAGCTGGTTCAGCGCCACGTGCGGCAGCTCCGCCCACTGCTCCTGGCTGGTGCGCGGGATCGGCTTGCCGGCGTGCAGCCAGGCCTGCGAGGTGAGGCCCGAGCAGTCGTAGGCGTCCGGGCCGGTGCCGCCCCACAGGTAGGGCTTGCCCACCTGCGCCAGCGCGAAGGCCACGGCCGCGCGTCCCTGCAGCGAGGGGGTGCGCTCCCCCTTGCCGAGCGCCCCGGAGGCGAGGAACGCGAGCTGCGCCTCGTCGGCCTTCGCCTTCTCCAGCTGCTCCAGTTCGGCGCGCTGGGCGCCCGTCAGCGAGGAGACCACCTGCTCGACCGCGGCGAGGTCGGCCGCCACCTTGCTCTTGGCGGCGTCCTGCTGGGCGACCAGGGCCTGGGAGGCCTTCAACGCCTCCTCGGCCTGCTTCTTCAGCCCGTCGAGCGCGTCCCGGTCGCTCTTCAGCCGGTCCAGGAACTCCGACTGGGAGCGGCTGGCCGCGGCGAGCAGCTCGGCGACGGTGACCGCCTCGTACGGGTCCTTGGAGAGCAGCAGTTCGGCGTACGCGGAGGCGGCGCCGTTGCGGTACTGCGCGGCCGCGAGCTGCGCGGCGATGTCGGTGCCGGCGTCGACCTGCTTCTGCTGGCGCTCGACCTGGCCCTGCAGGTCGGTGAGCGCGGCCTGCTGCTCGGCGACCTTGGCGACGGTGCCGTTGTACTGCTCGGTGGCGGCCTCGGCGTTCTGGTAGAGCGCGTGCAGCCGGTCGAGCAGCGGGCCGAGGGTGGCCTTGGCGGCGGCCAGCGGGTCCGCTCCGGCGACGACGGTGCCGGCGCCCGGGTCGGGCGCGGCCCAGGCGGCCCCGGCGGCGGCCGGCAGCGCGAGCGCGGCGGCCGCGAGGACGGCTCCGCAGCGCAGGGCGGCCCGCACCCAGGGGCGCCCGCCTGACGTCTCCGTTCGCTGTGCAGCCCCACCCATGGATTGGTCCTCCCCGCCCGCGCCCTGTCCCGGTCTCCCGGATCCCGCAGATCCTCCCACGGGTTACTCGCCGGAAACAGGGCGCATGCGGACCGGGAGGTTAATTCTCGCTTTGAGTGTGAGACAGGTCTCAGCAAAGCCGGTCGAACCGGGGCGTTCTTCGCCAATGCCCAGCTCAGGCCGACCAAGGTCATCCGAAGGAAAGGTTCCGGCTACCCTGAGTCAACCATCGGAACCACGATTCCCGGCCCAGTTCACCTTCCGTTTACCAAGCCGACCTACGGTCGCGACGTCATCAACGTCCGTGCGACAACTACGACGATTGTTTGGGTATGGAACACATCTCGTTCCTGGTAGCCGTTGTGATCATCACGGCGCTCGCCTTCGACTTCACCAACGGGTTCCACGACACCGCCAACGCGGCCGCCACCGCGATCGCGACCGGGGCCCTTCGTCCGAAGGTCGCGGTCACCATCGCGGCCGTGCTCAACTTCGCGGGCGCGTTCCTGTCCGTGAAGGTCGCCACCACCATCTCCGGCGGCATCGTCAACGAGAAGGCCGGGGTCCATCCCGAGATCATCTTCGCCGCACTGGCCGGAGCGATCCTCTGGAACCTGCTGACCTGGCTGCGCGGACTGCCGTCCAGCTCCTCGCACGCGCTGTACGGCGGCCTGATCGGCGCCACGATCGTCGGCGTCGGCATGAACGGCGTCAACTTCGACACCGTGGTCACCAAGATCATCATTCCGGCGGTCGCCTCGCCGTTCGTCGCCGGCCTCGCCTCCTGGGGCGCCACCAAGCTGGCCTACGCGATCACCCGCAGGGGCGACGCCGCCGTCACCGAGAAGGGCTTCAAGACCGGCCAGGTCTTCTCCTCCTCGCTGATCTCGCTGGCGCACGGCACCAACGACGCCCAGAAGACCATGGGCATCATCACCCTGACCCTGGTCTCGGTCGGCGCCCTGCCGCACGGCGCGCTGCCCCCCACCTGGGTGATCGTCTCCGCGGGTGCCGCGATCGCGCTGGGCACCTACATGGGCGGCTGGCGGATCATCCGCTCGATGGGCAAGGGCCTGGCCGACATCCGTCCGCCCCAGGGCTTCGCCTCCGAGTCGGCCGCCGCGACCGTCATCCTGACCTCCTCGCACATGGGCTTCGGCCTCTCCACCACCCAGGTCTGCTCGGGCGGCATCATGGGCGCCGGCCTCGGCGGCCCGAAGGGCGAGCTGCGCTGGAGCCTGGTGCGCCGCATGGTCTACACCTGGGGCCTGACCCTGCCGGCCGCCGCGCTGGTGTCCGGCGGCGCGGCCCTGCTGGCCGAGCAGGGCACCTGGGGCGTCGTCCTGGTCGGCGCCGTGCTGGTGGCCGGCTCGGGCGCGATGTGGCTGATCTCCCGCCGCCAGCCGGTGGGCGCGGACAACGTCAACGACGTCACCCCGGTCGAGGTGGCGCCCGTCGTCACCGCGGCCGTCCCCACCCCCGCCTCGACCACGGTCGCGGCCTGAGCGCCGCCGGCTGAGGAGCACTCACCATGCACATCAAGTGGAACGCCCTGGCGCAGACCGCCGGCTTCAGCTTCGGCATCACCGTCGCCGTGGTCGCGGTGTTCGCGCTCGGCATCCTGGCGCTGTCCCGCCGCGAGGCCGCGCTGAGCACCGCCCGCGAGGCCGGCGCCGCCCCGGCCCCGGGCGGCCGGCTGGCCCTGGTCGGCGCGTACGCCTGCTTCGCGGTCTGCGCCGCGGCCGTCGGCTACGGACTGATGCTGATCGCCGGTCACTGACCGTCGTACGACACCGGAACGGGCCGGGGAGTGTCTCCACACTCCCCGGCCCGTTCGCGCGTCCCGGCCCCCGCAGGCCGTCCCGGTCAGTTCTCCTGGGTGGTCCTCAGCGCGGTCTCCCGGATGAACAGCACGGTGACGAAGGCCAGGGCGGCGAACGGCGCGGCCCACAGGAAGACGGTGCCCACCCCGTGGCCGAAGGCGTCGGTGACCAGCGGGACGATCGGGGCCGGCAGCTTGTGCAGGTCGGGGATGCCGCCGCCGGCCGCCGCGGGCCCGGCCGGGACGTGCGCGGCGGCCAGGTTCTCGGCCAGGTAGTGGCCGACCTTGTTCGTCATCAGCGCGCCGAGCGCGGAGACGCCCATCGCGCCGCCCATGGTGCGGAAGAAGGTGACCACCGAGCTGGCCGCGCCGAGCTCGTGCCGGGGCACCGTGTTCTGCACCGCGAGCACCAGGTTCTGGCTGGTCAGGCCGAGGCCGATGCCGGTGATCGCCATGTAGGCGGAGAGCAGCACGTAGTCCGTGTCGGCCCGGGCGGTGCCCAGCAGGCCGAAGCCGACCGCGAGCAGCGCGGTGCCGGCCACCAGGTAGGCCTTCCACTTGCCGTACTTGGTGATCAGACGGCCGGCCACCGCGGAGGAGACCGCCAGGCCGAGGATCATCGGCAGGGTCATCAGGCCGGCCATGGTCGGGGACTTGGCCCGGGCCAGCTGGAAGTACTGGCTGAGGAAGGTGGTCGCGCCGTACATCCCGACGCCGACCAGCACGCTGGCCAGGGCGGACAGGGTGACGGTGCGGTACCGGAAGAGGTCCGGCGGGATGATCGGCTCGGCGGCGCGGCGCTCGACCACGACGGCCAGCGCGCCCAGCAGCAGGCCGCCGCCGACCATGGCCGCGGTCTGCCAGGACAGCCAGGCGTAGTCCTTGCCGGCCAGCGTGATCCAGATCATCAGCAGGCTGACCGCGGCGGTGATGACCAGCGCGCCCAGGTAGTCGATCTTCGCCTTGCGCTTGACCACCGGCAGCTTGAGGGTCCGCTGCACCACCACGATCGCGGCCAGCGCGAACGGGATGCCGACGTAGAAGCACCAGCGCCAGCCCAGCCAGGAGGTGTCCACGATGACGCCGCCGATCAGCGGGCCGCCGATGGTGGCGAGCGCGAAGACCGCGCCGAAGTAGCCGCTGTACCGGCCGCGCTCGCGCGGCGGGACCATCGCGGCCAGGCAGATCTGGCCCAGCGCGACGACACCGCCGGCGCCGACGCCCTGCAGCGCGCGGCAGGCGATCAGCTCGCCGGTGTTCTGCGAGAGGCCGGCCAGCGCGGAGGTCGCGATGTAGATCAGCAGGGCGATCTGCAGCAGCAGCTTCTTGCTGGCGAGGTCGGAGAGCTTGCCCCAGATCGGGGTGGAGGCGGTCAGGGTGAGCAGGGCCGCGGTGATCACCCAGGTGTAGGCGGACTGGCCGCCGTGCAGGTCGGCCAGGATGTGCGGCAGGGCGTTGGAGACGACGGTCGAGGAGAGCACGGCCACGAAGAGGCCGAGCAGCAGGCCGGAGAGGGCCTCCATCACCTGCCGGTGCGTCATCTGTCGGGTGTCGGCGGCGGCGGCGGTGCCGCTCGCGGCCTCGGTGGTCACGGTCATCTGGGTCCTTCGGCGCGGGCGTGCGGGATACGCGCATCATGAAAGTTCGTTGCCTTAAGCAACCATAAGACGAGATGGTTGAATTAGGCAACTTTCTTCAAGGGAGGGTAAAGCCGCGCCGCCCTCGCCCGGATCAGTCGGACGGCTCCGGCGGCGGATCCCCCAGGACGTCGTTGAAGCGGCGCAGCAGCTCCGCGAACCGGACCTTGTCGTCCTGCGACCAGTCGTCCATCACCTCGCGCACCCGCCGCATCCGGACGTCCCGGGCGACCAGGTAGCGCCGCCGCCCGTCCTCGGTCAGCGACACCAGCGCGGCCCGCCGGTCCAGCGGGTCCACCTCCCGGGCCACCAGCCCGAGCTCCTCCAGCGCCCGGATCTGCCGGCTCACCGTCGCCTTGCCCACCGCGAAGTGCACGCCCACGTCAGTCACCCGGACCTGCCCGGCCTGCTCGATGTAGCCGAGCATGCTGTACGCCATGCCCTCCAGCCCGGGGTGCACCCGGCGTGAGAGTTCCGCCACTCTGGCCCGGCCCCGCCGGAACATCAGCGCGACCTCGCGCTCCACCGCCACCAGGGCTTCCTCGTCGCTCACCGCGTCAGTATCGCGCAGCGGTCCCGGCCCGGACCCGGCCCGGGCCCGGCGCGGGGGTACGACGAACCAACTACTTCATGGTATGAAGTATTGGTTCTGGAAGATCCGTTTTTCCCCGATACGCAAGGAGATGTGGATGTCAGCCCCGGGGCAGGGTTTCGTCACAGAACTGAAGAGCGCGGTCACCCCGCGCGCGGCACTGCTCGTGATCGGAGTGCTGCTGCTCCAACTCGGCTTCATCACGTCCTACATCGGCGCGCTGCACAAGCCCGCCCCGCAGAACCTCTCCATCGCCGTCGTCGCCCCGCCGCAGGTCGCCCCCAAGCTGGTCGGAGCGCTGGAGGCGGTCCCGAACGACGCCGTCAAGGCCGTCACCGCGCCGGACGCCGAGACGGCGACCGCGCAGATCAAGGACCAGAAGATCTACGCCGCCTGGGTCGTGAACCCGTCCGGCACCGAGGACACCCTGCTGGTCGGCGGTGCCCGCGGCCCGTCCGCCGCCAAGGCCGCCGAGAGCATCACCAGCGCGATCGACAGCTCCCAGGGCCGGACGATCCGGGTCGAGGACGTCGTGCCGCTCGCCAAGGGCGACACCAACGGCCTGTCCTCCTTCTACCTGGTGATCGGCTGGTGCGTCGGCGGCTACCTGGTCGCCTCGATCCTCGGCATCAGCGCCGGCTCCAAGCCGGCCAACGCCCACCGCCTGCTGATCCGCCTGGGCGTGCTGGCCCTCTACTCCGTCGCGGCCGGCCTCGGCGGCACGATCATCGCCGGGCCGGTGCTGGACGCGCTGCCGGGCTCGATCCTCTCCCTGACCGCCCTCGGCGCCCTGGTGGTCTTCTCGGTCGGCGCCTTCACCATGGCGCTGCAGTGCCTGTTCGGGATCATCGGCATCGGCCTCGCGGTGCTGGTCTTCGTCGTCCTGGGCAACCCCAGCGCGGGCGGCGTCTACCCGGCACCGATGATGCCGCCGTTCTGGCGGGCCATCGGCTCGGTCATCCCGAACGGCGCCGGCACCTCCGCGACCAAGTCGATCGCCTACTTCGGCTCGACCAACCTGGCGATGCCGATCCTGGTCCTGGTGGTCTGGGCGCTGGTCGGCATCGGCGCGGCTTTCCTGGCCGTCCTGCGCGGCTCCCGAACCGAGGAGCGCGAGCCCGCCACCGTCGAGGTCTGATCCGACGGGCTCCGAGGGACGGGCCCGAACCCCCCGGGCCGGTGGCCCGGGGGGTTCGGGCCCGCTGCGGGCGGATCAGCCGACCGCGAGCAGCCCCGGGTCGGCGACGACGGCGCGGACGACACCCACCGCCGCGCCCAGCAGCGGGCCGCGTCGGCCCAGCCGGGAGACGGCCAGCCGGTCCTCCGACCACGGCCGGACGGTCACCCGGGCGGCCAGTTCGGCGCGCATGGCGGGCAGCAGCCAGGGCGCCAGCCGGGCGTAGCCGCCGCCCAGCACCACCTCGGCCGGGTCCAGCAGGTTGACCGCCCCGGCGGCCGCGATGCCGAGCGCGGACCCGGCCCCGGCCAGCGCCGCGCGGGCCCGCTGCTCGCCCGCGGCCGCGCGTTCGGCGAGCAGGGCCACCCAGTCGCCCCGGTGGCCGGTCAGTCCGGCCGCCCGCAGGACCGCCGCCTCGCCCGCGTACTGCTCCAGGCAGCCGCGCGCGCCGCAGGCGCAGCGGGGCCCGTCGGGGCGGACCGGCACGTGGCCGAACTCGCCCGCGTAGCCGCGCGCGCCGCGCAGCAGCCGGCCGCCGACCACGATCGCCGAGCCGACGCCGGCCTCGGCGGAGACGTACAGGAAGTCCTCGGGCCGCTCGCCCAGCCAGCGCTCGGCGAGGCCGCCGAGGTTGGCCTCGTTGTCGGCCTCGATCGGCAGTTCGGCCAGGCCGTCCGCGGCCGGGCGCAGCGCGGCGCGCAGTTCGGCGGCCAGCGGGACGTCCTGCCAGCCGAGGTTGGCGGCCCGCTGCAGCACCGCGCCGGCGTCGCCGACCAGTCCGGGGACTGCCAGGGCGAGCCCGGCGGGGCGGACCCCGGCCTCGGTGACGGCGGAGCGCACCAGGGCGGCGAGGTCGGCCATGACGGCGGCGGGGGCCCGGCCGTGGTTGGAGATCTCCTGGCGGCGGACGGCGCGGACCTCACCGCGCAGGTCGACCACGCAGGCACCGAGGTGCCGGACGCCGATCTCGGCGCCGAGGCCGCCGGGCCCGAGCGGATCGAGTCCGAGCGCGGTTCCGGGGCGGCCGACCTTCCCGCTGGGGGTGGCGGGGCCGACCTCGACCACCAGGCCGCCGGCGATCAGCTGTTCGGTGAGCGAGGAGACCGCGGCCCTGGTCAGCCCGGTCTCGGCGGCGACCTCGGCACGAGAGCGCGGGCCGCTCGCGATCACCCCGAGGACCAGGGCCAGATTGGCCCGGCGCATGCCCTGCTGGCTGGCCGGCCCGGTCCGCCGGGCGTCCGGCTCGCGCATCCGGCTCACCTCGCCCGTCACGGCGCGTCCGGCGGGACGTCGGCGGCGGCGTAGCCGGGTTCCGGCGCCGCCGTCCGGACCGGCGCGGGCCCGGCGGCGGGGCGCTCGGCGAGCCGGGTGAAGACCCACCGCTGCATCGCCCAGAAGCGGAACAGCATCGCCACGAAGGTGCCGACGACCATGCCGCTGACGAAGTCGGCGACCTCCTGGGCGAAGGAGCCCACGTACGGCTCGCGCAGGTCCAGGAGGTAGCGGGAGATCACCAGCGGCAGGTCGTTGACGCCGATCGCCACCGCGCTGACCAGGAAGAACAGCAGGGCCTCGCGCCGGCGGCCGCCGGCCCGGAAGGCCCAGCTGCGGTTCAGCACGTAGGAGACCGCGGTGGCGATCACGGTCGCGATGGTCAGCGCGACCACCGGCTTGTGCTGCAGCACGGTCGACTTGAGCTGGAGGTTGACCACCACGGTGAGCACGAAGCAGGTGCCCCCGACCAGCAGGAACTTCACCAGCCGGCGGTGGCGCACCAGGAAGGGACGCAGCCGGGCCGGCACCCGGGCCAGGGCGCGCTGCGTGGGGGACGGCACCTCCGCAGTCTCGCACGCGCAGGTGCCGTCGGCCCCTCAGCTCACCGGCCCGCCGCTCAGGCGGCGGCGACCAGCACCTCGGCTGGCTCCAGCGCCAGCTCCAGCACCTCCCGGACGTCCGCCACCGGGTGGACGGTGAGCCGCTCCAGCACCTCGGCCGGGACGTCGTCCAGGTCGGCCTCGTTGCGCTTGGGGATGATCACCGTGGTGATCCCGGCCCGGTCGGCGGCGAGCAGCTTCTGCTTCACCCCGCCGATCGGCAGCACCCGCCCGGTCAGCGACACCTCGCCGGTCATCGCCACGTCGGTGCGCACCTTGCGGCCGGAGAGCAGCGAGGCCAGCGCCGTGGTCATGGTGATGCCGGCGCTCGGCCCGTCCTTGGGGACGGCTCCGGCCGGGACGTGCAGGTGCACGCCGCGGTCGCGCAGCGAGGTGACCGGCAGTTCCAGCTCGGCGCCGCGCGAGCGCAGGTAGGAGAGCGCGATGTGCGCGGACTCCTTCATCACGTCGCCCAGCTGCCCGGTGAGGGTCAGCCCGGTGCCGCCGGTCTCGGCGTCGGCCAGCGAGGCCTCGATGTAGAGGACGTCGCCGCCGGCGCCGGTCACCGCGAGTCCGGTGGCGACGCCGGGGACGGCGGTGCGGCGCTCGCCCGGCTCCTGGGCGGCCTCCGGCACGTGGTGCGGCCGGCCGATCAGGGCGCGCAGGTCCTCCGCGCCGACCGCGGCGGGCAGCTCGCGCTCGCCCAGCTCGGCCTGGGCGGCAATCTTGCGCAGCACCCGGGCGATCGAGCGCTCCAGGTTCCGCACGCCCGCCTCGCGGGTGTACTCCCCGGCGAGCCGGCGCAACGCGGTCTCGTCCACGCTGACCTGCTCGCCGCCGAGGCCGGCCTTCTCCAGCTGGCGAGGGAGCAGGTGGTCGCGGGCGATGACGACCTTCTCGTCCTCGGTGTAGCCGTCCAGCCGGACCAGCTCCATCCGGTCGAGCAGCGGCTCGGGGATGGCCTCCAGCACGTTGGCGGTGGCGAGGAAGACGACGTCGGAGAGGTCGAGCTCGACCTCCAGGTAGTGGTCCCGGAAGGTGTGGTTCTGCGCCGGGTCCAGCACCTCCAGCAGGGCGGCGGCCGGGTCGCCCCGGTAGTCGGAGCCGACCTTGTCGATCTCGTCGAGCAGGACGACCGGGTTCATCGAGCCGGCCTCCTTGATCGCCCGGACCAGGCGGCCCGGCAGCGCGCCGACGTAGGTCCGCCGGTGGCCGCGGATCTCGGCCTCGTCCCGGACGCCGCCGAGCGCGACCCGGACGAACCTGCGGCCCATGGCGCGGGCCACCGACTCGCCGAGCGAGGTCTTGCCGACGCCGGGCGGGCCGACGAGGGCGAGCACCGCTCCCCCGCGACGGCCGCCCACCAGGCCGAGACCCTGGTCGGCCCGGCGCTTGCGGACGGCCAGGTACTCGACGATGCGCTCCTTCACGTCGGCCAGGCCGGCGTGGTCGGCGTCCAGCACCGCGCGGGCGCCGGCGATGTCGTACGCGTCCTCGGTGCGATCGTTCCAGGGCAGCTCCAGGACGGTGTCCAGCCAGGTGCGGATCCAGGAGCCCTCGGGCGACTGGTCGGAGGCCCGCTCCAGCTTGTCGACCTCCTTGAGGGCGGCCGCGCGGACCTTCTCCGGAAGGTCCGCGGCCTCGACCCGGGCGCGGTAGTCGCCCTCCTCGTCGGCCGGGTCTCCGTTCAGCTCGGCCAGCTCCTTGCGGACGGCCTCCAGCTGGCGGCGGAGCAGGAACTCCTTCTGCTGCTTGGCCACGCCCTCCTCGACGTCCTTGCGGATGGTGTCGTTGACCTCCTCCTCGGCGAGGTGGTCGCGCAGCAGCGTCAGCGCGTACTCCAGCCGGGCCACCTGGTCGGCCTCCAGCAGCACCTTGAGCTTCTGCTCGGCGGTGGCGAAGGGCGCGTAGCCGATGTTGTCGGCGAGCTCGCCGACGCCCTCGATCTGGGCGACCCGGTCCACGATCTGCCAGGCGCCGCGCTTGCGCAGCCACTGGGTGGACAGCGCCTTGTACTCCTTGACGAGCTCGGCGGCCCGGCCGGCCACCGGCAGGCCGACCGAGGACTCCGTGAACGGTGTGGTCTCCACCCAGAGGGCGGCGCCGGGGCCGGTGGTGCCGACCCCGATGCGGACCCGGCGCACGGCGCGCACCAGCGCGGCGGGCTCCCCGTCGGCCAGCCGGCCGACCTGCTCCACGGTGGCCAGCGTGCCGACCGCCGCGTACGAGCCGTCCACCCGCGGGACCAGCAGGACCTGCGGCTTGCCACCGACGGCGGCCGCGGCACGGGCGGCCTCGACCGCGGCGCGCACCTCGGTGTCCTTGAGGTCCAGCGGCACGACCATGCCCGGCAGGACGACCTCGTCGTCGAGCGGCAGCACGGGCAGGGTGAGCGGTGTGGACGTCGATGCCATGATCTCTCCCCAGTCAGTGAAGTTGAGTCGACCTGACTAAGGCTTGACGGGCACCGGATGTTCCCGCGACGTGGTTCGCCGTGAGCGAACAGGATCCGGCCGGGGAACGCCTCGGGGGCCGCCGTCAAAAGGGCGCCGGGGGAACACCGCACAGCCCCCGGAAAGTCCTCAGCGCGCGGTCCGCACGCGCGCCGGCACGGCGCCGCCGGCCGCCGCGGCGACCGGACGCGGCCGGGCCGGGCGCCGCTCGACCCGGCGCAGCCACCGCCACAGCGCGACCCCGGCGAGCACCGCCGCGGGGTGCCCCACCGCGGTGACCACGTCCTCGTCGGAGGCGATCTGCCCGGCGATCATCGCCCCGGCGCCGCCCAGCGCGAGCAGCCGCCCGGGCCAGGAGAGCAGTCCGGCCACCGCGCCCAGGCAGGCGAGCACGCCGTAGCTGACCCCGATGTCCAGGCGGTCCAGCACCTCGGGGGCCATCCGCCCCGTCCCGACGGCCGCGATCACCACGCCCTGGGAGAGCAGGGTGGCCGCGACGTGGCCGATCGCGAAGACGGCGGCGGCCCGGGCGGGCCCGACCCTGCGCTCCAGCGGCGCGAGGGTGAGGGCGAATCCCCACAGGTAGGGCATCCACACCTCGCCGGCCACCCAGAGACCACTCAGGACCAGGGCCCGCAGGGGGTGCTGCAGCAGGTTGTGGCCGTCGGAGCTGGAAGCTTCCTGCAAGCGCCGCACGAGTTCCGGGTCCGCGAATTTCGCGAAGGTCGTGGTGACGCCCACGACGGCGAGGTATCCGAGCGTGAAGGGATTGCGCCGGGGCGTCGGCACCCGGTCCAGCACCCATTGCGCGACACCGGAACGCAACCCGTGGCGGAGCATTCCGTACGGCACTCCCGCGGGCGCGCGCCCGTCGGCGTCCCGCCGCAGTCCCGCCATGCCGCCTCCGCTCCACGCCGCAGCCACCGGCTCCCGCCGGGGCCCGACGCACCGGCGCGCACCACGGGTTCCGCCCGAACGGGTGTTGTCGTGCCCACGGTACGTCGAGGTTCTGGGAGGCAGCTGGGAAAAGCCCGTGAAGACCGTCGACGTACCGGATCGCAGGATTCCCGATATTGGTCCAGACCTACTTCCCATTGACCTGTCAGTAGGGCCTCTGACCGGCGACTTGGCGTCAACTCGACTGCATACGTACCGTTACGCGGTGAAAATTCGCCGGGTAAGGTACCGGTCCGTGCCCACTCGCGCAGTGGGCCCGCGGGCGGCTCGAACAGTCGGCCCACGGGCCGGAAACGTCCGGTCCACCTGCCGGAAAGCATCCGCTGTCCGTACGCTGCGAAGTGCGCGGGAGAAGTGGGCGGCCGACCAGTCCGTCCTCGCCTCCCGATCGCGCGACGGGACGGCGGACCCGGCACAGTCCACGACGGAACAAGACTACGAGCGGAGCCCCGCCATCCCCACAGGTGGCCGGCCCGCAGCCCTGGGGGCGGTGGCGTGACCGTGACAGAAATTCAGCAGGACAACCACAACGCCGGCGGAGCGGTGAGCAGCCAGCGCAGAGTGCTGGTGGTGGAGGACGAGCCCACGATCGCCGAGTCGATCGCGGCCCGACTGGGCGCGGAGGGCTTCAAGGTCGCCGTGGCCCACGACGGCCCCGGCGCGGTCGACGGCTTCCACACCTGGCAGCCGGACCTCGTCGTCCTCGACATCATGCTGCCCGGCTTCGACGGCCTGGAGGTGTGCCGCCGGATCCAGGCCCAGCGCCCGGTGCCGGTGCTGATGCTGACCGCCCGCGACGACGAGACGGACCTGCTGGTCGGCCTCGGCGTCGGTGCGGACGACTACATGACCAAGCCGTTCTCCATGCGCGAACTGGCCGCCCGGGTCAACGTGCTGCTGCGCCGCGTCGAGCGCGCCCAGCAGGCCGCCCGGACGCCCGCGCTCGGCAGCCTGCGCTTCGGCGAACTGGAGATCGACCACGTGCAGCGCCGGGTCCGGCTGGCCTCGGGTGACGTCCACCTGACGCCGACCGAGTTCGACCTGCTCGCCTGCCTGGCCGCCCAGCCGCGCGCGGTGCTCACCCGCGAGCAGTTGCTGGCCGAGGTCTGGGACTGGACCGACGCCTCCGGCACCCGCACCGTGGACAGCCACGTCAAGGCGCTGCGCCGGAAGATCGGCGCCAGCTGGATCCGCACCGTGCACGGTGTCGGGTACGCACTGGAGGCCCCGCTCTCCTGACGGCGGACCTCGGGCGACGGGCCACCGGGGGGCCCTCGTCCCGAACGACGCCGTCCACCACGCGGGGACCACAGGGACCGATGACCTTTCCACAGCAACGCAACGCGGACTCCGACCGCGCACGGCCGCAGACCCTCGTCGCCCGTGCCGCCCACCGGGTCTGGACCGACATCCGGCCGCTCGACCCGGTCCGCTCGATCAAGGGCAAACTCGCCCTGCTCGTGATCGTCTCCGTGTTCCTGGCCACCGGGATGGTGGTCGTGGCGATCCGGTCCGAGACCCAGATCCGGATCATCATGGTCTTCTCCATGATCGCCTCGCTGCTGTTCATGCAGTTCCTCGCGCACGGGCTGACCGCCCCCCTGCGCGAGATGACGGAGGCCGCCAGGGCGATGGCCTCCGGCGACTACAGCCGCCGGGTCGAGGTGAGCTCGCGCGACGAGATCGGCGAGCTGGCGGCCGCCTTCAACGCGATGGCCGCCGACCTGGAGGCCGCCGACCAGCACCGCCGCGAGCTGGTCGCCAACGTCTCGCACGAGCTGCGCACGCCGATCGCCGCACTGCGCGCCGTCCTGGAGAACGTGGTCGACGGCGTCGTCCAGCCCAACCCGGCGACGCTGGGGGCGGCCCTGGAGCAGACCGAACGGCTCGGCCGCCTGGTCACCCACCTGCTCGACCTCTCCAAGATCGACGACGGCGTGGTCGACCTGGACGCCCGGCCCTTCGAGGTCCGCGAGTTCCTGGACGGCGTGCTGCGCGGGGTCACCGTGGACGGCGCGACGGCCGGCGGGGCCTTCTCCCGGCGCGGCGACGTCCGGCTCGCCCTGGAGGTCAGCCCGGCCGGCCTGACCGGCGTGGCGGACCCGGAACGACTCCACCAGGTGGTCGCCAACCTGGTCGACAACGCCTGCAAGCACTCCCCGCCCGGCGGCACCGTGACGGTGCGCGCGCGGCCCGACGGCGAGGACGGCGGGCTGCTGCTGGAGGTCCAGGACGAGGGCCCCGGCATCCCGCTCGCCGACCGCACCCGGGTCTTCGAGCGGTTCAGCCGCAGCGGCACCGCGACGGCCTCCGGTCCGGGCTCGGACGGCGGCACCGGCCTCGGCCTGGCCATCGCCCGCTGGGCGGTGGACCTGCACGGCGGGCGGATCGCGGTGGCGGAGTCGCCGCGCGGCTGCCGGATCGAGGTGCGGCTGCCGGGGCAGCGCCCGGGCGACGGCCGGGACATTTGTCACAGATCCGACACAGACGCATACGAAGATCATTAGAAGATTTCCGTAGGGGTTTGTCCGCTTTGGTCCGCATATGGGCCGCGCTCAGAGCCGGTCGGTTCCCCTCAGATACGGCTTTCTAACGTACTTTTTCGGCCAAAGTGCAGGTCAGGACTGTGATCTGGACGACGCCTGGCCCCCGGGGACTGCGCGATCACTGGTCAGGGGCGTAGCCTTAATCCCCGCTGTCCAAACATCCCAAAAGGAAGCGGAAGAGGGCGGTTGCCGCCGTGTCGCCACAGTCCCCTGAAACCCCCAACAGCTCGGCAAGTTCCACTGGCTTCGGCCCCAATGAGTGGCTCGTCGACGAGATCTACCAGCAGTACCTCCAGGACCCGAACTCGGTCGACCGAGCCTGGTGGGACTTTTTCGCCGACTACAAGCCCGGTACCGAGGTGACCCCAGTGACCCAGGCCGCGACCCAGGCCGGCCCCACGCCGACCCCTGCCGCTGCCCCCGCGCCCGCCGCCGCTCCGGCCGCGGCAGCCCCCGCCGCTCCGGCCCCGGCTGCCGCCCCGGCCGCACCGGCTCCGCTCGCCGCCGCGCCCGCCGCGCCCCCGGCCCCGAAGGCCGCCGCCCCGGCACCGGCCGCGCCCGCCGCTCCGACCGGCCCCGAGCTGGTCCAGCTGCGCGGCCCGGCGAAGGCCGTCGCCAGCAACATGGACGCCTCGCTGGAGGTGCCGACCGCGACCTCGGTCCGCGCCGTTCCGGCGAAGCTGTTGATCGACAACCGCATCGTCATCAACAACCACCTGCAGCGCGCCCGCGGCGGCAAGGTCTCCTTCACCCACCTGATCGGTTACGCCCTGGTCCAGGCCATCAAGGCCGCCCCGGGCATGAACCACAGCTACAAGGTGGAGGACGGCAAGGCCTTCCTGGTCAAGCCGGAGCACGTCAACCTCGGCCTGGCCATCGACCTGGTCAAGCCGAACGGCGACCGCCAGCTCGTCGTCGCGGCCATCAAGAAGGCCGAGACCCTCGACTTCTTCGGCTTCTGGCAGGCCTACGAGGACATCGTCCGCCGGGCTCGCGCCAACAAGCTGACCATGGACGACTTCACCGGCGTCACGGTCTCGCTGACCAACCCCGGCGGCATCGGCACCGTGCACTCCGTGCCGCGCCTGATGCAGAACCAGGGCACCATCGTCGGCGTCGGCGCCATGGAGTACCCGGCCGAGTTCCAGGGCTCCGCCCCGGAGACCCTGGCCCGCCTGGGCGTCTCCAAGATCATGACGCTGACCTCGACCTACGACCACCGCGTCATCCAGGGCGCGGCGTCCGGCGAGTTCCTGCGCGAGATCCACCGCCTGCTGCTCGGCGAGAACGGCTTCTACGACGAGATCTTCGAGTCGCTGCGGATCCCGTACGAGCCGGTCCGCTGGGCCACCGACGTCGCCACCACCCACGACGACGAGGTCAACAAGACCGCCCGCGTCATGGAGCTCATCCACGCGTACCGCGTGCGCGGCCACCTGATGGCCGACACCGACCCGCTGGAGTACAAGCAGCGCAAGCACCCCGACCTGGACGTCGTCCAGCACGGCCTCACCCTGTGGGACCTGGAGCGCGAGTTCGCGGTCGGCGGCTTCGGCGGCCAGAAGATGATGAAGCTCCGCGACATCCTCGGCCTGCTGCGCAACACCTACTGCCGCACCGTCGGCATCGAGTACATGCACATCCAGGACCCGAAGCAGCGCAAGTGGCTGCAGGAGCGCCTGGAGAAGCCGTACACCAAGCCGGAGCGCGAGGAGCAGCTGCGGATCCTCCGCCGCCTGAACTCGGCCGAGGCCTTCGAGACCTTCCTGCAGACCAAGTACGTCGGGCAGAAGCGGTTCTCGCTGGAGGGCGGCGAGTCGCTCATCCCGCTGCTGGACGCCACCATCGACGCCGCCGCCGAGCACCGCCTCGACGAGGCCGTCATCGGCATGGCCCACCGCGGCCGCCTGAACGTGCTGGCCAACATCGTCGGCAAGCCGTACGGCAAGATCTTCGGCGAGTTCGAGGGCAACCTCGACCCGAAGTCGATGCACGGCTCCGGCGACGTCAAGTACCACCTGGGCGCCGAGGGCACCTTCACCGGCCTGGACGGCGAGACCATCAAGGTCTCGCTCGCCGCGAACCCCTCCCACCTGGAGGCCGTGGACCCGGTCGTCGAGGGCATCGCCCGCGCCAAGCAGGACATCCTGGACCAGGGCGGCACCACCTTCCCGGTGCTGCCGATCCAGATCCACGGCGACGCGGCCTTCGCCGGCCAGGGCGTCGTCGCGGAGACCCTGAACATGTCGCAGCTGCGCGGCTACCGCACCGGCGGCACCGTGCACGTCGTGGTGAACAACCAGGTCGGCTTCACCGCCGCCCCGGCGTCCTCGCGCTCCTCGATGTACTGCACCGACGTGGCCCGCATGATCGAGGCCCCGATCTTCCACGTGAACGGCGACGACCCGGAGGCCGTGGTCCGCGTCGCGCGGCTCGCCTTCGAGTTCCGCCAGGAGTTCCACAAGGACGTGGTGATCGACCTCATCTGCTACCGCCGCCGCGGTCACAACGAGGCCGACAACCCGTCGTTCACCCAGCCGCTGATGTACGACCTGATCGACAAGAAGCGCTCGGTGCGCAAGCTGTACACCGAGGGCCTGATCGGTCGCGGCGACATCACCATGGAAGAGGCGGAGCAGGCGCTCCAGGACTTCCAGGGCCAGCTGGAGAAGGTCTTCGCCGAGGTCCGCGACGCGGCCCAGGCGCCGGCCGACGCGACCGCCGGCAAGCCGGTCGCCGACTTCCCGGTCTCCATCCAGACCGGCATCTCCCAGGAGATGGTCAAGCGGATCGCCGCCTCCCAGGTCAACCTGCCGGAGTGGCTGACCGTCCACCCGCGCCTGCTGCCGCAGCTGCAGCGCCGGGCCGCCTCGGTCGAGGACAACACCATCGACTGGGCGATGGGCGAGACCCTCGCCATCGGCTCGCTGCTGATGGAGGGCCACCCGGTCCGCCTGGCCGGCCAGGACAGCCGCCGCGGCACCTTCGGCCAGCGGCACGCCGTCCTGATCGACCGCAAGACCGGCGAGGACTACACCCCGCTGCAGTACCTCACCGAGGACCAGGCCCGCTACACCGTCTACGACAGCCTGCTGTCGGAGTACGCGGCCATGGGCTTCGAGTACGGCTACTCGCTGACCCGCCCGAACGCGCTGGTCATGTGGGAGGCGCAGTTCGGCGACTTCGTCAACGGCGCGCAGACCATGGTGGACGAGTACATCGCCTCCGCCGAGCAGAAGTGGGGCCAGCACTCCGGCGTCACCCTGCTGCTGCCGCACGGCTACGAGGGCCAGGGCCCGGACCACTCGTCCGCCCGCCCGGAGCGCTTCCTCCAGCTGTGCGCGCAGAACAACATGACGGTCGCGATGCCGACCCTGCCGTCGAACTACTTCCACCTGCTGCGCTGGCAGGCGCACAACCCGCACCACAAGCCGCTGGTCGTCTTCACCCCGAAGTCGATGCTGCGCCTGAAGGCCGCGGCGAGTGCGACCGAGGAGTTCCTGTCCGGCTCGTTCCGCCCGGTCATCGGCGACACCACCGTCGACCCGGCGCAGGTCCGCAAGGTGGTCATCACCGCCGGCAAGTTCTACTACGACCTGGAGGCCGCCCGCGCCGAGCGCGGTGTCACCGACACCGCGATCGTCCGGGTCGAGCGGCTCTACCCGCTGCCGGTGGCCGAGCTCCAGGAGGAGCTGGCCCGCTACGGCGACGACGTCCAGTTCGTCTGGGCGCAGGAGGAGCCGGCCAACCAGGGTGCCTGGCCGTTCATCGCGATGAACCTGGTCGACCACCTGCAGGTCGTCATCGGCCGCACCGGCGGCGACGCCCGTCTGCGCCGCGTGGCCCGTACGGCGGCCTCGTCGCCGGCGGTCGGCTCGGCCAAGCGGCACGCCGCCGAGCAGCAGGCGCTGATCGAAGAGGTCTACGCGCTCTGACGCCGCGGGGGCTCACCGGCCCCCGTCGCCCCGAGGGCTCACCGGCCCCCGTCCTCCCCTCCGGGAGGGCGGGGGCCGCCTCGTTCCTCCGGGCGACTCGTTCCGCCGGGCCGCCCCGTTCCGCCGGGCCGCCCCGTTCCGCCGGGGAGAACCGTTTCACCGCCGAGCCATGTCAAGGTCCCAGGTCTGCAACCAAACCGGAGCCACGGTGCACGACCAACTGACGGGTCGATAGGTTATGCCGAGCCGGTCGGACGCGGCACCCGTCCACGCGCCCGCCGACCCGGCCGTACCGCCTCACCGCTCTCCCAGGGGGACCACCACATGACCGCCGACACGCCTCGGGACGCCGGAAAGCTCCCGCCGGTCTTCCAGCCGCTCCTTCCGGACGACCCCAAGGAGGTCGGCGGCTACCGCCTGTTCGCCCGGCTCGGCGCCGGCGGCATGGGCCGGGTCTACCTCTCCTACACCCCGGGCGGGCGCCCGGTCGCGCTCAAGGTGGTGCGCCCGGAGTTCGCCGAGGACGGCGAGTTCCGCCGGCGCTTCGCCCAGGAGGTCAGCAGCGCCCAGCGAATCCACGGGCTCTACACCGCCCAGGTGATCGACTCCGGCGGGCTGGACACCGACGCCCCCTGGCTCGTCACCGCCTACGTCCCGGGCCCGTCCCTGCAGCAGGTGGTGCGCGAGAACGGCGCGCTGCCGGTGCGCACCGTGCTGCTGCTGATGGGCGGCATCGCCGAGGCCCTGCAGGCGATCCACAGCGTCGAGGTGGTCCACCGCGACCTCAAGCCCGCCAACGTGCTGGTCGCCGGGGACGGCCCGCGGGTGATCGACTTCGGCATCGCCCGGGCCGCCGACGCCACCGCGCTCACGGGCACCGGCTACCGGATCGGCTCCCCCGCCTTCATGTCCCCCGAGCAGGCCCAGGGCCGGCCGGTCACCCCGGCCACCGACGTCTTCGCGCTCGGCGCCCTGGCCGCGTACGTGGCCGGCGGCACCGCGCCGTTCGGCGACGGCCCGGACACCGCGGTGCTCTACCGGGTGGTGCACGAGGAGGCCGACCTGTCGGCCGTCCCCGCCGACCTGCGCGAGCTGATCCAGCGCTGCCTGGCGAAGAGCCCCGAGGACCGCCCCACGCCGGCCGAGATCATCCAGGTCGCCCGCAACCACCCGGAGGTCGGCGGCCAGCTGCGGTTCGGCGAGGACTGGCTGCCGCGCGAGGTCAACACCGAGATCACCCGCCGCTCCGACCTGCCCAAGACTCCGCCCACCCCGCTGCCCGCCGCGCCCGCCACCCCGCCGCGGCCGGTGCCCGCGATGCCCCCCGCCCCGGCCACTCCCCCGCCGCCGGCCGCCGCGCCGAGCCACCCGGTGACGGCCCCGGTCCACCCGGCGCCCGCCGGGTACCCGCAGCAGCAGCCGGTGACGCCCCCGCCGGGGTTCGCCCCGCCGCCGCTCGGCGCGTACGGCGCCCCGCAGCCGCCCACCGAGTCGCCGACCGCCCCGGTCCTGCCCTCGCCGCCCACCGTCCGGCTCCAGTCGGAGCCGCCGTCCTTCGACACTCCGCCGCCCGGCCCGGTGGTGACCGCCGGCCCGGCGCCCGAGCCGGAGCCCAAGCGCAAGGGCGGGGTGTCCTGGAAGGTGCTGCTCACCGTCGCCCTGGTGATGGCGATCGGCGGCACCGCGGGCGGCGTGGTGCTGATGAAGAAGATGGACGACGGCAAGGCCAAGAGCTCCGGCTCCGCCACCAACGCCGCACCGGTCACCGCGCCTCAGAGCCCGTCCCCGGAGAGGACGTCCCCCTCCGCGAGCCCCACCCGGTCGGGCGACTCGGTGACGGCCGCACCCTCCAAGTCCGGCCAGAGCACCGTCTCGGCCCCCGCCCGGCCGACCGGCTACTCCCCGATCCTGGACAAGAAGTCGCTGGCGATCCCGGGCGCCGAGTACGCCAGCGACACCTACCGGATCGACCTGGACACGGGCACCGTGGTGCCGCACTACGGCAACCTCAAGTGGGGCCTGGGGGTGACGAGCACCACCGGCGGCAAGGCCAACTCCTTCGACAGCTACGGGGACGACAAGTCGGACTTCGCGGTGATCACCGAGGCGACCGTCACCGCCGAGCAGTGCGCCGCCGCGATCGACTCCCGGCCGGACACCGACCTGTCGTACAACCGGGTCGCCCCCGGCCGGCTGCTCTGCATCCGCGACCGGGTAACCCGCAACATCGCCATCGCGGTGATCGACCAGACCGACTCGACCACCGGGGCCGCCAAGGTCACCGTGAGCACCTGGCGGGCCAGCTGACCGCACTATCCTGACCAGGTCAATCCCCATCGGACCGGAGCGAACCGTGTACTTCACCGACCGAGGCATCGAGGAGCTGGAGAACCGGCGCGGCGACGAGGAGGTCACCTTCGAGTGGCTGGCCGAGAAGCTGCGCGAGTTCGTCGACCTCAACCCGGACTTCGAGATCCCGGTCGAGCGGCTGGCCACCTGGCTGGCCCGGCTCGACGACGAGGACGACGAGTGACCCGGTGACGGCCCCCGAGGGGCCCGGAAGGCCATCCGCCTTCCGGGCCCCTCGCTCTTTTCCCGGGGCTCCTTCGCCTCCGGGGAGCCCCTTCGGCTCCGGCGCCCCGCGTCCCGTAGGGGAGGGGCTCCGGGACGGATCGGGGTCGGGATCGGGGTCGGGCACCCTTGCTTTTCCCGGCACGCGATATATCGTCTTTGGAAGAGAACGCGATACATCGCGATCCGCGACGGGAGGCGGCAGAGATGAGCCAGTGGACGATCGAGGAACCCGGCAGGACCACGGTGGAGGAGCCGGTCCGCGCCCTGCACGTACGGATCATCGACGGCACCGTGAACGTGGTCGCCGCCGAGGGCCCGGCCCGCCTGGAGGTCACCGAGCTGCAGGGCGACCCGCTGCACGTGACCCTGGTGGACGGCGTGCTGACGGTCACCTACAAGGACATCAACAGCTGGGGCGAGTTCGGCGACTGGCTCAAGTCGGTCGGCTCGGTCAAGAGCTTCTTCGGCTCGCTCAAGCGCAAGCGGGTGGCCGGCATCACCCTGACCGTCCCGGCCGACGCCGAGGTCAAGGTCGGCACCGTCTCCGCCGACGCCACCGTCTCCGGCATCGCCGGGAACGTCTCGGTGCAGAGCGCCAACGGCGACACCACCCTGGTCGGCCTGACCGGCCGGACCGACGCCAACACCGTCACGGGCGACGTGGACGCCCAGTCCATCGGCGGCCGGCTCCGCGTCAACAGCGTCTCGGGGCAGCTCACCGTGGTCGCCGGCACCGCCGAGCGGGTCCAGGCGAACGCCGTGACCGGCGCCGTCACCCTGGACCTCGACGTCGAGGGCGCGGCCGACGTCAAGGTCACCACGGTCAGCGGTCCGGTCGTGGTCCGGATCCCCTCCCGCGCCGACGCCAAGGTCGAGGCCGGGTCCACCAGCGGCGACATCTCCAGCAGCTTCGAGCAGCTCAAGCTGAGCAGCACGTGGGGCGCCAAGAAGCTCTCCGGCCAGCTCGGCGAGGGCCGCGGCAGCCTCAACGTCACCACCGTCTCCGGCGCGGTCACCGTGCTGAGCCGCCCCGAGCCCGAGGACGACGGCCCGGCCAAGGAGCTCCCGGCCGCCCCCGGCAAGCCCGACTTCACCAAGGAGGCCTGAGATGACCCCCGTGTTCGGCCACGGCCGGCTCCGGCTCTACCTGCTGAAGCTGCTGGACGAAGCCCCGCGGCACGGCTACGAGGTGATCCGCCTGCTGGAGGAGCGCTTCCAGGGCCTGTACGCGCCCTCGGCCGGGACGGTCTACCCGCGGCTGGCCAAGCTGGAGCAGGAGGGCCTGGTCACCCACAGCACCGAGGGCGGCCGCAAGGTCTACCGGCTGACCGACGCCGGTCGCGCCGAACTCGAAGCGCGACGCGGCGAGTTGGACGAGCTGGAGCTGGAGATCCGGGACTCCGTGGCACAGCTGGCCGGGGCGATCCGCGAGGACGTCCGGGACAGCGCCAAGGACCTGCGCGAGGAGCTGTGGAAGGCCGCCAAGCAGGCCCCCCGGCCGGACCGCGCCACCGAGGACGGCGGCGACCCGTGGGCGGGCGCCTGGGGCGACAACGACTCCTGGCAGCGCGCCAAGGAGGAGTTCGCCCAGTTCAAGCGGCAGGCCAAGGAACAGGCCAAGCGCGCCCGGGAGCAGGAGAAGGCCGCCAAGGCCAAGGCGAAGGCCGCCGAGGAGGAGGCCCGCCGGCTGCGTGAGCAGGCCAAGGCCTCCCGCACCGCCGCGCAGCAGGAGGCGCTGCGGATCAAGCGCCGGGTCGAGCAGCAGGTGCGCGAGCACGCCGCGAAGGGCGACTGGCCGACCGGGCTGGCCGAGGGCCTGGCCGAGCTGACCAAGGGCCTGTCCGGGCTGGCCGACGCGGCCCGCTGGGGCCAGCCGGCGGAAGGGCCGACCGGGTCGGACGAGCGGATCACCGTGTCGCGGATCGACCTGGACGAGGACGACCGGGAGCGGGGCGGGAGCACCGCCCCGGCCGACCTGCCGCCGTGGGCGCGCACCGACCCGGCCGGGGACCCGGCCCGTGAGCTGGAGCGGCTGCTCGACCGCTTCCGCGACCAGGTCCGCGACGCGGCCCGGGACGGCGGGGTGAGCGCGGACAAGCTGGCCGACGCCCGCTCGGTGCTGGGCGCCGCGGGCGAGCGGCTGAAGCGGCTGCTCGGCTGACGCCGGGCGCCGTCGTCCGAAGGACCCGGGCCCGGTGCTCCCGCGCGGAGCACCGGGCCGGTCCGCGCCTGCTACGGGTTGAGGAGGATCTTGCCGAAGACCTCGCCCTTGGCGAGCCGGGCGAAGCCGTCCCGGGCCTCGGTCAGCGGCAGCACCGAGTCGATCACCGGGCGGACACCGGTGTTGGCGCAGAGCGCGAGCAGACCGGCCAGCTCCTCCTTGGTGCCCATGGTCGAGCCCACCACCTTGAGCTCCAGGAAGAAGATCCGGTTGAGCTCGGCGGCGCTCGGGTTGGGGCCGGAGGTGGCACCCGAGATGACGATGGTGCCCCCCGGACGCAGCGACTTCACCGAGTGCGACCAGGTCGCGGCGCCGACCGTCTCCATCACCGCGTCCACCCGCGCGGGCAGCCGGGCCCCGCTCTCGAAGGCCGCGTCGGCACCGAGCTCCACCGCCCGGCGGCGCTTGGCCTCATCCCGGCCGGTGACCCAGACCCGCAGGCCGGCCGCCTTGCCGAGGACGATCAGCGCGGTCGCCACGCCGCCGCCCGCGCCTTGCACCAGCACGGTGTCACCGGGCTTGGCCCCGGCGTTGGTGAACAGCATCCGGTAGGCCGTCAGCCAGGCCGTGGGCAGGCAGGCGGCCTCCTCGAAGCTCAGCTCGGCGGGCTTGGGCAGCAGGTTCCAGGTGGGCACCGCGACCTGCTGGGCGAAGGTGCCCTGGTAGCGCTCGGTCAGGATGGAGCGCGGCTCGTCGGGGCCCACCCCGTGGCCGCTCTGGCCGATCACCGAGTGGATGACCACCTCGTTGCCGTTCTCGTCGACGCCGGCGGCGTCGCACCCGAGGATCATCGGCAGCTTCTCGGCCGGCAGGCCGACCCCGCGCAGCGACCAGAGGTCGTGGTGGTTGAGGCTGGCGGCCTTGACCGTGACCACGCTCCACCCGGGGCGGGCCTGCGGCTCGGGGAGCTCGCCCAACTCCAGTCCGCTGAGCGGGTCGTCGGCATCGATACGTGCGGCGTAGGCAGCAAACATGATCCGGACGATAGCGGCGACGGCCGAGGCCGGGAACCACGCGTGGATGTGACGCGTGTCCCGGCCTCGGGCCGTTGTGCCGACTGCCGCGGTCGGGCCACCGGATCGCCGGACCGTCGGATCGAGGGATCGTCGGATCGTCGGATCGGCGAGTCCGGCCGCCGGGCGGTCCTCAGCCCCGGGCCACGCCCTCCGCCCGGGCGGCCTCGGCAACGGCCTTGGTGACCGCCGGGGCGACCCGCTCGTCGAACGGCGAGGGGATGACCTTCTGCGGCGTCAGCTCGTCCGCGACCACGCCGGCCAGCGCCTTGGCGGCGGCCAGCTTCATGCCCTCGGTGATCCGGCTGGCCCGGACCTGCAGGGCACCGGCGAAGATGCCCGGGAAGGCCAGCACGTTGTTGATCTGGTTCGGGAAGTCGCTGCGGCCGGTGGCCACCACGGCCGCGTACTTGTGCGCGACCTCGGGGTGGATCTCCGGGTTGGGGTTGGCCATCGCGAAGATGAACGCGCCCTCGGCCATCGTCGCCACGACCTCCTCCGGCACCGTGCCGCCGGAGACGCCGATGAACACGTCGGCGCCGGCCAGCGCGTCGGCCAGCGAGCCCTTGAGGCCGGAGCGGTTGGTCTGGGCGGCGATCTCGGCCTTGACGTCGGTGAGGTCGCCGCGGCCGTCGTACACCACGCCCTTGCGGTCGCAGACCGCCACGTCGCCGATGCCGGCGGCCACCAGCATCTTGGCGATGGCGATGCCGGCCGCGCCGGCGCCGGAGATGACGGCCCGCAGCGAGCCGATCTCCCGGCCGGTCACCTTGGCCGCGTTCCACAGGGCGGCGGTGGTGACGACGGCGGTGCCGTGCTGGTCGTCGTGGAAGACGGGGATGTCCAGGGCGTCCTGGAGCCGGCGCTCGATCTCGAAGCAGCGCGGGGCGGAGATGTCCTCCAGGTTGACGCCGCCGAAGGAGGGCGCCAGCCGGACCACGGTCTCGACGATCTCGTCGACCTCGGTGCAGGCGAGCGCGATCGGCACCGCGTCCACGCCGCCGAACTGCTTGAACAGGATCGCCTTGCCCTCCATCACGGGCAGCGAGGCCTGCGGGCCGATGTCGCCGAGGCCCAGCACCGCGGTGCCGTCGGTGACCACCGCGACGGTGTTGGACTTCCAGGTGTAGTCGTTGACCAGCTCCGGCTGCTCGGCGATGGCCGTGCAGACCCGGGCGACACCGGGGGTGTAGGCGAGGGACAGGTCGTCCGCGTCGCGCACCGGGACGGTCGCCCGGATCTCCATCTTGCCGCCGCGGTGGAGCGCGAAAACCGCGTCGACCGGATCGTCGGTGTCCTGGGTGCTGCTGATGATCTCCGCTGCCACGATGACCTCTTCGTCATTGTTCTGGCGAGGACGCGGGACCGACGGGCGGAGCGACCCGTCCGGAAACCGGAAACCGGGTACGCCGAAGCGGACCCGGGGTCGGGGTCGGGGCGCTGTGTCGGGCGGCGCCCTCGGATGAGGGTTTTATGGGGTCTGGTGTTGTCCGCGTTAGTGCAACCGGGCCGAGCCTAGGTCGGACAAAGGCATCGCACCTATGCCTTTTCGTCCTTGTCACGTGCGGTTCATCGCCGCGCTGTCGCGTCCCGGGGCCCGGCTTCGGAAGCGCCGGGCTCCAGCGGCGGCAACGGCATGAGCACACGCGCACCCGCAGGAGTGAACGCAGACGCGAGGGGGATTCGGTGCTCCGGATACGGAGTCACGTGAGGACTTCCGGTCCCGAGCACCCCGAGCCTGTCAGGACTCGTCGGTCTGGTTCGAGCGTCCGGGGGTCACCCGGTACGGCATTCTGACACACCCGCCGCAGGGCCCGGCAGGCCGGGATGGCAGGATCGCTTGTCTGCCATGTGGCGTACACCCCCGCGACACCGTGGCGACCGCACGTCCCTCCCACAGGAGCAGCCCTCATGCCTCACCCCCTCCCCGTCCGCCGCCCGCTCCTGGCCGGCGCCGTCCTGGCCACCGCCGGTGCCCTGCTGCTGACCGGCTGCGACAGCGGCACGCAGGCCACCGCCGCCGACCCGGTCAAGGAGGCCCGCGACAAGCTGCCGAAGGCCCAGCGCTCGGCCGGCGTGCTCCGGATCGGGATGGACGTCAACTACGCCCCGGTGGAGTTCCGCGGACCGGACGGCAAGCCGGTCGGCCTCGACCCGGACATCGCCGCCGCCCTGGGCAAGATCCTCGACGTGCGGATCGAGTTCGTGGACACCACGTTCGACAAGCTGATACCGAACCTGCAGGGCAAGCAGTACGACGTGGCGATGTCGGCCATCAGCGACATCCGCAAGCGCCGCGACGGCCTGGACGAGAACGGCAAGCAGGTCAACCCCGGCGTGGACTTCGTGGACTACTTCATCGCCGGCACCTCGATCGTCGTCCCGAAGGGCAACCCCAAGGGGATCAAGTCCCTGGACGACCTGTGCGGCAAGACCGTGGCGCTGCAGCAGGGCACCACCCAGGACGAGATCGTCACCCGGCAGGTGGCGGTCTGCGCCCGGACCGGCCGCCAGCTGACCACGCACAAGCTGGACAGCGACGCCAAGGCGCTGGCCGAGGTCGCCTCGGGAGCGGCCGCGGCCGGGCTGAACGACTTCCCGGTGGCCGCCTACGCGGCGAAGACCACCGACGGCGGCAACCGCTTCGAACTGACCGGCGGGCAGTCCACCTCCAACCCGTACGGGATCGCGGTGCGCAAGGGCGACACCGAGCTGCGCGACGCGATGACCAAGGCGGTCGACCAGCTGATCCGCGGCGGCGAGTACGACAAGATCCTCGCGAAGTGGAACGTCAGCGCCGGCGCGGCGCAGAACGCGGTGGTCAACGGGGGCATCTGAGCGGGCGGGCGGCGGGCCTCCGGGCCGAGCACAGAGGGATCTGCATACTTATGCGGAGGGTGACAGGGGCCCGGGAAGAGTCCGAATAGCGGACGGTGCGAGCCCTCGTTATCCGATTTTGATCTGGATCAGGGCCACCTGACCGTCAGCAGATGGCAGGATTCCCCCCATCTCGGATCGATGCCGACCACTGGTCGAGGCGGTTCGGCCAACGTCCACCTCGGCGGAGGGTGGCGGAAGCAGTACCTCGCACAACCCTGGGCGGTCCCAGCGTCCAGGCACTGCAGAACCCGGCTTGACGTACGACGACGTACGACGCGCACCCGTACGGCGTCGTACGGCTCGCACCCCCCGGTGCGCCGCTCCCGCGGCGCGTCCGCCCGACCTTCTCTCCCAGGAGGAGTTCCCCCTCATGACCGCCCGTACCAAGCTCAACCGGCTCTACGCGGCCGGTGTGGTCGCCGCTTCCGTCTCCCTCGTCCTGACCGGCTGCAGCAGCAGCAAGAGCAGCGAGGGCGGCGGTGCCCCCAACGCCTCCGCGACCGTCAACGCGGTCAAGGCCGACGACAAGCTGGTCGCCCTCGTCCCGGCCGACATCAAGTCGGCCGGGAAGCTCGTGGTGGGCGCGGACGCCTCGTACGCGCCGGACGAGTTCAAGGACGACAGCGGCAAGATCATCGGCATGGACGTCGACCTGGCCAACGCCATCGGCGCCAAGCTCGGCCTGAAGGTCGAGGTCCAGGACTCCGGCTTCACCGCGATCATCCCGGGCATCCAGTCGAACAAGTTCCAGCTCGGCATGTCGTCCTTCACGGACAACAAGGAGCGCGAGCAGATCGTCGACATGGTCACCTACTTCAACTCCGGCAGCGCCATCGCCGTGAAGAAGGGCAACCCGGAGAAGATCGACCCGAAGGACCTCTGCGGCAAGAAGGTCGCCGTCCAGACCGGCACCACCCAGGCCGACGAGATCAAGGACACCCGCAACCCGGACTGCGCCAAGGCCGGCAAGCCGGGCATCCAGAACGACGGCGACAAGTTCGACCTCCAGACGGACGTCACCAACGCCGTGGTCTCCGGTCGCGACCAGGCCATGATGGCCGACTCGCAGGTCGTCGACTACGCGATCAAGCAGTCCGGCGGCCAGCTGGAGAAGCTCGGCGACACCTACGGCGTGGCCCCCTACGGCGTCGCCCTCGCCAAGGGCTCCCAGCTCACCCCG
The DNA here is from genome assembly GCF_055585785.1 of Kitasatospora sp. NPDC053308. Taxonomy (NCBI): domain Bacteria; kingdom Bacillati; phylum Actinomycetota; class Actinomycetes; order Kitasatosporales; family Streptomycetaceae; genus Kitasatospora; species Kitasatospora sp. NPDC053308. The sequence continues at coordinate 284,286 of NZ_JBVJJY010000005.1, read as the reverse complement.
GCGATCCAGGGCGCCGTCCAGTCGCTGATCGACGACGGCACCTACAAGCAGATCCTCACCAAGTGGGGCGTCGAGGCCGGTGCGATCGACAAGTCGGTCGTCAACGGCGCCGTCAGCTGACCCCTCGTACGCTTCATCTCTCCCCCGAGGCCACACCGTGAACTCTCTGGACAAGGGGACGGCGGGACAGCAGGGACGGCCTGAGACCATCAAGGCCGTCCCGGTCCGCCACCCCGGACGCTGGGCTGGCGCCGTCGTCATCGCCCTGCTCGCGGCGATGCTGCTGAGCGCCCTCTTCACCAACCCCGCTTTCAAGTGGGACATCGTCGGTCAGTACCTGTTCCACGACAGCATCGTGCACGGCATGGCGGTGACGCTGGAGCTGACCGCGCTCTCCATGCTCATGGGTGTGGTCGGCGGCATCGTCCTCGCGGTGATGCGCCTGTCCCCGAACCCGCTGCTGGCCGGCACGGCCTGGGTCTACATCTGGGTCTTCCGCGGCACCCCGGTGCTGGTGCAGCTGGTGTTCTGGAACTTCCTCGGCCTGATCTGGGCCAAGCTGTCGATCGGCGTCCCGTGGGGCCCGGAGTTCTGGTCCGAGCGGACCAACGTCCTGATCCCGACCTTCGTCGCCGCCCTGCTGGGCCTCGGCCTCAACGAGGCCGCCTACATGGCGGAGATCGTCCGCGGCGGCATCCAGTCGGTGGACGAGGGCCAGACCGAGGCCGCGCACGCGCTCGGCATGAGCCGGTTCCAGACCATGCGGCGGATCATCCTGCCGCAGGCCATGCGGGTGATCATCCCCCCGACCGGCAACGAGACCATCTCGATGCTCAAGACCACCTCGCTGGTCTCCGTGATCTCCCTGGAGGAGATCTTCCGGGCCGGCCAGGTCATCTACTCTCGGAACTACCAGAACATCCCGCTGCTGATCGTGGTCAGCCTCTGGTACCTCTTCTTCACCTCCGTGCTGACCGTCGGCCAGTACTACATCGAGCGCCACTACGCCCGAGGCTCCAACCGCACCCTCCCGCCCACCCCGCTGCAGCGACTGCGGGGCCTGTTCGCCGGGAAGCCCGCCCCGAAGACGAACGCCGACGTCGTCCCGGGGCTTGAGGGAGGTGGTCACGTATGACCGATCTGACCAAGACCCCCGCCGACGCCACCGCGGCCGCCGAGCCCATGGTCCGCGCCGAGAACGTGCACAAGTCCTACGGCCTGGTCGAGGTGCTCAAGGGCATCGACCTGGAGGTCAAGCAGGGCGAGGTGTTCTGCCTGATCGGCCCGTCCGGCTCCGGCAAGTCGACCTTCCTGCGGTGCATCAACCACCTGGAGAAGATCAACGGCGGCCGCCTCTGGGTGGACGGCGAGCTGGTCGGCTACCGGCAGAAGGGCGACAAGCTCCACGAGCTCAAGGACCGCGAGGTCGCGCTCAAGCGGCGCGACATCGGCATGGTCTTCCAGCGCTTCAACCTGTTCCCGCACATGACCGCCATAGAGAACGTCATGGAGGCCCCGGTCCAGGTCAAGGGCGAGAGCAAGGCCGACGCCCGCGAGCGCGGGATGGCCCTGCTGGAGCGGGTCGGCCTGTCCGACAAGGCGAAGAACTACCCCTCCCAGCTCTCCGGCGGCCAGCAGCAGCGCGTCGCGATCGCCCGCGCGCTGGCGATGAAGCCCAAGCTGATGCTCTTCGACGAGCCCACCTCGGCGCTCGACCCGGAGCTGGTCGGCGACGTCCTCGACGTCATGCGCGGCCTCGCCGAGGAGGGCATGACCATGGTGGTCGTCACCCACGAGATGGGCTTCGCCCGCGAGGTCGGCGACGCGCTGGTGTTCATGGACGGCGGCGTGGTGGTGGAGTCCGGCAACCCCCGCGAGGTCCTCACCGACCCGCAGCACGAACGCACCCGGGCCTTCCTCTCCAAGGTGCTCTGAACCCCGGCCGTCGGCGCCCGGCAGGCAGCTCCTGCCGGGCGCCGGTGCCCGGACGAATCGTTGGAGCCCCGTTCGAGTAATAGGCTGGAGGCAGTCAGCCCGTTACCGATCTTCTGGAAGGACCGTCGTGGAGCTCGCCTCGTACGCCGATCTCGCCGTTCGGCTGGTGAACACCGAGGAACCCGAGCGCGGCACCGACACGCTGACCTCCGTGGACGCGGTGCGCGCCCTGTTCTCCGACTCCTCCCGGGCCGCCGCGCTCGCCGAGGAGTCCGACCTGCCCCGGCTGCGCGCGGTGCGGACCAGGCTGCGCGGAGTCTTCGAGGCCGCCGCCGAAGGGGACGAGGTCCGGGGCGTCGACCTGCTGAACAGCCTGCTGATGGAGTACCCCGTCAGCCCGCTGATCTCCGGGCACGACTACCTGGACGACGCCGGACGCCCGCGCTGGCACCTGCACCTGGCCGACAACTCGGCCACCGCCACCGCCCACTTCAGCGCGGTCGCCTGCATGGGCCTGGCCGTCCACCTGACCGAGCTGGGCGCCGACCGGCTGGGCATCTGCCAGGCCGCGCCCTGCCGCAACGCCTACCTGGACACCTCGACCAACCGCTCCCGCCGCTACTGCTCGGACCGCTGCGCGACCCGCGCCAACGTCGCCGCCTACCGGGCCCGCAAGCGCCAGGAGGCCGAGGCCGCGCTGGGCACCGGCAGCTGAGCCACCTCCCGGCCGCTCACCGGACGTCCTCCACCCAGACCCCGAGGCGGCGGGCCAGGCCCGGCAGCCGGGCGACCCGGGGGGCGAGCAGCAGCCGCTCCAGCCGGCGGCCCGGTGCCAGCCACGCCGGGCGCGGGCGCAGCCGCAGCAGCACCCGGCCGAGCACCAGCTCGTCCGGGACGGCGCCGTAGCTGCGGCTGTCGCTGTCCACCGGGCGGTTGTCGGAGAGCAGCCACCAGCCCCCGGCGCGGCGTTCGGCGGCCCGCTTCACCACCAGCAGGTCCTGTTGGAAGGGGTGGCGGAAGAGCACCACCGCACCCGGCCGGATCGGCGCGCCGTAGCGGACCAGCAGCCGGTCGCCCTCGCGCAGGGTCGGGACCATCGACGGGCCCGCCACGTCGACCAGGCCGAAGGGCAGCACGCCGCCCCGGCCCCCCGGTTCCGTGCTCCGTGCCACGACTCCTCCTCCCGCACGCCGGCCCCCAGTGTGCCGTACAGGCCGTCACCTCTCCGATGTCCGGATTACCCCGGTTCCGGGTCCGTCTTTCGCCCTAGGCCCACCGCCCGATCGCGAAACCGCGGGGCCGGAGGGGTAATCTCGGGCGCGGGAAGACGATCTAAGGAAGGACTCCCATGTTCTCTCGTCTGTTTGCACCGCGCGCCACCGCCCACGCCCACTGTGACCTGCCCTGCGGCGTGTACGACCCGGCGCAGGCCAAGCTCGAGGCCGAGTCGGTCAAGGCCACCCAGGAGAAGTACCAGGCCAACGAGGACCCGCACTTCCGCGCCCGCGCCATCATCATCAAGGAGCAGCGCGCCGAGGCCGTCAAGCACCACATCTCGGTGCTGTGGAGCGACTACTTCAAGGCCCCGCACTTCGAGAAGTACCCGCAGCTGCACCAGCTGATCAACGACACCCTGAAGGCCGCCTCGGCCGCCAAGGCGTCCACCGACCCGGCCACCGGCCAGGCCCTGCTGGACCTGATCGCCGAGGTCGACAAGATCTTCTGGGAGACCAAGCAGGCCTGAGCCTGACACCTCGCCAGTCGACCGCCCCCGTCCGCACCGCCGGACGGGGGCGGTCGTGCGTCCACGTCCCGCTCGACCCCGGTAAGGGTTGCCTGCCCTGAGTGCCTGTTATGCTGCCAGGGCGTCCGAGGGGGAAGTCCGGTGCGAATCCGGCGCTGACCCGCAACGGTGAGCGCGGCCCGTACCCGTCGTACGGCCGCGCCAGCCCGATCGCCCTCGGCCGCTGACCTCCCGACGACTCGCCGCGGACTGCGAGGGGAACGGCGCCCCGGCACGCCCGGGACCGGCGCCCGCCCCGGCGCACCCGCGGCCCGAGGCAAGGCGCACCCGTGACCCCCGCACCCGTGACCGGCGCACCCCCGCAAGGCACACCCGTGCACGACGCACCCGCCGACCGCGCGGGCGGCCCGCCCGACCGGCGCGTACCCGCCCTCCCGCTCGCCCTCGGCCTCGCCGGCGCCCTGCTGCTCTCGCTGGTCTGCGGGGTCGCGTTCGGCTCCTCCGGGATCGGGCTCCCGCACGTGCTGCGTCTGCTGGGCGCTGGGCTGACGGGCGGTCGGCTGGACGCCGGCGAGGCGGCGGCGTACGCCATCGTCTGGGAGATCCGGCTGCCCCGCACCGTGCTGGCCGCCGTGGTCGGCGCCGGCCTGGCCGCCACCGGGGTCGCCGTCCAGGCGCTGGTGCGCAACGCGCTCGCCGACCCCTTCGTGCTCGGCATCTCCTCGGGCGCCGCCGTCGGCGCCAACGCCGTCCTGCTGTTCGGCGCCTTCGCCTCGCTCGGGGTCTGGGCGATCTCCGCCTCCGCCTTCGGCTCCGCGCTGGTCGCGATGGTGCTGGTCTACCTCGCCGCCCGCACCGCGTACGGGCTCACCCCGCTGCGGCTGGTGCTCACCGGCACCGCCCTGTCGTACGGCTTCTCCGCCGCCACCACGCTGATGGTCTTCGCCGCCGACCGCGGCGAGGCCGCCAGGGACGCCATGATGTGGCTGCTCGGCAGCCTGGGCGGAGCCACCTGGGGCTCGGTGCCGATCGCGGCCGCCACCGTCCTGGCCGGACTGGCCCACCTGGCCTGCGCCGCCGGGCGGTTGGACGCGCTCGCCATGGGCGACGAGACCTCCGCCTCGCTCGGCGTGGACCCGGACCGGCTGCGCCGCGAGCTGTTCGTGGTGACCGCCGCCGTCACCGGCACGGTGGTCGCGGTCAGCGGGGCGATCGGCTTCGTCGGACTGCTGGTGCCGCACCTGGCGCGGATGCTGGTCGGCGCCGGGCACCGCCGGGTGCTGCTGGTCGCGCCGCTCGCCGGGGCCCTGCTGCTGGTCTGGGTGGACATCGCCTCCCGCACCCTGCTGGCGCCCGCCGAACTGCCCGTCGGGGTGTTCACCGCCGTCCTGGGCGTGCCCGCCTTCCTGCTGATGATGCGCCGTCGCGGCCACGCCTTCGGCGGTGCCCGGTGACCGCCCTGACCCGCCGGACCGGCCCGACCGACCCGACCGACCGTCCGGAGCCGGCCGGGGCCCAGGACCTCCACGTCGACGCCGTCTCCGTGGAGCTGGCCGGCACCCGGCTGGTCCACGAGGTGGACCTGGCGGCCGCCGCCGGGCAGGTGGTCGGGCTGGTCGGACCGAACGGCAGCGGCAAGTCGACCCTGCTGCGCTGCGTCTACCGGGTGCTCCGACCGGCCGGCGGCGCCGTGCGGTTGGGCGGCGACGACCTGCACGCGCTCACCGCGCGCGCATCGGCCCGGCGGGTGGCCGCACTGACCCAGGAGCACTCCGCCGAGTTCGACTTCACCGTCGCCGAGGTGGTCGCCATGGGCCGGCTGCCGCACCGGCGCGGCCTCGGCGCCCCGACCGCGGCGGACCGTGAGCGCTGCGCGCGGGCCCTGCGCAAGGTCCGGGCCGGGCACCTCGCCGAACGGGGCTTCCTGAGCCTGTCCGGGGGCGAGAAGCAGCGGGTGCTGTTCGCCCGCGCGCTGGTCCAGGAGCCGCGCCTGCTGGTGCTCGACGAACCCACCAACCACCTCGACATCGCCCACCAGTTGGAGGTCCTGGCGCTGGCCCGCGAAGCCGGGCCGACGGTGCTCACGGCGCTGCACGACCTCAACCTGGCGGCGAGCCACTGCGACCTGCTGTACGTGCTGCGGGCGGGCCGGATCGTCGCCTCCGGGCCGCCCGCCGAGGTGCTCCGGCCCGCCCTGCTGGCCGAGGTGTTCGGCGTCCGGGCCACCCCCGTCCGGCATCCGGGAACGGGCGCCACGCAGCTGCTGTTCGACCGCCTCGACCGCTCCCCGGACCGCTGCCCCGACGGCTCCCCCGAGCACTCGACCCGCTGAACTCCCGGAGCCCGGACCGCCCGACCGCCCAGACCGCCCGACCGCCCGACCCACCCCCCGGAGGAACCACCGTGCGCACCAAGGCCGTTGTCCCCGCCGCCCTGCTCGCCCTGGCGCTCACCGCCTGCGGCGCCGAGATCGCACCGAAGGACGCCGCCACCGCCTCCGCCCACTACCCGGTGACCGTGACGAACTGCGGCGAGCGGCTGACCTTCGCGCAGAAGCCGGCCCGGACGGTCACCAACGACGTCAACATCACCGAGCTGATGCTCTCCCTCGGCCTCGCCGACCGGATGGCCGGGTACGTCATGCCCGACGACAAGGGCAAGGTGGACCAGGTGCCCTGGAAGGACGGCTACCAGCAGACGGCGTGGCTCTCCAAGAAGGTGCTCACCAAGGAGATCGCCCTGGACGCCAAGGCCGACCTGGTCCTCGCCGGCTGGCACTACGGCTTCGTCGAGGGCACCGGCGTCACCCCGCAGGCGTTCAAGGCGCTCGGCATCGACTCGTACGTGCTCAGCGAGTCCTGCCGCAGCGGCCAGGGCACCGGGCGCGGCGTGATGGACCCGCTGGACGCGCTCTACACCGACCTGGCCAACCTCGGCGAGATCTTCGACGTCAAGGACCGCGCCGACAAGCTGATCGCCGACTCCAAGGCGCGGATCGCCGCCGTCCCCGAGCCCGCGCGCCGCCCGTCCGTCTTCCTGTACGACAGCGGGCAGGACAAGCCGTACACGGCGGGGAGGTTCGCCGCCGCGCACCAGATCATCGCCAAGGCCGGCGGGACCAACATCATGGGCGACCTCGCCGACACCTGGGTCACCGCCGGCTGGGAGAGCGTGGTGGAGCGGAACCCCGAGGTCATCGTGATCAACGACTACGCGACCCCCGGCGCCGAGGAGAAGCGGAAGTTCCTGATGTCCTTCCCGCCGCTGGCGAACGTGTCCGCGGTGCGGAACGGCCGGATCTTCGTCCTGGACTACGCCGACCTGGTGGAGAGCCCCCGCAACCCGGCCGCGATCGGCGCGCTCGCCGACTACCTGCGCACCGTCCCCACCCCCTGACCCGGTCCCGGCCCGGCCGGGGCGGCTCCTCCGGTCGCCGGGCGTACGCTCAAGGTACGAGCCGACGGACCCCGACCGGAGGAGCGAGATCATGACCACCACGGCGGCTCACGCCGCCTTCGACACCCGCGCCCTGCGCGAGGGCATCGAGCGCTGCGACGCCGAGGCCCTCCTGACGCTCTACGCGGAGGACGCCGAACTGCGCATGGTCGACCGCAAGACCCAGCCCAGCCACCCCCTGGTGATGCACGGGCGGGAGGAGATCGGCGCCATGCTGAGCGACATCTACGGCCGCGAGATGACCCACAAGCTGGAACAGGTGGTCGTCCAGGGCGACCACGTCGCGTTCATGGAGTCCTGCCGCTATCCGGACGGCGTCCGGGTGCTGACGGCCTCGATGGCCGACCTGCGGGACGGGCGGATCGTCGACCAGACCTCGATCCAGGCCTGGGACGAGACGGGGCCCGAGCAGTAGGCTCGCAGGCATGATCCGCACCGCAGTCGCCACCGACGTCCCCGTCATCCACGCCATGGTCCGCGAGCTCGCCGAGTACGAGAAGGCCGCGCACGAGGCCGTGGCCACCGAGGAGCAGCTGCACCAGGCGCTGTTCGGGGCGGACCCCGCGGTGTTCGGGCTGATCGCGGAGGACGGGACCACCGGCGAGCCGGTCGGCTTCGCCCTCTGGTTCCGCAACTTCTCGACCTGGCGCGGCACCCACGGGATCTACCTGGAGGACCTGTACGTCCGCCCGGAGGCCCGCGGCGGCGGCCACGGCAAGGCGCTGCTCCTGGAGCTCGCCCGGATCGCCGTCGAGCGGGGCTACTCGCGGGTCGAGTGGTCGGTCCTGGACTGGAACCAGCCCTCGATCGACTTCTACAAGTCCATCGGCGCGGTGCCGATGGACGAATGGACCGTCTACCGGCTCACCGACGAGGCGCTCGCCGCCGCCGGCCGCCGCTGAGCGGACCGGCCGAGTCCGGAAAAGGGTCTGCCACCCTGCGTCGCAATGCCTTACCATGAGTGACTCCCGAACCGGGGTGCGGTAGGGCAGAGCGATGGCGGACCCGCAGACTCGGGCCCTCTTCGAGGGGTGACACGGCGCCCCTGCGAGGGGGCGGCACGGTCCCCCTTTGAGGGGCGGCAAGCAGGGGTAACAAGCGGGGTACCAAGCAAGCACAGCGCGTCACCCAGGAGGCAAGGGTGTCCCAGATCGACGGCGATCTCGGTGTTCAGGATTTCGTGGAGGTCCGGCTCCCCGCGGCGGGGGCCTACCTCTCCGTGCTTCGAACAGCGACGGCCGGGCTCGCGGCCCGGCTGGACTTCACCCTCGACGAGATCGAGGACCTGCGGATCGCGGTCGACGAGGCCTGCGCCATCCTGCTCCAACAGGCGGTGCCCGGCTCCGTCCTGTCCTGTGAGTTCCGGCTGGTCGGCGACTCGTTGAAGGTGACCGTGGCAGCCCCGACCACCGACGGCAAGGCTCCCGAACGGGACACCTTCGCCTGGACCGTGCTCTCCGCGCTGGCCGGCGAGGTGGACTCCTCGGTCGGCGAGGACAACACCGTGTCGATCAGCCTGCACAAGAAGCGCGGCGGGTCCGCCGCCCACTAGCCGGGCGCCGAACCGCACCGCGCCGACCGCGCAGCACCGAGCAGCACCCGCGCAAGAGCCGTCCGCCGCCAGCCCGTCCGGGGCCCGGCGGGCGGCTCCCGGTACCGCCCAGGGCGGTACGACCAACGAGACGATTCCGGGGCCGTCGGCCCCGGTGCTCCCGGAACGGAACGGGGGAATGGCCGTGAGTGATCTGGACCGTACCGGCCTCGCGACGGCGGGACCTGCCGTACCGACCCAGGCGAGCGTTCCCGGCCTCGCCGCCCACGACGAAGCGCACCCGAAGGACGCCCACCGGATGAGCCACCCGACCGAGCCGACGTCCGAGCCGACGCCCGACTCCGCACCCACGCCGGCCACGGCGGACCGGGCGGAGGAGCCGGCCGAGGCCGAGCTGCACGGCGCCGTGCCCGCCCAGGGCGCGCACCGCAGCGGCGCCCCGGACCGGGAGGCCGCCCGCGCGCTGTTCGTCCGGCTGTCGGCGCTGCCCGAGGGCTCGCCGGAGCGGGTCGAACTGCGCAACCAGCTGGTGCGGATGCACATCCCGCTGGTCGAGCACCTGGCCCGGCGCTTCCGCAACCGGGGCGAGCCGCTGGACGACCTCACCCAGGTCGCCACCATCGGTCTGATCAAGTCGGTGGACCGCTTCGACCACGAGCGCGGGGTCGAGTTCTCCACCTACGCGACGCCGACCATCGTCGGGGAGATCAAGCGGCACTTCCGCGACAAGGGCTGGGCGGTCCGGGTGCCGCGCCGGCTGCAGGAGCTGCGGCTGTCGCTCACCACGGCGACCAGCGAGCTCTCCCAGCGGCACGGCCGCTCCCCCACGGTGCACGAGCTGGCCGAGCACCTGGGGATCTCCGAGGAGGACGTCCTGGAGGGCCTGGAGTCCGCCAACGCGTACTCCACGCTGTCCCTGGACGTGCCGGACAGCGACGACGAGTCGCCGGCCGTCGCGGACACCCTGGGCGCCACCGACGAGGCGCTGGAGGGCGTCGAGTACCGCGAGTCGCTCAAGCCGCTGCTGGCCCAACTGCCGCCCCGGGAGCAGAAGATCCTGGTGCTGCGGTTCTTCCGGAACATGACCCAGTCGCAGATCGCCGCCGAGGTGGGGATCTCCCAGATGCACGTGTCCCGGCTGCTCGCCCGGACACTGGCCCAGCTGCGGGAGAAGCTCCTGGTGGAGGAGTAGGACTGACGGCCGCTCAGCTCCGGCTGCGCGGCCGTACGGTCGTCCGGCGGCCCTGCGCGCCCCCGCCCCGGCCTGTCGGTCCGCGGGCTCTCAGTCCTCGGGCTCCCGGTCCTCGGGTCCTCAGTCCTCGGACGGGGCGTACAGGGCCGCCGTCGACTTCGGGTTCAGCAGCGAGCCGATGCCCACCAGTCCGAGCAGGCCGACCAGCACGCCGACGCCGATCATCCCGCCGCCGCTCTCGATCATGTAGTAGGCCACCGGCAGGCAGATCGAGTTGGTCAGCACCGCCGGGCTGCGGCCCCAGCGGCGCTCCTTGAGCAGCGCGCGGGCGGCCAGCACCGGCAGCACGCCGAGCAGCACGATGACCACGCCGCCGAACTCGTTCAGGGCCAGCTGCTTGGACTGGCCGGACAGCGCGGACACCATGTCCCAGACGCCGACGACGGCCAGCGCGGCGCCTTCCAGGGCGGTGATGGCGGCGCCCAGGGTCAGGGACGCCGGACGGCCGGCGCCGGCCGCGGGCACGGGTGCGGAGGTTTCTGCGGTCACTCCAGCAGGGTAGCCGCCGGTTGGTCCGTACCGCCCCGTAGGCTTTCCCCATGCGCGCTCTCCTGGTCGTGAACCACAAGGCCACCACCACCAGTGGCCGGACCAGGGACGTCCTGATCCACGCGCTGCGCAGCGACCTCAAGCTGGACGTGGCCGAGACGCAGTACCGCGGCCACGCGCGCGACCTGGCCCGGGAGGCGGCGGAGGACGGCTCGGTCGACCTGGTGGTGGCGCTGGGCGGCGACGGCACCGTCAACGAGGTGGTGAACGGGCTGCTGGCGCACGGCCCGGGCGAGCGGGTCCCGCGACTGGCCGTGGTGCCGGGCGGTTCGACCAATGTGTTCGCCCGCGCCCTGGGGCTGCCCAACGACCCCGTGGAGGCCACCGGTGCCCTGCTGCACGCGCTGGAGCGCAAGCAGGAGCGCCCGATCGGCCTGGGCAAGGCGATGACCGACGGGCTGCCGGACCGCTGGTTCACCTTCACCGCCGGCCTCGGCTTCGACGCCGGGGTGGTCGGACGGGTCGAGGAGCAGCGCCGGGCCGGGCGCAAGTCGACCCACGCGCTCTACGTCAAGCAGGCCGTCCGGCACTACTTCACCCAGCGTGAGCAGCGCCGTTCGGGCCCGGTCTCCCTGGAACTGCCCGGCCGGGAGGCCGTGCCGGGGCTGGTGCTGTCGATAGTCAGCAACACCTCGCCGTGGACGTTCCTCGGCAACCGTCCGGTCTATCCGTCACCCCTCGCCTCCTTCGACACGGATCTGGACGTCTTCGGCATCACCCGGATGACGGCGTTCGGTACGGCTCGAACGATCCGTCAGATCCTGCGGTCACACACGCCTTCGAGCGACGGCGCCCCGCCGGCCGGCCCGTCCGGGAAGCACGTCGTCTCCTATCACGACGTCAGACACTTCACCTTGGTTTCAGAGGAACCGACCCCGTTCCAGGTCGACGGCGACCATCTTGGAGACAGGAGTCGCGTCAGTTTCACAGGCGTTCGGCGGGCACTGCGTGTGATTGTGTGACCGGAAGGGGGCTTCGCCCTTCTTCTCGAACGCACAAGCCCCCTTCACTCCATAGAAGTACTGGCTGTGAGCTAGGCGACACCGAAGAATCAAAAATTCCTCCCCGAAGGGGGTTGTATCCGAGCCCGAGGTTTGCGAACCTCTACATGGCGATCGGGACACGTCGCAGCGACGGCCTCCGGAACCACGGAGCGCCGACCGCGGAGTGCCCCTCGAATCGCCGAATCCCCCCTAGCACAGACCACCCGGGCCCGGTAGGCCTTTGGTCTCTTTTGCTGTTGCGGGATTCGTGAAAGCGTTCACATTCACAAAGCCATCGATTACGCCGCCGGGCCACCCCCGTCGGCAGGAGGAGTTGGACGACCATGGACTGGCGCCACCGCGCTGTCTGCCGCGAAGAGGACCCGGAGCTGTTCTTCCCGATCGGGAACACCGGTCCTGCTCTGCTGCAGATCGAGGAAGCCAAGGCCGTGTGCCGCCGCTGTCCGGTCATGGAGCAGTGCCTCCAGTGGGCCCTCGAGACCGGCCAGGACGCCGGCGTCTGGGGCGGCATGAGCGAGGACGAGCGTCGCGCGATGAAGCGCCGTGCCGCCCGCAACCGCGCCCGCACCGCCTGATCGCTGATCACACGGCGTAGCACCAGCAGTGACCGCAGTACCGATCAACACATGATCAAAGGCTTCCCTGCTCTTCCTGGTGAAGCCTTCCGCACAAAGGACCTTGCTCGACGTGCTCGACTCGGTCCCGCGACACCGGACCCGTCCAGCCACTTGATACTGTTCACTGAGAGCAATATTGTGGAGCTGAGGCGCTCACCGTGTGCAACGCACCGGCGAGGTGTCGCACCACCCAGAGCCCCCGTTCCGGCCGACTCCCCCCGACGGCCGGAACGGGTTGAGAGGCCCTGTCGACCCACCCCCCCCGGTCGACAGGGCCTCGTTTCTGTTTCCGCGACCGGTTCCCGCTCCTTCGCGGCCTGACGGTGCCGATGGCACGGCACGGCACCGGACGGCACCGGACGCGCTCCGGCGGGGGTGCGGCGAGCGTGGGCGAGCCTCGGCGAGCTCCGGCGTACGAGGTGCGCACCCGGCGCTCTGGCCGGGCGCGCGCCCCTGCCGCGCACCTTCGTGCCACCGAATCCCGGTGGAGCCCGGCCGGACCGCGGGTCGAGCAGCGCTCAACGGACCGGGTGCCCGACGGAGCGGGTGCCCGGCGGACCGCATCCTCAGCGGACCGGGATCTCCAGGACCACCTTCGTCCCGCCGTTCGGGCCCGCCACCATGTCGAAGGTGCCACCGAGCTCACCGGTGGCCAGGGTTCGGACGATCTGGAGCCCGAGGTTGCCCGCCGTCTGCGGGTCGAAGCCCTTCGGCATGCCCCGGCCGTCGTCCTGCACCGTGATCAGCAGGTACTCCTCCGGGCGGGCACCGCCGTTCCAGCTGTCCGACCAGCCCATCCCGGTGGCCGGGGCCCGGCCGCGCAGCGCGCTCACCTCCAGGTTCCCGGAGGCCGTCGGGCCGAAGGCGTGCTCCAGGGCGTTCTGCAGCAGCTCGGTCAGCACCATCGACAGCGGAGTGGCCACCTCGGCGGACAGGATGCCGAAGCTGCCGCTGCGGCGGGTCGCCACCCGGCCGTCCTGGGACAGCTCCATCACCATCGCCAGCACCCGGTCGGCGATCTCGTCGAAGGCCACCTGCTCGTCCAGCGCCTGCGAGAGCGTCTCGTGCACGATCGCGATCGAGCCGACCCGGCGCACCGCCTCGTCCAGCGCGGCCCGGCCGGACTCCGACTCCATCCGGCGGGACTGCAGCCGCAGCAGGGCCGCGACCGTCTGCAGGTTGTTCTTCACCCGGTGGTGGATCTCCCGGATGGTGGCGTCCTTGGTCATCAGCTCGCGGTCGCGGCGGCGCAGCTCGGTGACGTCGCGGCAGAGCACCAGCGAACCGGTCAGGGTCCCCTTGGGCTTGAGCGGGATGGCCCGCAGGGTCACCACTCCCCCCTGCGCCTCCACCTCGGTCTGCCGGGGCGCCCAGCCGCTGGCGACCTTCACCAGCGCCTCGTGGACGGCTCCGCGGGACGGCGGGGCGAGGTCGGCGGTGGTGCGGCCGAGGTGGCTGCCGACCAGGTCGGTGGTGAGGCCGAGGCGGTGGTAGGCGGAGAGCGCGTTGGGGCTGGCGTAGGTGACGATGCCGTCCGCGTCCAGGCGGATCAGGCCGTCGCCGACCCGGGGGGCGGCGTCCATGTCGATCTGCTCGTGGCCGGGGAAGGGGAAGCTGCCGGCCGCGATCATCTGGGCCAGGTCGGAGGCGCTCTGCAGATAGGTGAGCTCCAGCCGGCTGGGGGTGCGGACGGTCAGCAGGTTGGTGTTGCGGGCGATCACGCCGAGCACCTTGCCCTCACGCCGGACCGGGATCGACTCCACCCGGACCGGGACCTCCTCGCGCCACTCCGGGTCGCCCTCGCGCACGATCCGGCCCTCGTCGAAGGCGGCGTCCAGCAGCGGTCGCCGGCCGCGCGGGACGAGGTGCCCGACCATGTCGTCCTGGTACGAGGTCGGCCCGGTGTTGGGCCGCATCTGCGCGACCGAGACGTAGCGGATGCCGTCCCAGGTGGGGATCCACAGCACCAGGTCGGCGAAGGAGAGGTCGGAGAGCAGCTGCCACTCCGAGACCAGCATGTGGAGCCATTCCACGTCGGCCCCGGTGAGGGTGGTGTGGCGGCGGACGAGTTCGTTCAGCGAGGGCACATGGCGAGCGTAGCGCCGCCGGTCCGGGCGGGGCGCGGCGGACCGACCGGCGGACGGGCGGGCGGCCGGCTGGGCTCCGGAAGGCACCCGTGAGTTGTTTAGACCAATGTCCCGAGCGGCCTGGACAACCGAGATTGGTCTAGTCCACAATGAAGGAGCACCAAGGAGAGGTCTCCCGCGCAACTGCCCTGACCGCGCGCGGCCTTTCCTCGGTCGGACACCGTCGAGCGAGGACCCCGCACAGTCCTCGGTCGTTCCCGGTGACCGACGACAGCTCCGGGCTGCGGTGCCGCATGGGTTGAGGGTCCCGTGTCGGCGCCGTGGCCCGTAGTGCTTTCCGGGCTCCGCCCGGCCCCTCCCCGACCATGTGACGCCGCTCAGGGAGCCGGCTCCTCCGTCCACAGGCTGTGGACGGAGGAGCCGGCTCCGCGCCGCGCGCATCGCCGCCCCGGGCGCCTTCGGGCCGGCGAACGGGCGGGCTACCTGGTCTCGGTGACCTTGGCGAGGGCGCGCGGGGCGTCCGGGTCCTGGCCGCGGGCGATGGTGACCTCGTAGGCGAGCAGCTGCAGCGGGAGGATCTCCAGGATCGGCTGCACCTCCTCGGGCACGCCGGCCGGCAGCGCGAAGCCCGCCGAGGCGGCGTCCACCTGCGCCCGCTGGCCGATCACGACCAGGTCGGCGCCGCGGCCGCGCAACCGGTCCAGGACGGGCTGCAGGGCCTCGCCGCCCTTGCCGTCCGGGACGATCGCGATCACCGGCGAGACGTTGTCCACCATGGCCAGCGGGCCGTGCAGCAGGTCCGCGCCGGAGAAGGGGGTGGCCGGGATGTAGGTGGTCTCCATCAGCTTCAGCGCCGCCTCTCGGGCGGTCGGGTAGCCGTAGCCGCGCGAGGTGATGACCAGCCGCTGGGCGAAGCGGTAGCGCTCGGCCAGCGCCCTCACCTCGGCCTGCCGGGCCAGCACGCCGGCGGCCAGGTTCGGCAGCTCCTTGGCGGCCGAGCCTCCCCCACCCCCCGGGCGGGCGGTGCCCCCATCGCCCCGGAGCCCCTCGACCAGCAGGTAGAGCGCCAGCAGCTCGGCGGTGTAGGTCTTGGTGGCGGGCAGCGCCTTCTCCGGCCCGGCCAGCACGTCGATGTGGAACTCGGAGACCTCGGCCAGCGGCGAGGCGGCGTTGTTGGTGACCGCGAGGGTGACGGCGCCGGCCTCGCGGGCGGCCTTGGTGGAGGCCACCAGGTCCGGCGAGCCGCCGGACTGGCTGACGGTGATCACCAGGACGTCGGTGAGGTCGGGCTTGGCGCCGTACGCGGTGGTGGTCGACATCGAGGTCAGCCCGGCCGGCTTGCCGAGCAGGATCTCGATCAGGTACTTGGCGTACAGCGCCGCGTTGTCGGAGGTGCCGCGCGCGGTGAGCAGGACGAAGCGCGGGCTGCGGGCGGCGATCTCGGCCGCGATCTCGCGGATCTTCGGGGCGCCCTCGTCGAGGATGCGCTGGAGGACGGCCGGCTGCTCGGCCATCTCCGCCGCCATGATCCGGCCGGGCACGGGAGCGGTCTGCGGGTCGGACATCTGGGTCTGCCTCCGATGAGATGGTTCGACCCCGCCCGGGCGGCTGCCCGGCGGGGACCTCTACGGCGGCGAGTCCGCACACTCGCTGCGGTTCTTCGTGCGCGGCAATCCTACGGGCGCGCCCGGCCGGGAGCACCTCCGAACTCCCCTGCCCGCCCCCGCCCTCCGCCGCTCCCGGCGGTGGGAGCGGCGGAGGGCGGCGGCTGGACGGCGGCGGGCGGCCGAGGGCGGCTGGGGGCGGCGGAGGGGGTCGGTCAGGAGGCCTTGTTGATCAGCTGGTCGATCGCGGCGTCGGCCTCCTTGGTGGCCTGGTCCACCGACTTCCCCTTGAGGATCGCGGTCAGCATGTCGGGGATGATCTTCTGCTTCTCGACCGCGCCCCAGCCGGGGGCCAGCGGGGTGAACCAGGCGTCCGGGACGGCGTTGGCCGCGGCGGCGGTGGACGGCTTGCCCTTCAGCGGGTTCAGCTGGGTGAGGTTGTTCGGCAGGATGTCCTTGTCGGCCAGCGCCTGCTCGGACTTGGCGCTGGTGAACATCCGGATCCAGTCGGTGGCCAGCGCCACCGACGGGGACTTGGCGGTGACGGCGAGGTCGGAGCCGCCGATGAAGGTCGGCAGCGGCTTGCCGTCCGGGCCGGGCATGGTGGCCACCTTGACGGCGTCCTTGAGGCTCGGGTCGCCGGTGACCGGGGCGGTGACGCTGGCGGCCTCGTAGCCGTTGCCGTAGAAGGACGCGGCGTGCCCGCGGGCCATCGCCTCGTACTGGTTCTGCTCGTTCAGCGTGAGGTCGCCCTTGTTGTACTTGCGCACCAGGTCGACGAAGTGGCCGATGCCCTCCTGGGACTTGGGGTCGTGCAGGGTGCCGTGCCAGTTGCCGGAGCTGTCGAACTTGGCGATGCTGCCGCCGGACGCGGCCACGTAGCTCATCGCCGCGTACCAGTAGGGGCCGGGCAGGTAGAGCGGGGAGAAGGTCCGGTCCGCCTTGTTCTTGTCCGCGATCCGGTCCAGCGCGGCCAGCAGTTCGGCCTCGGTCTTCGGGAACTCGGCGCTTCCGGTGGCCTGTTGGAAGGTCGCGGAGTTGTAGATGGCGACCCGGGCGCCGGCGTAGTAGGGCACGCACCAGAGCTTGTCCTGGTAGGTGCAGGTGTTGGCGAGCGCCTTGATCCAGCTGTCGGAGTTGTCGAAGCTGCTCCGGTCCACCGGGGCCAGCGCACCGGACAGCACGTACTTCATCGTCTCGGTGTTGCCCAGCTCGACCACGTCGGGGGCGGTGCCCGCGGCGATGGCCTTGTCCAGCTTGGTGACCTTGTCCGCCCAGCCCTGGTAGGCGAGCTTCAGGCCGACCTTCGGGTACTTCGCCGCGAACTCGTCGTTGACCCGCTGGACCAGGTCCGGCCAGTTCTTCTGGGCGTCGTCCATCAGCCAGACGGTCACGCTGCCGGTGGCGGCCTTCGGGTCCGAGGCGGTGCTCCCGGTGTCCGCCGACGGTGAGCCGGCCGAGGAACAGGCCGTCAGGCCGACCGCCAGTGCCGCCGTCGCGAGCGTCGAGACGAGCTGACGCTTCTTCACGCCATCCTCCGAGGGTGTCAGTGCCGTGTTGCCCGCCGACAGCGCGATTGGCGCGCCCGCGGCGGAGAGTCCGGGCAGGGGCGGCGAAGAGCTACGAGGAGGGCGCGATACCACATCCGGCGAGGTCGATTGTCGAACCGGATGCATGGACTCTGGCCTAGACCAATGGCGGTGTCAACGGCCAAAACCCTTTGCGACCAAGGCCGTTGCAGAGCCGTTGTACCCCGTGGCGATCGGTCGCGGCGTCATCACCCTCGGTTGACCTTAAGCTCGATTTAAGGCCCCCTTGAGGGAACACGGTCAGCTCGCGGGCCCGCCGTCGACGCCCGGACAACAGAACGGGCCCGCCATGCGGCATGCGCATGACGGGCCCGTCGGCCGACGTCCCCCGGGGCACCGGGGGACGTCCGCCCGGTGTTCAGCCGACCGCTCCCGGCTGCCCGGTGAGCACCTCCACGGCCGCCAGCCCGCAGACCCGGGCGGCGCCATGGGTGGCGATGTGCAGCGCGCCGACCGGCTCGGACTGGGGCAGCCCCATCTCCACCACGGCGGCGTCCGGACGGGCCGCCACCAGGCGGCCCAGCACCGCGGTCATCCACGGGTAGCGGTGCGCGTCCCGGACCACCAGCACCAGGCGACGGCCCTCCGCGCCGGCCAGCAGCTCGCCGACCAGGCCGTCCAGCAGCTCCGGGGCGGCCTCGGTCGCCGACACCTCACGGGTGCGGGTGCCGGGGAAGCGGTCGGCCAGCATGCCGGCCACGCCCCACGGGGTGACGTCCCCGACGGCGATGTTCGGCTCGTCCGAGAACGAGGCCACGTACGGGCGCTCGCTCACCGGCGGCGTCACCACGCCCGGTGCCCGGACCACCCGCAGCGCCCGGCGCGCGGCCCGCAGGCCGACCGCCAGGTCCGGCTCCGGCCGCTCGCCCTGGGCCGAGATCCGGCCCCAGCTGCCCAGCGCCCGGACCCGCGCGGCGGCGTCCGCCAGCCGCTCCTCGTCGAGCCGGCCGGCCCGCACGCCCGCCACGATGGCGTCGCGCAGCATCAGCACGGTCTCCTCGTCGGCCAGCCCGCCGCCGACGCAGATCGCGTCCGCGCCGGCCGCCAGGGCCAGCACGGTGCCCTCGCCCATCCCGAAGGTGTCGGCGATGGCGCCCATCTCGATCGCGTCGCTGACGATCAGGCCCTGGTAGCCGAGGCCGCCGTCGGCCGGCGCGGCGCGCAGCAGGTCGCGCAGCACGGTCGGGCTCAGGGTGGCCGGCAGCTTCGGGTCCAGCGCGGGGATCATGATGTGGGCGGTCATCACGGCCTTGGTGCCGGCCGCGATCGCCGCCTGGAACGGGATCAGGTCGCGGGCCCGCAGCACGTCCAGGTCGACGTCGATCACCGGCAGGCCGTGGTGCGAGTCCACCGCGGTGTCGCCGTGGCCGGGGAAGTGCTTGGAGCAGGCGGCCACGCCGGCCGACTGCAGGCCCTCGACCCAGGCGGCGGTGTGCCGGGCGCACAGGTCGGGGTCGGCGCCGAAGGAGCGGACCCCGATGACCGGGTTGCGCGGGTTGGAGTTGACGTCGGCGGTGGGCGCCCAGTTGTAGTTGACGCCGGCCGCGGCCAGCGCCCGGCCGAGCTCGCGGGCGACGTCCCGGGTCAGCGCCGGATCGTCGATCGCGCCGAGGGCGAGGTTGCCGGGCCAGGAGGAGCCGGAGCCCGCCTCCAGCCGGGTGACGTCGCCGCTCTCCTCGTCGATGGCGATCAGGAGGTCGGGGTTCTCCGCGCGCAGCGCCCGGGTGAGCGCGGCGAGCTGGTCGAGGTCGACCACGTTGCGGTCGAACAGCGCGACCGAGCCGAGCCCGGCGGCGAGGTGGCGCAGCACCCACTGCGGCGGCTCGGTGCCGACGAAGCCGGGCTGCAGGACGGTCAGGGCGTCGCGGTGCAGCTGGTCGCTGTCCGGCACGGTGGGAACGAGGATGCTCACGGTGACTCAGCCCTTCACGGCGCCGTCGGTCAGACCGCCGACCGCCTTGCGCTGCAGGAAGATGAACAGGATCAGCACGGGGATGGCGAACATCGTGGACGCGGCCATGGTGGCGCCCCAGTCGTTGCCGAAGGCGGTCTTGAAGGAGGACAGCCACAGCGGGAGGGTCTTGCCCTCCTCCTTGTTCAGGATCAGGACGAGCGGGAACTCGTTCCACGCCGTGATGAAGCCGAACAGCGAGGTCGACATCAGGCCAGGGGCCAGCAGCGGGAAGATCACCTTCACGAACGCCTGGGCGCGGGTGCAGCCGTCCACCATGGCCGACTCCTCCAGCTCCTTCGGCACCGCGGCGATGAAGCCGCGCAGCGTCCAGATGGTGAAGGGCAGGACCATCATCATGTAGAAGAGGGTCAGCGGCAGCAGGCTGTTCAGCATGTCGTTGTCGCGGGAGATCATGTAGACCGCGATGGTCATGACCTCCCAGGGCGCCATCTGCGCGATCATGATGACCAGCACGAAGGCCTTGCGGCCGCGGAACTTCATCCGGGCGATGGCGAAGGACGCCAGGGTGGCGATCGCCAGCGAGAGCAGCACCGCGCCGACCGTGACGGTGACGCTGTTGGTGACGTACGTCCAGAAGTTCGGCGCGTCCACCGCGGTGGTGAAGTGGTCCAGCGTGCCGTTCAGCGGGAGGAAGACCGGCGTCTTGCTGATGATGTCGCGGTCCTGCTTGAAGGAGGTCGCGACCATCCAGTAGACGGGGAAGATGAAGAAGACGAAGAGGACGACCGCGATCACGTTCGGCCAGGTACGTCCGAAGAGAGAGCGCCTCACAGCTCGTCCTCCTGCTTGATCATGATCCGGAAGTAGTACGCCATCAGCGCGCCGAGCATCAGGATGGTGAGCACCGCGATCGCGGAGCCGATGCCGTAGTGCTGGCCGGACGAGCCCTCCAGGAAGGCGTGCACGGGCAGGGTCCTGGTCAGGTTCTCGGGGCCGCCGCCGTTGATCGCGTAGACCTGGGTGAAGGACTTGAACACCCAGATGACCTCCAGGAAGGTCGTGGCGAGGAAGAACGGCTTCAGGTTGGGGAAGATCACCAGGCTGAAGATCTTGCCGGAGCCCGCGCCGTCCATCCGGGCGGCCTCGTAGAGCTCCCTGGGGATGGTGGTCAGGCCGGCGTACATGTTGAACGCCACGAACGGGATCGACTGCCAGACGATCAGCAGGATCACCACGAAGAAGGTCGAGTACTGCGAGCTGAGCCAGTTGTAGTCGGCCATCGAGTGCCAGCCGAGCTGGTCCAGGAACCAGTTGACGACGCCCCACTGCTGGTCGAACAGCCAGGTGTAGACGGTGGTCGCGGCGACCACCGGCATGGCCCAGGCCATCAGCAGCGCGATCGACAGCGCCAGCCGCATCCGCTTGCCGAGGTGGTTGAGCAGCAGGCCGACCAGTGTGCCGCCGACCATGATCAGCACCACGTTGACCAGGGTGAAGACGACCGTGCGCCCGGTGACCGACCAGAAGTCCGGGTCGGTCAGCTGCTCCTTGTAGTTGTCGAAGCCGGTCCACTCCGTGAGGTGCATGACCAGCTGGCGCCTGTTGAGGTTCTGGAACGACAGCAGGACCGTCTTGACCAGCGGCCACCCCAGCAGGGCGATGGTCGCCACGACGGCCGGCAGCAGCAGCAGGTACGGGGCGAAGCGGGAGCCCAGGCCGGGGGCGCCCGCGGTTCTGGTGCGCTTCGGCGCGGCGCCCTTCGAGCCGCCGCCCGCGGCACCCGTCTCGGTTCCGGCCACCACGGCCCGCCCCGCGTCCGGGGACGGTGCCTGCACCCGCTCTGAATGCACAGCCATCGTTCTCACTTCCTCACAACCCGACCACGACGGACAGGCGCCGCCCACCGGCCCTCCGCCGGGGGCCGGTGAGCGACGCCGCTCGATCCCTACTGCTTCTGGTTGAGCCGCTTCGCGATCTCGTCGTCGTACTTCTTGGCCGTGGCCGCGTAGTCGCCGCCCTGCAGGGCGGCGGTCAGGAAGTCCTTGATCGGGTTCGGCTTGTCCTCGACGCTGGCCCAGTTCGGGGTGTTCGGGGTGATGCCGCCGACCGCCGCGGCGGTCTGGGCGGCCTTCGCGAAGTCACCGGTGATCTGGCTGTTCAGCGCGGCCTTGTTCGGGATGTTGCCCGCGGCGGCGACCAGGCCCTCGTTCTTGTCGTTGAGCGCGACCTTGAGGAAGTCCTTGGCCATGTCGGTGTTCTTGCTCTGCGAGGCGACCGCGAGGTTCGAGCCGCCGAGGAAGACGCCGGAGGGCTTGTCGGCCGTCTTGCCCGGGAGCGGGAAGAAGCCGATCTTGTCCTTGGGCATCTCCTCCGGCTTGGGCAGCTCCCAGCCGAGGGCGATCATGGCGCCGACGTTGCCCTTGGCGAAGACGTCCTTCTGCTGCGGGGTGGCCTCGTCCTTGTCCTTCGGACCGGTGGCCGAGTAGCTCTGCAGCTTCTTGTAGGTCTCGAAGGCCTTCTGCGCCTCGGGCGAGGACAGGCCGCCGACCCACTTGTCGCCGTCCTTCTTGGCGATCTTGCCGCCCTCGCCGGTCAGCAGGCCGAAGTAGGTGTACCACTCCTGACCCGGGAGGTAGATCGGGTCGGCGACGCCGTCGGTGGTCTTGAGCTTGTCGAGGTCGGCGTAGAACTCGTCCAGGGTCTTCGGGGCGGCGGTCAGGCCGGCCTTGGCCCACAGGTCCTTGTTGTAGGCGACCACGCGGTTGGAGACCCACCACGGGACGGCGTACTGCTTGCCGTCCAGGATCGCGGCCTCGTTCTGGTTGGCGGCCCAGCCGTCGCCGCCCAGGGCGGACTTGTCCTTGGTGATGTCCAGCAGGCCGCCCGAGGCCGCGTAACCGGCGGTCTGGGTGTTGCCGATCTCCAGGACGTCGACCGAGCCCTCGGACAGCGCGGCGGTGACCTTCGGGCCGATGCCGTCCCACTCCTGGATCTGGAAGTCGACCTTGGAGCCCGGGTAGGTGGTCTCGAACTCGGTCTTGACCGCGTCGGTCCAGCCCTTCGGGGCCGAGCCGGTCATCAGCCACACCTTGAGCGTCTTGCCCTTGTACTTGTCGGCCGCGGAGGCGGACGACGACTTCGAGTCGCCGTCGCTCTTCTTGCCGTCCGAGCCACAAGCCGCCAGGCCGACGACCATTGCTGCGACGCCGACCGCCGCGATGAGCTGACGCTTCACGCCATCCTCCTGAGGGATGCCTGGGTTACCCCCGTCGGGCGGCAGCGGCAGACCCACACAAAGCGGGGGAATCGGTGCCGCGGACCCCTTCGAACGGGTGGGGGGATTCGTAGTGACCGGCCTAGTGGTGTAGACCAGATGCCTGGAGCTTGGCCTAGACCAATGGGCCTGTCAACGGCTGCTCGACCCAACTCGACCACCCGTTATCAAGCCGACACCGCACATCGTTCATCGCGTGATGAGGTATTCGTTCCGTAGCCATACATGCAACGATGTGACCCGTTAACGATGTGGCGGGGCCTGTGAAGGCCCCGCGAGAAGCGGGAGAACAGGTCCGATGAGCAGCGACGGGGGAACCACCGCCCAGGCCGACGACCCCGAGGTGAACAACCTCCCGACGCAGGCCGGCACCGACCCGACCGCGCGCGTCCCCAAGTACTACGGCCTCAAGCGCCACCTGCTGCAGCTCACCGAGACCCAGCCCGCCGGCACCCCGGTCCCGCCGGAGCGCGCGCTGGCCGCCCAGTTCGACACCTCGCGCACCACCGTCCGGCAGGCCCTGCAGGAGCTGGTCGTCGAGGGGCGGCTGGAGCGCATCCAGGGCAAGGGCACCTTCGTCGCCAAGCCCAAGGTCGCCCAGGCACTGCAACTCACCTCCTACACCGAGGACATGCGGGCCCAGGGCCTGGAGCCCACCTCCCGGCTGATCGAGATCGGCTACATCACCGCCGACGACCGGCTCGCCCCGCTGCTCGACATCAAGCCGGGCGGCCGGGTGCTGCGGATCGAGCGGCTGCGCCTGGCCAACGGCGACCCGATGGCCATCGAGGTCGCCCACCTGTCCGCCAAGCGCTTCCCCGCCCTGCGGCGCAACCTCGCCAAGCACAACTCGCTGTACGCGGCACTGCGCGAGGTGTACGGGGTCACCGTGGCCGAGGCCGAGGAGACCATCGAGACCACCCTCGCCAACCCGCGCGAGGCCGGGCTGCTCGGCTCGGACCTCGGGCTGCCGATGCTGCAGCTGTCCCGGCACTCCTTCGACGGCGAGGGGAACCCGGTGGAGTGGGTCCGCTCCATCTACCGGGGCGACCGCTACAAGTTCATCACCCGCCTGAAGCGGCCGGAGTAAGCGGCCGAAGCAGGCGACCGAAGCAGGCGACCCGAGTAGGCGCGTTCGGGGAGGGCGCGCTCCTCTCTCCCACCACGGGCACCGGCGCGCGCGGCCTGCGCGCCGGTGCCTTGTGCGTCCCGGCGCCGCAGTCCGGCAGGGGGCTCTCCCCGGCGGGCTCCCGAGGCGGGACCCTGCCCGGCTCCGGAGGCGGGACCCTGCCCGGCTGCTTGGCACGGGCGCCCGCCGGTCTCCCGGCCGGGTCCCTGGGCGGGCTCCCGGCGGGCTCCCGGCCGGGCGGCCCCCGGCGGTGTGCGTCCGAGTGGTGGGAAGATCCGCCAATTCCGGTGACATGGATCACTCCATGCTCTAGATTGCGCAGCCGTACTGACTGCCGATCACCGATGGTGCTGCTCGGCGGGCTCGCGGGGGCGTCCGGCGCCTCCGGGGCTGCGGCGCCGACGGGGAACCCTCCGGAGCGGAGCCGAAGATGCCGTCTGATCCCGATACCCCCGAAGCTGTCATGCCCGAGCCAGCCGGCGCCGCCGTCCCGGCGGTGACGCCCGAGCGGGTGCTCGCCGCCCTCGCCCTGCTGGTGCCGATCGTGGCCATGCTGTGGGTGTCCTCGTACGACAAGACCGGTCCGGAGCTGGCCGGGATGCCGTTCTTCTACTGGTACCAGCTGATGTGGGTGCCGTTGTCGGCCGTCTTCACCGTCGCCGCCTACCTGTTGATCACCCGGGACGAGAAGGCCCGCGCCGCGGCCCGGAAGGGCGGTGCGCGATGAAGGACGTCAACGTGCCGGCCCTCGCGGTCTTCGTGCTCTTCTTCGCCCTGGTCACCGTGATGGGCTTCCTCGCCTCCCGCTGGCGCCGCGCCGACAACGCGGCGCACCTGGACGAGTGGGGCCTGGGCGGGCGCAGCTTCGGGACCTGGGTGACCTGGTTCCTGCTCGGCGGCGACCTCTACACCGCCTACACCTTCGTCGCCGTCCCCGCGGCGGTGTACGCGACCGGTGCGGCGGGCTTCTTCGCGGTGCCGTACACGATCATCGCCTACCCGCTGGTCTTCCTCTTCCTCCCCCGGCTCTGGTCGGTCTCCCGGGTGCACGGCTACGTGACGCCGGCCGACTTCGTGCGCGGCCGGTACGGTTCGCGGCCGCTGTCGCTGGTGGTCGCGCTGACCGGCATCCTGGCCACCATGCCGTACATCGCCCTGCAGCTCGTCGGCATCCAGGCGGTGCTGGACGTGCTGGGGATCGGCGGCGGGGAGAACGCCAACTGGTTCGTCAAGGACCTGCCGCTGTTCATCGCCTTCGGCGTGCTGGCCGCCTACACCTACTCCTCGGGCCTGCGCGCCCCGGCGCTGATCGCCTTCGTCAAGGACGCCCTGGTCTACATCGTGATCATCGTCGCGGTGATCTACATCCCGATCCGGCTGGGCGGCTTCGGCCACATCTTCGACTCGGCCTCGGCCTACTTCAAGGCGCACCCCAAGGGCGGCGGGTCGCTGACCGTCCCGGACAACAAGCAATGGACGTACGCCACCCTCGGCCTCGGCTCGGCGATGGCACTGTTCATGTACCCGCACTCGGTGACCGGCGTGCTGGCGTCCAAGTCCCGCAACACCGTGCGCCGCAACATGGCGATCATGCCCGCGTACTCGCTGATGCTCGGCCTGCTGGCCCTGCTCGGCTTCATGGCGATCGCGGCCGGCGTCGGCACCGGCGAGAAGAACTACAACGCCCAGCTCTCGGTGCCGCAGCTGTTCGCGAGCATGTTCCCGGACTGGTTCACCGGCGTGGCCTTCGCCGCGATCGGCATCGGCGCGCTGGTGCCCGCCGCGATCATGTCCATCGCGGCGGCCAACCTGTTCACCCGCAACGTCTACAAGGAGTGGCTCAAGCCCGCCGCCACCCCCGCCGACGAGACCCGGATCGCGAAGCTGGTCTCGCTGCTGGTGAAGGTCGGCGCGCTGGCCTTCGTGCTCGGCATGGACAAGCAGGCCGCGATCAACCTCCAGCTGCTGGGCGGCCTGTGGATCCTGCAGACCTTCGTGGCGATCGTCGGCGGCCTGTTCACCCGCTGGTTCCACCACTGGGCGCTGTTCGCCGGCTGGGCGGCCGGCATGGTCTACGGCACCTGGGAGGCGTACGGGATCTCCAGCCCCAAGACCAAGCACTTCGGCGGCAGCGCGGCCGAGATCCCCGGCATCGGCGAGATCGGCTACATCGGCCTGACCGCCTTCGTGCTGAACCTGCTCGTCGCGGTGGTGCTCACCCTGGTGCTGCGGGCGGTCAAGGCGCCGGACGGCCCGGACGAGACCAAGCCGTCCGACTACAGCGCCGACGCCGGCGACGACGAGCTGAAGAGCGCGCCGGAGCCCGTAGCGGCGCACTGATTCGCGCCGTACGCGCCCTGTGATCGCGCCGCCTTCTCCGTGAACACTGGAGAAGGCGGCGCGATCATATGTATGAACAGGCGTGCACGCCGGGCACCACCAGACCGGACCGGCAACCGGCCGGAACCTGATCGACCACGGGGAGCTCGCGGCCATGGCAGAACTCGGTACCACCCTCAACGGCCAGCACCAGTCCACCCAGAACCAGCCCGTCACCACCCCGACCCAGCACCTCGCCGGGCAGAACCCGCACGTGACCGCGCAGGGCCACCACGTCACCGGACACCGCCCGGCGGCGGCCACCCGGCTGCCGTCCGTCCTGATCGCCACCCGGCACGGCGAGTCCACCGCCAACGTGGAGTTCCAGCTCGCCGAGGCGGCCGGCGCGCTCAGCGTGCCGATCAGCTGCCGCGACGCCGACATCCCGCTGTCCCTGCACGGCCGGCAGCAGGCGCAGGCACTCGGCCGCTGGTGGGCCGCCCTGCCCAGCGCCGACCGCCCGCGCAGCGTCTGGTGCTCGCCGTACGTGCGCACCGCAGAGACCGCCCGAATCGCGCTGGCCCAGGCCGCCGGACTCGGCGCCGTCCCGGTGTCGCTGGCCGTCCGCTACGACGAGCGGCTGCGCGACCGCGAGCTCGGCGTCCTGGAGATGCTGCCCAAGGCCGCCATCGAGGCCAAGCACCCGGAGGAGGCGGCCCGACGGCGCAAGATGGGCGAGCTGTACTACCGCCCGCCCGGCGGCGAGTCCTGGGCCGACGTCGCGCTGCGGGTGCGCAGCCTGCTGCGGGACGTCTGCGAGGAGGAGGCCGGCCGGCCCGTCCTGCTGGTCGCGCACGACTGCACGGTGCTGATGCTCCGCTACGCGCTGGACCGGCTCACCGAGGACCAGCTCACCGCGCTCGGGCCGGTGCACAACTGCTCCACCAGCCTCTGGCGGGCCCAGGAGGGACGACTGCGGCCGGACCGCTGGAACAGCGTCGACCACCTGACGGCGGAGGCGGGCTGACGGAGGCCGCCGGGCTGACCGGCACAGCTCGGCCGACGGCCCGTCAGCGGAGCGCCGGATCGGCGAAGCAGCGCCGGTACGCCAGCGGGGTGGTGCCCAGCCGGCGGCCGAAGTGGTGCCGCAGGGCGGCCGCGTTGCCGAAGCCGCAGCGGGCGGCGATCGCGTCCACCGGCTCGGTGGTGGACTCCAGCAGCCGCTGGGCGAGCAGCACCCGCTGCCCGACCAGCCAGCGGTGCGGGGTGGTTCCGGTCTCCTGCTGGAAGCGGCGGGCGAAGGTGCGCGGCGACATGTGCGCCCGGGCGGCCAGTTGCTCGACGGTGGCCTCCTCGTCCAGGTGGTGACGCATCCAGTCGAGCAGCGGGGCCAGCGAGTCGCCGTCGCCCTCGGGCAGCGGGCGGTTGACGAACTGGGCCTGGCCGCCCTCCCGGTGCGGCGCCACCACCATCCGGCGGGCGATCTCCCGGGCCACCTCGGCGCCCTGCACCTTGCGCACGAGGTGCAGGCAGGCGTCGATGCCGGCGGCCGTCCCGGCGGAGGTGATCACCGGGTCGTCGTCCACGTACAGCACGTCCGACTCGACCGTGGTCAGCGGGAAGCGGGCGGCCAGCGCCTCGGCGTGCCGCCAGTGGGTCGCGGAGCGGCGGCCGTCCAGCAGCCCGGCGGCGCCCAGGACGAAGGCGCCGCTGCAGATGGAGAGCACCCGGCCGCCGTGCGCCACCACACCTCGCAGCGCCTCCAGCAGCGGCTCGGGGTACTGCGGGCGGATCGCCGCCGCGGTGACCACCACGAGGTCGGCGCCGGCCAGCCGCTCCGGGCCGTACGGGACGTCCACCGCGAATCCGGCGTGGGTGGCGTGCGGGCCGGGCCTGGCGCCGGCGATCGCGAAGTCGTAGCCGGGCAGCCCGTCGGCGGTCCGGTCGAGGCCGAACACCTCGCAGGCCACGCCCAGTTCGAAGGGGTGGATGTCCTCCAGCACCACCGCGACCACGTTCTTCAGCATGTCGTCCAGGATGCCGTTCCGGTCGGGGTCGGCGTAAGCCCCCGGATGCCCCGCAGTGGCAGGATTTCGAGGCAATCGGTCATTCCTGCCACTCGTTCGGGCCGCCCCGCCCGAGCAGAGTGGAACCCATGGACAGCGACACCCTCGCCAGCGCACTCGCCCTGGCCGGAGCCCTCGGCGGCTTCGGCCTGCTCGGCGGCCTGATCGGCCGCGAAGCCTCCCGCGGCCCGGCGGCCGGCCGCGACAACTACCACCGCCCGGGGGGCTACCCGGCCGATGCCGCCCGCCCCGACCGGCTGCACGGCACGCCCGCGACCGCTGCCCCCACCCGTGCGGCGGCCGTCCGTTCGGCCGCGGCCCGTCCCGCCTCGGACCGTTCGGCAGCCGACCGTGCGACAGCCCTCCGTTCAGCGGCCGACCGTTCAGCGGCCGACCGTGCGACAGCCGCCCGTGCGGCAGCCGTCCGTTCGACCCCGGATCTTCGCGGCCCCGACCGCTCCGGCACACTGACCGCATGGACTTCCTCATCCGCCGAGCCCTGCCCGAGGACCTCGAAGACGCCGGCCGCATCACCGTCGAGGCCTTCGTCGGCGGCGGCTTCACCTCACCCGGCAGCAGCTACGTCGCGCTCCTGCGCGACGCCGACCGCCGGGCCCGGGAGGCCGAGCTCCTGGTCGCGGTCGACCCGGCCGTGGGGCGGGTCCTCGGCTGCGTGACCTTCGCGGTCGGCGGCACCGAGTGGGCCGACATCGCCACCGCGCGCGAGGGCGAGATCCGGATGCTCGCCACCGACACCGCCGCCCGCGGCCGCGGCGTCGGCGAGGCCCTGGTCCGCGCCTCCCTCGCCCGCAGCCGCGAACTCGGCCTGGCCGGCATGGCGTTCTCCACCCGCCCCGAGATGACCGCCGCCCACCGGGTCTACGAGCGCGTCGGCTTCCGGCGCACCCCCGAACGCGACTGGGCGCCGTACCCGGGGATGAACCTGATGGTCTACACGCTGGCGTTCTGACCCGGCGGCAGGCCACCGGGCCCCTCTCCGATGACCCGCAGACGATCAGCCGAGCTCTTTTGATATAAACCACAGATCAAGACATGTCTTCGACACGTCGCGACAGTCGATCGATCCCGGGGGGACGCACCACATGGACGACGTGCCCGGCCTCGGCACGCCCGGACGCGGCCCCACGCTCCAGGACATGCGCGAAGCCCGGGGCATCGAAGCCCCGGTCGTCAGCCGCTACGCGATCCCCGCACCGGCCCCCCGGCCGCGCGGACCGCTGCCGCCCTCCGTCCGCTTCAAGGCGGTCGACGGCCTGCGCGGCCTCGCGATCGCCTCCGTGCTGCTCTACCACACCGACTGGTTCCAGAACGGCCTGTTCGGCGTGGACGTCTTCTTCGTCCTCTCCGGCTTCCTGGTCACCCTGGTGCTGATCCGCGAGCTGGACCGCACCGACGGAATCCGCCTCGGCGTCTTCTACCGCCGCCGCGCCAAGCGTCTGCTGCCCGGACTGCTCGCCACCATCATCCTGGTGGTCGCGCTGTCGGCCCTGGTCAGCCCGCTACGGGACGTCAGGAACCTCCGCCCGCAGGCGCTCGCCGCGCTCGGCCAGGTCGCCAACTGGGCCCAGCTGGCCCGCGGCGACGCCTACTGGCAGCACTTCGCCTCGATCGACCCGCTCGCCGCCATGTGGTCGCTCAGCATCACCGAGCAGTTCTACGCGGTGTGGCCCCTGCTGCTGCTCATGGTCTTCGGCCTGTGCCGCCGCTCGCTGCGCGCGACCGGCGCCGTCACCGCCGTCCTGTTCGCCGTGTCCGCCGCCGTCGCCCCGCTCATGTGGAACGGCGCCAACAGCGATCGCCTCTACCTCGGCACCGAGACCCGAGCGGTCGGCTTCGCCGCCGGGGCCACCGCGGCCTTCGGGGTCTACCTCTGGCTGCGCCGCCGGGCCCACGCGGCGGCCGACGGAGCGGGCCAGGGCTCCCCGCCGGCGCTGCCGGGCGGCGCCGTGCTGCCCACCCTGGTCGGCACGGCCGCGCTCGGCGGCCTGGTCTGGGCCAGCCTGTCGATCGGCTCGTACCACCGACCCTGGCTCTACCAGGGCGGGCTGGCCGTGGTCGCGGCGCTCGCCGCCGTCCTGACCGCCTCCCTCTGCTTCGACCGCGGCCCCCTGGTGTGGTTGCTGTCGCTGCCCCCGGTACGGCTCACCGGCACCATCTCGTACAGCCTCTACCTGCTCCACCTGCCGGTGTACTGGCTGCTCCAGCACTACGTCGACGACATCTCGCCGCAGCGGCTGCTGTTGATCGGCGGGCCGGTGTCCTGGGTGCTGGCCTGGCTGCTGCACACCGTCACCGAGAAGCTGCGGGTCCTGCGCTGGCGGGCCTTCCCGGCCGTCCCGTTGGTGGCCGTCACCACCGCGGTGGCCGTCGCCGGCGCCTGGTACCTGCCCGCGTGGGTCACCCACGACATGAAGTCCGGGCCGAGCGGCAAGCCCGTGGTCCTGGTGCTCGGCGACTCCTTCGCCCAGGACCTCGCCACCGGCCTGTACCGGCAGGGCGACCGCTTCCGGGTGGTCGACGGCGGCATCAGCGGCTGCGGCGTGTTCGACCCGGTCAAGGTCCGCACCACCTCCGGGACGGAGTTCGACACCAGCACGGACTGCCGGGACCGGACGGCCGAGTGGACCCGGCACCTCACGTCCGTCGCGCCGAAGGCCGTCCTGCTCCACTTCGGATGGGACGCCGCCGAGCAGTACCTGGACGGCACCTGGCTCAACTCCTGCGACGAGGACTACCGCAACCGGTACCGCACGCAGCTCGCCCAGGCCGTCGAGCAGGTCCGCCGCGAGGCGCCCGGCGCCGAGGTGCTGCTGATGAACGAGCGGGTCGAGAACGGCGCCATCAACAAGACCTGGGGCACCTGCTACAACCAGCTGGTCGGCGACTTCGTGAAGTCCGCCGGCGGCACTGTCCGGCTGGTCGACCTCGACGGCTTCTACTGCCCGTACGACACCTGCGTCTGGAAGGACAAGGACGGCCACTGGGTCACCCCCGCCAACGACGGCGTGCACCTGACCCCGGCCGGCATGCGGTTCGTGACCCCGTGGCTGGAGAAGCAGGTCGCCGACGCGCTGTCCGGGGCCCAGCCGGACCAGCCGGCCGGCCCGGCGCCCACGCCTTCCGGTCCGTCCTCGACCGCTCCGACGCCGACGCCCACCGCGACGGCCACGACCGTGCCGACACCGACGGCCGCCCCGACACCGACGGCGACCGCCAAGCCGACGAGCCGGCCGTCGGCCAAGCCGACCAGGACGCCGACCGCGAGGGCGACGGCCGGCGACCACCCCGACAGCCCGTAGGGCCGGGCGCCGTCCCCGGCCGCCGCTACGGCTGCGGGACCTCGTAGGTCTGCGCGAAGCAGTCGCGGATCGCCTTCTCCGAACCCGGGCGCCCGGCGTAGTCCATCCGCGGGGTGTCCGGGGTGGTCGGCAGGGTCGGGTCGATGCCGAAGTACAGCGACCAGAAGTACAGCCCGCGCAACTTGCGCTCCTGCGCCACCTGGCAGACCGCGGTGAACCAGGTCGCCTGGACGGCCTCGTTCACCTCCGTCTTCTTGTAGTACTCACCGGGCGTCTTGTACGCGCCCTTCTGCGCCGGGATGCCCACCTCGGTGAGCTTGGTGGCCGGCTGCGGGCCCTTGCCGCGCTTGTCCAGCCAGGCGTTCCAGCTGGCCTTCAGTTCGGCGATCGGGGCGTTGTCGTCGGCGTTCTTGGCCGGGGGGTAGGCGTCCACCCCCGTCCCGTCGGCCGGTACCGCTATCGCGCCCTGGGACCAGTTGTCGAAGTTCGCGTCGTACACCAGCTCGCCGCGGAAGGTCTTGCGGGCTTGGTCGATCAGGCCCTGCCAGTGCGGGTCGCCCTCCAGGGAGTTGAACTCCGTCCCGATGGTGAACTCGGCGGCCGCGTGCTCCTGGGCGGTCTTCAGGTACGGCTCCAGGAAGGCGGCGTAGCTGGCGAACCAGGCGTCCCGGTCGGTCGGCGCGATGTTGCCGCGCCACTTGAGGGTGTGGACGTAGTCGAACACCTCCTCGTCCATGATCGGCCGCACGGTGGTGCGCAGACCGGCCTTGTGGGCGGTGTCCAGCAGCAGGGCCAGCCGCTCCGGGCTGGGGGAGGTCGGCCGGGCCGCGACGGCGTTCGACTTGGTACCCGTCGTGTAGTACGGGAACGTCACCGACAGGGAGTTGGCGTTCAACCCGACCACGTACTTGACGATGCGGTCGACCTTGCCCTGGACGAAGGTGTCCGGGTCCTGCGGGTCGTCCAGCCAGTACACCTGCACACCCCACTCGGGGCTGCCCTTGGTCCACGGCCGGGCCACCTTCGGCCCGGTGTCCGCGGTCGGCGGCGCGTCCTTGCCGAAGCCCCAGACCCTGCCCTGCTCGGTGGCGGCACCGGCCCAGTGCACCTCGGTCGGGCGCTTGTGGTCGAACCTGATCGGGTGGTCGCCCCAGACCACGGGCACGACGACGGTGATGCCCAGCACGAGGACGGGCAGGGCGAAGATGGCGGGACGCTTCACGGTCGTGACTTCCGATCAGGCCGGCTTGGCGATGACGACGAACTTGTTCTCCTCGCGCTTGAGGAACTTGATCAGCCCCCGCAGGCCGCCCCAGCCCTCCAGGAAGGAGAACAGCGGGATGCCGGCCACCACGACGATCGGCTCCCACCACTTGCGCCGGTGGTTGGCCGAGGCGACGACGTTCAGCCGCAGTCCCTCCCAGTAGGTCCAGATGACGTAGGCGAAGTTGATCGCCCAGAGCAGGACCACGGACTGGGTCACCGGCGAGGTGTTCCAGGTGCCGGTGAACCAGGCCACCATGAGCACCAGGCCGACGTGCTGCAGCGGGCCGAGCACCCAGCTGACCATGCCCATCCCGATGAACAGCCGGTACCGCAGCGGGATCGTCTTGTTGAAGCAGAGCGCGACCAGGCCCCAGGCCCAGCGTTCGCGCTGCTTGAGGAAGTCCTTGACCCCGGCCGGCGAGGCCCCGTAGCAACGGCCGTTGAACCAGTCGCTGCGGCCCGGGTAGCGCTGGCAGAAGTTCAGCGCCATCTGGGCGTCCTCGACGATCGTCTTCGGCCCGAAGTCCCAGCCGATGGTGGCCTCCACCGAGGAGCGCACGATCAGCAGCTCGCCGTGGACGCCGGCGATCGGGGTGCCGGTGCCGGTCATCGCGCGGAACCGGGCGATGTCGTCGGCGGGGCGGATCGCGTCGGCGAGCCAGGTGAAGGTGGAGACGGCGTTCTCCCGCGGGTACGTCAGGATGCCCTGCGCCATGTGCTTGGCATCGTCCCCGGCCCGGCGCTGCCGGTTGACGAACTGGGCGACCGCGGCGGCGGTGTCCGGCCCGACGCCCGTGTCGTCGTCCATGTGCAGCACCCAGACGTCGTCCTCGGCCTCGCCCTCCTCGATCCGCAGCTCGTGCGAGTAGTGGTTGGCGCGGGCCTTGAACTTCGTGCCGTTGGCCGTCTCGTACGCCTTCGGCACGGTCACCACCCGGATCAGCGGGTGGCGCTCGGCCAGCTCGTCGATCTTCTCGGCGGCGGCGCATCCCTCCTCGGTGAGGATGTCCACCCGCATCCACGGGAAGTACGGCGGCAGGTGCTCGACGTACGAGAGCACCGAGCGCTCCAGCGCCGGGTAGGTGTCGTGGCGGCCGATGGTCGGCACCAGCACGATGAGGAAGTCGTCCTCGACCGGCGCCGGCGGGGTCATCCGGTCCACCTGGCGAAGCCGTCGGCGGACCATCAGCACGCCCTGGAAGCCGATCAGCACGCCGAACACCGGCATGCCCCACAGAATGGTGATCGCCCAGCCGAGCGGCGTCGGGTTGGGCACGTACGCCCAGAGCGAGAAGGCGAAGATGATCACGAAGGCGACGTAGAACGGCAGCACCTGGGGCTTCCACGACATCTGCCGCTCGGCGAGCCGGGCGGCCTCGCGGGACGTGGTGATGACCGTCCGTGCGGGGGCTGTCGATGGCATGGCGAAAGTCGTTCCTCGTCTGTGTCGGTCCGGCCCCGGGCGGGGCGGGTCATGCGTGGGCGGTCAGCCCTGCGGCGGACGGTCCGCGGGCGGGCGGTCGGCCGGCGGCGGCACCACCGGGCCGGGGACCGGCGGGCCGGGCGCGGCCGGCGGGGCGGGCGCGGCCGGCGGGGCGGCGGGCCACTGCTGCTGGGCCAGGGTCGGCGGGTACGGGGCCGGCTGGGTGGGCTGCTGCCCGTACTGCACCGGCGGCTGGGGTTGCGGGGGCACCGACTGCGGCTGCGCGGGCGGCCAGGCGGCGGGCTGGGGCTGGGGCTGGGGTTGAACCGCCTGAGGCGGCATCGGCTGCTGCCACGCGGGCTGCGCCGGCGGCTGCTGCGGCCACCCCGGCTGCGACTGCGCGGGCTGGGCGAACGCCGGCGCGGACGGGGCGCCCTGCCGGATCGGCCAGTACTCCTCACCGCCCGGCGCCCCGGCCGCCCCCTCCCGCCGCTCCTGCCACTTCGACCGGGCCAGCAGCAGGATCAGCGTCGCGGTGATGACCACCCCGAGCGCGAAGGTCGCGAGCTTGAGCTGGCCCTCGGTCGTACCGGTGAACCACTCCCGCTGCGGCTTGTCCAGCAGCGCACCGGTCAGGCTGCGCACCCGGTTGTAGCCCTCGACCAGCGCGACGCCCGCCGCCACCCCGAGCGCCCAGGTGCGCCCGCGCAGCAGCAGGAGCCCCGAAACGACGTACAGCAGGCCGTAGTTGAGGCTGCCGGTCTCGGCGTCCACGGAGGATCCGCCGTAGTAGAGGATGCCCTTGAGGTAGGTGGCGAAGCCGACCTGGCCGAAGCAGTTGTACGCCGCCCAAGCGAGCAGCACCACACCCCAGCCGACCGCAAGGCCACCCGCCCCGCGCATCGGACGCGTCTGTGCCATCCCCTACCCCCGCCCCTTCGGACCTTCTCCCGACCGTTCGCCAGCCCTCGGTCACGCCGCCACAGGATGCCACACGGCCCAACGGACCCGGAATCCAGCCTGTTCGAGGGATCCCGGCGGGCACCGGAGGATCGTCCGGCTCGGTCCGCTCCCGTCGGTCGAGGGCCCGCGGACACGCCCGGGGGCTCAGCGGACGTGCAGACCGCCCCAGTCGACGCTCGCACCGAACGGCCCGGAGCCGCCGGTGATCGCCAGCGGGCTGTGGTAGGTCGCCTTGACGTCCGCGCTCGAGTTGCGCGGCTGGTCCGCGGCGAGGTTGGCCGCGGTGAGCGACTGGCCCCAGACCGTCCAGATCGTCCAGGGCGTGCGCTGGAGCGTGTCCGGCTGACGGGCGTTGACCGGCACGGCGAAGGACTCGGCGAGCATCCGCGGCTTGCCGTAGGCGGCGAGCCCGTCGTAGTAGCGCTTCGTCCACACCTCGCCGGTCCCGATCGGGTGCGCGGGGCTGCCGCTGTAGTCGTCCACCCCGACCACGTCGACGTACTGCGCGCCCGGGTAGTAGTCCCAGGGGTCCACGCCGGGGGCGCCGTCCCAGGAGACCGGCGTCCAGGCGAACAGCAGGTTGTGCAGCCCCCTGGTCTCCACCAGGTAGTTGTAGGTGATCTTCCACAGCGCCTGGTACTCGGCCGGCTTCTGACCCGCCCACCAGAACCTGCGCGAGCAGTCCTGGACGTTCATCTCGTGGTACGGGCGCAGCAGCACCGGCACGTCGTGGGCGGCCAGGTACTCCAGGTGGTCGGCCAGGTACGACAGGTCGTTGATCAGCGCGCGGTACTCGGCGGTGTCGTGCGCGGCGTCCACGACCCGCCCGAACCAGCCGGGGTCCTTGGCCGCCGGGGAGTTCGAACAGAGCACCCGGTCGAAGGACTTGACGTCCGATCCGGGGTAGGGCTGGTGGAAGGACATGCCGACGATCCCGGCCGGAGCGCCCCCGTTGTCCGGCAGGTCGGTGCTGCTGCCGTCGCAGTTCTGCTGCACCCCGGAGCTGTCGTAGGTCCCGTCGTCGGCCCGCGGGTGACCGGACCAGACGGCGGTCATCAGGTCGACGGCGTCGTCGGTGTACTGCCAGCCGGCCCGGCAGCTGGGCCAGCGGCCGGCCGAGTAGGAGCGCGGGTTGCCCACGCCCCACGCGTTCTGGCCGTAGCCGGGGCCGAGGTCGGTCTCGACGAAGCCGGGGAGCCTGCCGGTGATGTCGGCGGCCTTCTTGTAGTAGTAGCCGACCTGCTTGGTGCCGCGGTAGTCGCCGTACTCGGGGTTGTTCCGCTCGTTGTGCGCCTCGATGTGCTGGCCGATCACCGTCCCGCCGCTCTGCCCGGTACGGGCCTGGCTCTCCAGGTCGGCGAGGAACTGCTGGACGGCCCGGGCGTTCGGAGTGGCCTGCGGGTCCCGGGCGAGGAGGTCCCGGCCGACGCCGGGCGGCAGGGTGCGTCCCGGCAGACCGATCGACACCGGCAGCCGCACGGGCTCCCCCGCGTCGGTCCGGTCGTCGCGGCCCAGCAGCACGAGGGTGCCCGCGAGGACGACGATCCCGGCCGCGGCGAGGACGGCGGGCTTGCCGCGCAGGGCACTGGGCAGGGCCACGGACCGCTCCTCCGGTTGCTCGCCGGCACCGATCCCCACGGACGCAACCGGAACACGCGTACGAATGACTCCGACACAAGAGCCTGCCACATCCCCGGCCTCGGCAGGCGAATCCACCGGGCCGGGGTGTCCCGGCAGGTCAGCCGACCGGGGTGCCCTGCGAACCGGGCGTCGCCGAGCCCGCGGCCTTGGCGCGCTGGAGCAGCTGGCCCTTCACGTGCTCGGCGAATCCGGAGGCCGCCGCCGTCGCGGTGGCGTCGGGGGCGTTGCCGCCCTTCACCGGGCCCTCGACCGTGAAGTAGGCGTACCGGCCCAGGCTGTTGTGCGTTCCGGTACAGCCCGGGTTGGCGCAGAACGCCGGGGCGCCGGGCGCGGGGAGGCCCTTGAGCTGGCCGGCGTAGTTCTTCATCGCGGTCTCGGCCTGGATCTTGTGGTCGAAGACGGCGACACCGACGGTCACCGCGCTGTCCCCCGAGACGTACGTCGCCCGGAGCACCTTCTGGCAGCCCTGGTCGCCGAGGACCTTGCCGAGCCCGCCGGTGGTGGAGTTCCCGTCCCAGCAGGGCTGGTCCAACGCGACCACGGTCCGGTTCCAGGTCGCACCGTTGATCGTCACCTGCAGCGCGGAGAACAGCGCCCCCGCGTCCTGCGGCGCCGGGTCGGTGGCGGCCTCCCAGATCGGCTTCGACGGGTCGTCCGGCTGGCTGCCCGGGCTCCCGCTCGCGCTGGACGGGCCGGGGGTGGGCTTGTCGGAGCCGGACGCCGTGGCCACCGGACCGGCGGTCTTCCCGGTGTCGTCCTTCTTGCCGAGGAGCAGCGCGCCGCCCGCGGCCAGGCCGCCGACCACGACGACCGCGATCGCGATGCCGATCACCTTCATCCGGCGCTT
Source organism: Kitasatospora sp. NPDC053308 (assembly GCF_055585785.1). Taxonomy (NCBI): domain Bacteria; kingdom Bacillati; phylum Actinomycetota; class Actinomycetes; order Kitasatosporales; family Streptomycetaceae; genus Kitasatospora; species Kitasatospora sp. NPDC053308. Next base: position 246,734 of record NZ_JBVJJY010000005.1, on the reverse strand, counting down.
GCGCTTGGCGTCGGCCTCGTTGCGGTCCGCCAGCGCCGCCCAGTCCGGCTCGACGCGCTGCGGCGGCAGGGGCTGCTGGGGCGGCTGCTGCTGCCACTGCGCCTGCGGCGCCATCGGCTGAACCGGCTGGGGCACCGGCTGCGGCTGCGGCGCCACCGGCTGCGCCACTGGCGAGGGGACCGGCTGCGGCTGCGCGCCCGGCTGCTGGGGCTGGGTCAACGGTGGGACGGGCTGGGAAAGCGGCTGCGGGGACGGCACGACCGGCCCGTACGAAGCCGGCGGCGGCCCGAACCCACCGCTCGGCGGCGGCACCGGTCCCGGCACCGCCGGCTGCTGATTCTGTGCGCCCCCCGGCCCGGCGGGAGGCGTCCCCTGCGGCCCGTGCCCAGGTACGCCAGTTCCGTCGCTCATGCGCCCAGATCGTAGGGCATCATCCCGACCACCGATCGCCCGGTGACCGTTCCGTATCGAAACCAGGACTCCCGAGGCGCGGATCCGGACCGCCCGCGGCCGGGATCCGGGGGTTCCGCGGCTCGGAACCGGACCGCCCGAGCGCCGGGATCCGGCGTCCCGCGGCGGGCGTCCGAGGCAGCCGGAAGCCCCGCGCCGCGCCGCCCGCACGGTACCGCCGGTCATCGGTCCGACACACCGCGCCGCACTACATGTGGTGCCGCATCAGGGAGGCACCACTACATGTATGCTCACTCCTGCTGTCGATGCAGGGGAACCCGGTGGGAATCCGGGACTGCCCCGCAGCGGTGTGCGGGCGGCTGGAGCAGCCGTCCCCGCGAGTCCGATGACCTGCCGGCGGCCTGCGCCACGGCCCTCCCGCAGAGGCCGCGCCAGCACCAGCAGTACCCCTCCGGGCCTCGCGGGCGGGCCGGGGAGACACCGTCGCGCGACGCCGTCTGCGTTCGTGCCGTGCTCCCCTGCCCCGATCGGCCCGGTGACCCCGATCACCGCCGCCGATCGCCGCCAGGAGAGAGCGCCTTGACCACCGCTGCCTCAGCCACGCTGCCCGCCCAGGGCTCCGGTACCGCCTTCACCGACCCGACGGTCTCCGACCCCGGCGGCGCCCTGCTGCGGCTGCTCACCGACCGCAGCGCCGACCTCACCGAGGTCGACCCCGGCCATGTCGCCGCCGCCGCGCTGCGCGGCCGCCACGCCGGCTCGGACTTCGCCGAGCTGCGCGGGCTGGCCGTGGACGCCGCCGCGTCGATGATCGCCGAGGACCCCCAGTACTCGAAGCTGGCCGCCCGCCTGCTCGCCCTGGAGATCGTCGACGAGGCGAACAGCCAGGGCGCCACGTCCTTCTCCGCCTCGATCGCCGTCGGCCACGCCGAGGGCCTGATCGGCGACACCACGGCGGACTTCGTCGCCAAGCACGCCGCCGCGCTGGACGCCCTGATCGACGTCGAGGGCGACGACCGCTTCGAGTACTTCGGCCTGCGCACCGTGCAGTCGCGCTACCTGCTGCGCCACCCGATCACCCGCAAGGTGGTCGAGACCCCGCAGCACTTCCTGCTCCGCGTCGCCTGTGGCCTGGCGGTCGGCGACACCGAGCAGTCCGTGCGCGAGGTCGCCGAGCTGTACGGCCTGATGAGCCGGCTGGAGTACCTGACCTCCTCGCCGACGCTCTTCAACTCCGGCACCCGGCACCCGCAGATGTCGAGCTGCTACCTGCTCGACTCCCCGCTGGACAACCTGGACTCGATCTACAACCGCTACGCGCAGATCGCCCGGCTGTCCAAGCACGCCGGCGGCATCGGCCTGTCCTACTCGCGCATCCGCTCGCGCGGCAGCCTGATCCGCGGCACCAACGGCAAGTCCAACGGCATCGTGCCGTTCCTGCGCACCCTGGACTCCTCGGTCGCGGCCGTCAACCAGGGCGGCCGGCGCAAGGGCGCGGCCTGCGTCTACCTGGAGACCTGGCACGCCGACATCGAGGAGTTCCTGGAGCTCCGCGACAACACCGGCGAAGAGGCCCGCCGCACCCACAACCTCAACCTGGCGCACTGGATCCCGGACGAGTTCATGCGCCGGGTCAACGCCAACGCGGACTGGTCGCTGTTCTCCCCGGCCGACGTGCCCGAGCTGGTCGACCTGTGGGGCGCCGACTTCGACGAGGCGTACCGCAAGGCCGAGCAGGCCGGCAAGGCCGTCCGCACCATCCCGGCGCAGACCCTGTACGCCCGCATGATGCGCACCCTGGCGCAGACCGGCAACGGCTGGATGACCTTCAAGGACGCCTCCAACCGCGCCGCCAACCAGACCGCGCTGCCGGGCCGCACGGTGCACTCCTCCAACCTGTGCACGGAGATCCTGGAGGTCACGGACGACTCCGAGACCGCCGTCTGCAACCTCGGCTCGGTCAACCTGGGCGCCCACGTGGCCCCCGGCGCCACCGCCGACGACCTGCTCGGCGCCATGGACTGGGAGCGGCTGGACGCCACCGTGCGCACCGCCGTCACCTTCCTCGACCGCGTGGTGGACATCAACTTCTACCCGACCACCGAGGCCGGCACCTCCAACTCCCGCTGGCGCCCGGTCGGCCTCGGCGTGATGGGCCTGCAGGACGTCTTCTTCAAGCTGCGGATCGACTTCGACTCCGCCGAGGCGAAGACCCTCTCCACCCTCATCGCCGAGCGCATCATGCTCACCGCGTACGAGCGCTCCGCCGACCTGGCCGAGCAGCTCGGCCGCCACGAGGCGTACGGCGAGACCCGCGCCGCCCGCGGCGAGCTGCACATCGACCACTTCCCGACGGCCGCCCCGCAGTGGGCCGACCGCTGGACGGCGCTGCGCGCCCGGATCGCCGAGACCGGCCTGCGCAACTCGCTGCTGCTCGCGATCGCGCCGACCGCGACTATCGCGTCCATCGCCGGCGTGTACGAGTGCATCGAGCCGCAGGTGTCCAACCTGTTCAAGCGCGAGACGCTGAGCGGTGAGTTCCTGCAGGTCAACCCGTACCTGGTGCGCGAGCTCAAGGAGCTCGGCGTCTGGGACCAGCAGACCCGGGACGCCCTGCGCGACGCCAACGGCTCCGTGCAGGAGTTCACCTGGCTGCCCGCCGAGGTCCGTTCGCTCTACCGCACCGCGTGGGAGCTGCCGCAGCGCGCGCTGATCGACCTGGCCGCGGCCCGCATGCCGTACCTGGACCAGAGCCAGTCGCTGAACCTGTTCATGGCGGCGCCGACCATCGGCAAGCTCAGCTCGATGTACGCCTACGCGTGGAAGGTCGGTCTGAAGACCACCTACTACCTGCGCTCGCGCCCGGCCACCCGGATCGCCCAGGCCGCCTCCGGCGCCGCCCGCACCGCCGTGCCGGTTCCCGCCCCCACCATGACCCAGGCCGAACAGGACGCCATCGCCTGCTCCCTGGAGAACCCCGAGTCCTGCGAGGCCTGCCAGTGAGCACCCCGAACGAAGACCGCAAGATGCTGCTCGACCCCGGCTTCGAGCTGACCCTGCGCCCGATGCGCTACCCGTCGTTCTACGACCGGTACCGCGACGCGATCAAGAACACCTGGACCGTCGAGGAGGTGGACCTGCACTCCGACGTCGCCGACCTGGCGAAGCTCAGCGAGGGCGAGCGCCACCTGATCGGCCGGCTGGTCGCGTTCTTCGCGACCGGTGACTCGATCGTCGCCAACAACGTGGTGCTGAGCCTGTACAAGCACATCAACTCCCCGGAGGCGCGGCTGTACCTGTCGCGCCAGCTGTTCGAGGAGGCGGTGCACGTCCAGTTCTACCTGACGCTGCTGGACACCTACCTCCCGGACCCGGAGGACCGCGCGGCGGCCTTCGCCGCGGTGGAGAACATCCCCTCCATCGCGCAGAAGGCGAAGTTCTGCTTCAAGTACATGAACGCGGTCGACCACATCGACTCGCTGCAGACGAAGGAGGACAGGCGGGCGTTCCTGCTCAACCTGATCTGCTTCGCGGCCTGCGTCGAGGGCCTGTTCTTCTACGGCGCGTTCGCGTACGTGTACTGGTTCCGGAGCCGGGGGCTGCTGCACGGCCTGGCGACCGGCACCAACTGGGTGTTCCGCGACGAGTCCATGCACATGGACTTCGCGATGTCGGTGGTGGACACCGTCCGCGAGGAGGAGCCCGACCTCTTCGACGACGAGATGGCCAAGCAGGTGACGGAGATGCTGGAGGAGGCCGTCGAGGCCGAGCTCCAGTTCGCCAAGGACCTGTGTGGTGACGGCCTGGCCGGCATGAACACCGAGTCGATGCGCCAGTACCTGGAGGCCGTGGCGGACCAGCGCCTGGCGCGGCTCGGCCTGCCGATCCGGTACGGCTCGACGAACCCGTTCGGCTTCATGGAGCTGCAGAACGTCCAGGAGCTGACCAACTTCTTCGAGCGGCGCGTGTCGGCGTACCAGGTCGCGGTCGAGGGTTCGGTCTCCTTCGACGACGACTTCTAAAGCACGATCGTTCAGCGAACAGCGGAGCCGCCGTCATGGCGGCTCCGCTGTTCGATACCCGGTGTTCAGGAGTAGCCCAGGCATGCCCAAGCTCCAACAGCGCGTGATCGACGGCCCCTTCGGGCCGATACAGCTCAGCCACGACCGCCGGCCGGCCGTCGTGGCGCGGATCCAGGGGCCGGGGATGCCCACCGTCACGGTGGTGCCCGACCGCGAGCACGGCGCGATGAACGTCCACGGCCAGAACGTGCCGCTGAGCCGGGCCCGCAACCGCACCCGGACCGCCGTCGTCGGCGACCGGAGCTACGAGCTAAGGCCCACCAGCCTGCGCCACGCCGAACTGCGCCGCAACGGGGTCCTCATCGCCCATGCGCGCGGCACGTTCCGCTCCTACTCCCCCGGCTGCACCATCCCCGGCCTCGACGCGAGGATCACCTGGTCCCAGGGCATCGACCCGACGGATGTGGCGGTCGGCCAGGCCATGGTGGTCGGCTTCGGCGCCGGCGCCCCGGGCGCGGTTCTGAGGACCGTTTTCTTCTGGTTCGACAACTTCAGTTGATCGACCAGGGGTGCCCCGCCCGGCCACAGCCCGTGCGGGGCACCCTGGTACCTCAATCGGTCGGAAACTCGCCGGACTTGACCCCGGCGAGGAAGGAGGACCAGGCGTCAGCCGGAAAGAGCAGAGCCGGTCCGGTGGAGTCCTTGGAGTCTCGGACCGCCATTCCGCCCGCTACGAGCCGGCGGGCCTCCACACACTCGTTCGCCTGGGCGCTGTAGCTGCTCTTGTACCAACCCCGAACGGCGATCTCCGGCACGGTCATGCGCTCACACCTCTTGTCCGATCTCGTCGTCACGTCTCCGCCGCGATGGCCGCGATCATATCCAGCGACTCCTTGGGGTTCAGAGCCGCTGACCGCAGGTACTCGAAGACCAACCCATAGCCATCCAGTTCGCCCTGCTGCTCCAGGTAATGGCTGCTTGTCAGCGTCTCCAGGAACACCGCTCCCGGAGTGGGCGAGTCAGAGAAGCCGTACATCACGAAAGCCCCGCAGGCACCGGCGGTGGCACCAACGCCCAGTGGCACCACTTGCAGGGTGACATTGGGGAGCCGCGCCATCTCCGTCAGGTGCGCCAGCTGCTCACCGTGAACCTCGGCCCCTCCCACCGGGCACCTGAGCGCTGGTTCCCAGATGATCGCCCAGAAGCGGGCAGGATCCTGCTTCGCCAGGACTTCCTTCCGCTCCATCCGGATTTCGACCAGCTGATCGATGCGCTCCGGTCGCACAGCCGCCGGATTGGCTTCGAGCAGCGCCCGGGCATACCGCTCCGTCTGCAACAAGCCCGGCACGACCATGGTCTGCCACATGCGGATGTACCGGGCGTCGTCTTCGAGCCCGAGCACATCCACATAGGCCGACGGAATCGTGTCACCGTAGTCGTGCCACCACCCGCGCTTCTTGCTCTCCCTGGACAACTCCTCAAGTGCGGCGCGCTCTTTCCCCACCACGCCGTACAGGTCCAGCAGGATCCCGAGGTCCAGTCGGCGAACACCGGAGACTCCGGTCTCTATGCGGCTGATCTTCGCCCGGGAGCAGGCAAGGGCCTTCGCCGCGTCGTCCGTGCCCTTGTTCACGGCTTCACGGAGACGACGAAGCTCCGAGCCAAGTCGGCGAGCCCGGACGGTCGGCCTCGGTTCTTCAGCCATGCGTGGATCCTCTCCCTGACGTTGCCCAGTGTGCATGGTGACGTTGCGTCAATCCAGCCAGGACCCATTCTGCATCGTTGCATTCGTTTCGCTTGCAGTCCGCAACGCCACAGGTGCATGCTACTCAACGTAGTCCGCTTCACGACACAAAGTGATCATGGCGGGCTCATCACCCGGGCATTCCCATGCCTTCTTCAGCCGCTGTCACCCGCACACTCCAGAGGTGGCCCCGCCATGCCTGAAACCGACTCCCCCGCCCCCGCCGAGCAGACCTGCTGGCTGCCCCGGCACCGCAAGTCCCCCCGCGCCGCCCGCCAGGAGCTGCGAGGCTTCCTCCTCCCCCACCCCTCCGGCAAACTCCTCCTCCCCACCGGCGAGTTGCTGGTCAGCGAGCTGGTGACCAACGCCGTCCAGCACGCCCGGGCCCCGCGCGGACGCCTGATCTTCGTCCGCTTCCACCTCGCCCCGGACGCCACCCTCCGCATCGAGGTGCACGACGCCGACAGCGAGAAGCCCGCGCTCCGCGACGCGTCCGCCACCGCGGAGACGGGCCGGGGCCTGCTCCTCGTCCACGAGTTGGCCGAGAGCTGGGGCTGCTGCCCGCGCGCCGGCGGCATCGGGAAGTTCGTCTGGTGCCACATCTCCGTGCCGTGTCAGGCCGTCGCGTGAGCGTCGTCCGGGCGGGGATCACCGGCATCATGAGGCCCGCTCTCTTCCCCACACTCGACCATGCGCTGCCGGTCCTGTGGGAGCGGGTGCGGGACCTGCCGGTCCGCGAGGCCCACCGGGACTTCATCCGCCTCTGCATCGGGCCGAGCGGCGGAGCCGCCGTCGCCAACCGCCTCACCCGCAGCGGCAGCTGGAGCACCACCCTCTACCTCGGCGAAACGCCCCGCTGGACCGCCCACCCCCTCACCATCACCACCCACACCCTCTGAACTCCCCCGCCCCGGCCCGGCATTCGCGCCGGGCCGGGGCGGCCATCACCCACCAGACCGATTTCTCGTTCTCGAAAGATCGAATTCTTGACCCGGGTCCCCGGCAGTCGGGAACATCGAGCGAGAAGCCACGGGGAGGAAGCAGCCATGAAGCTGACCGAACTCGACAGCTCCTGCGACAACGGGCCGTGCCCGACGATCTACGCCACTGACACCGGGGAACTGGTCGTCCAGGGCTTCCGGGTGGACGACCCGGAAGCCCTGGCCACGATGCGGTTGCCGGACACCGAGACTGCCGTACGTATTCCGATCGATCTCCTGGTGAGGGTAGCCCGTGGCCATCTCTCCTGACGCCTTCGGCGCCCTCTTCGACGACTTCCGGCGGGAAGCGTTCCGGCTGGAGACGCTGGACGACTACAGCAAGTCCGGCAACGTCGACGCCTATCAGGCCTTCTTGGCCGGGGAGGCTCAGCCGGCCGACTACAACGCCGCATGGCTGGAGAAGGTCCGGCGGAACACCGACGCCGGCCGACGAATGTACCGGGTTCACATCCTGACCCGACCGCTGACGCCGTATCTCCAGTTCGAGATGGGTTGGGGTTACCGGACGAACGCCACCGCTGGCGAGGAGTTCTTCATCCTCGACATCACGGAGAACCCGAACCCTCTCGACGGCGTTCCCGATTTCTGGATGTTCGATGAGTCCAGGACCGTCTCCATGACCTACGACGACGAGGGCGCGTTCCTCGGTGCGGAGGAAGAGCCCGACGTGCACAAGTGGGTTCACTGGCGAGACACGGCCCTGGACCATGCTGAGCCGTTCATGGACTGGTGGGGGCGACACAACAGGACGTGAAAGGACGCATCGGCAGCACGCTGCGGGAACTGCGAAAGGCCAGCGGAAAAGAGGCCAAAGCAGTCGCCCGCGGCGCCGCCATGTCTCCGTCCAAGCTGAGCCGCATCGAGACGGGGAAGATCGCCCCGACGGCAATGGACGTGGACCGCATCCTCACCGCTATCGGGGTGTCGGTTGAAATCAGGGCCGGTCTGGTCGAGACGGCACGTCGGGAAGCTACCGAGGCCACGGCGTGGCGCTTCTACCGCCGCAGCGGGTTCCATCTTCATCAGGACGCCATTCGAGCCGTGGAGGCCGAGACTGCCGTCCAACGGGTCTTCCAACCATCCTGTGTCCCTGGCCTGTGCCAGACACCGGAATACGTCCGGGCCATCCTCAGCTCGAAGGGTCTGACAGAGGAGACGCTGTCGCGGACCATCGGCGCCCGGCTCCAACGCCAAGCCGTCCTCTTCGAGACCGCCAAGTCCTTTCGCTACCTGATCACCGAATCGGTGCTGCGCTGGCGCCTCGTCTCCCCACCCGAAATGGCCGTTCAGCTGGACCGGCTCATCTCGCTCTCCCGCCTCCCCAATGTGTCGATCGGCATCGTGCCACTCACGGCCCCCATGGCTGAGGCGCCGTCCTCATCGTTCGTCGTCTACGACAGCCGCATGGTGATCGTGGAGATCCCCCATGCGGAAATCACCACCAGCGAGCCGAAGGATGTGGAGCTCTACCTGGCTCGGTTCAGCCGGTTCGAGCTCACGGCTTTGACGGGTGACGCCATGCGACGCATGCTCGAAGACATCCGGGACGAGTTCCTGGCCGAGCAGGACGGCAGCCGCTGAGACGCGATCCCCAGTCCCCACTCCTGAAGGGCTCGCCGGTACCCGAGCGCAGGAAGTCGGCCGGTCCGACTTCCTGCGCCACAACGGCAGCCCGGACGAGTTCTTGCGGGAACAGGAAAGCGCGTAGGGATCACGCCGGGCCTCTCGTAGCTTGGTGGCTCCCCTGAACCATCCCCAGAATCCCGGGAGTCGCCATGTGCGCCACGAATTCCGCCCAGTCGAGCGAGACGAGCCCGGCGCCGAAGCGGCGCCGTACGCATGCGGAACTCATGGAGCGGGTCAACAACAACCCGGTCCGAAAGGACCTCACCACCGGGCGGCTGGTCGAGATCGTCGGTGCCGAGGACGGCCGGGCCCTGGTGCGGCCGCTGTTCGAGCCGGACGCCCCTCCCCGCCGAGTTCCCGTCGACCAGCTCACGACCCGTATCAGCCTCTGGAGCTGACTCCACCCTCACGCCTCCGCCCAAGTCCCCGAAGGCGCGGCGCCGTTCCGTACGCCCCGGCACGACGTCCCCACCAGGCCGGACGTCCCCGTCGACCCGCCGAACTCCCGCCCGGCGCGCGAACGCCGGGCGGGAGCCCGAGGAGCCCGCTCACCCTCCGCGTCGGCCTCCCTGTCTCAGTCTTCGCCGCCACCGGGGCCCGCAGGCCTCAGCCCCTCGGCGAACGCCCGGGCCGCCGCCAGGTCCCCGCCGTGGGGCCGGGCCTTGTTGAGGCCGCCGACGAGCCTGAAGGGGAGCCAGGTGTCGAAGCCGCGGCAGGAGAAGGTGCCGGCCACCTCGAAGCCCTTGCCTTCGAGCTGCCGCGCCAGGGGGCGGGTGAAGGGCCGGACCGGCAGCTCCGGCAGCCCGCTGGTGGCGAACACGAACGCCCGGCCCGGCTGCCCCTCCGGTACCGCCCCGACGAACGCGCGCAGCCGGGGGTGGAACCGGCCCGTGAAGATCCCCGAGCCGAACCCCACCAGGTCGTAGTCGGCCAGCCCGGCCGGGTCGAGCTGTTCGGGCTCGACCACCGGCGCCGACAGCACCCGGCCGATGACCTCGGCGACCCTCCTGGTGTTGCCGTGGGACACGGACGCGCACACGATGACGGCCTTCATGCCGGTTCTCCTTCCGCTCGGTCACTCCTGGGGAATGGACCGGGCGGACCGGCAGAACGTGACATGGCCGGGGCCGGGAACGCCGAAGGCCGGTACGGAGCGCTCCGTACCGGCCTTCGTTCCGACAGCTGCCTTCGTTCCGACGGCTACCTTCGTTCCGGCAGCGGCCTTCGGCCCGACGGTGGCCCCAACGGCCTTCCCGCCGTTACGCGTTCGGCACGGTCGCGTACTTCGGCGTGCCCTCGGCCATCTGCCGCAGGGCGTCCTTGCGGTCCCGCTTCGACAGCTTGTCGATGTAGAGGGTGCCGTACAGGTGGTCGGTCTCGTGCTGCAGGCAGCGGGCGAAGAAGCCGGTGCCCTCGACCCGGATCGGCTTGCCGTCCTTGTCGACGCCGGTCACCGCGGCGTAGTCCGGGCGGGGCAGCTCGGCGTACGCGGTGGGGACGGACAGGCAGCCCTCGTTGCCGTCGTCGAGGACGCGGCGGCGGTCGGCCGGGTACTCTTCCAGCTTGGGGTTGATCACGTGGCCGATGTGGCGAACGCCCTCGTCGTCCGGGCAGTCGTAGACGAAGACCTTCAGGTCCACGCCGATCTGGTTGGCGGCGAGGCCGACGCCCTCGGCGGCGTACATCGACTGGAACATGTCGTCGATCAGCGCGGACAGCTCGTCGTCGAAGGCGGTGACGTCCTTGACCTCGCGGTGCAGGACGGGGTTGCCGACCACGGTGATCGGACGGGCGGTGCCCTTGGTGAGGTCGGGCTCCTCGCCGATCACCTTCGAGGGGGCCTCGGGCGCCGCCCCCTCCACGTCGTGCTCGTGCTCGTGCGAGTGATCGTGCTGCTCGGCCTGCTCCGCCATGTCTTCCGCTTCCATAGGTCTACACGTACCTCACCAGGGTACTCAGCAGACTTCTTCGAGATCCCGGTAAGCCCGGGTTCCGGGGGACGCCGCGACCCAGCGGTCCAGCAGGACGCGCACCAGGTGGGCGGGGGCGGCGATCCCGCACTCGCGCTCGACCAGCCAGGACATCCCCGCCGCGCCGCCCTGGCTGAGGTGGCTGAGGTGGCCGGGGTGGGCGGCGTCGCCGTCGTCGTGCGGGTCGTGGTGGGCGACGACGCCGTCGTCGGAGGCCATCCGGCTCTCCGAGCAGGCGCGGCAGAGCAGCCGGACCGAGGAGGTCCAGTCCTCGGCCGCGTAGCCGGCGTCGGCGACCAGCCGTTCCAGCGCGTCCCGGTCCCCGGCCGTGGACGCCTGCAGCAGCACCACGTAGGTCGGCACCGGCGAGGGGGCCCACAGCTCGATCTCGTCGAACACGGGGTAGGCGACGCCGTCGGTGACCCGCTCGCCGTGCGGGGCGCCGTCGTGCAGCACCACCTCGCCCCAGCGGCGGCCGGAGGAGGGCAGGGGGATGGAGAGCACCTCGATCCGGGCCGGGTCCAGCCGGCGGCCCCAGACCACCTCGGACTCGCCGTCCGGGGAGAGCCGCACGGGGGTGGTGCCGAGGTCGAGGCTGACCGGGCCGTCGGGCTGCCCGCCGGGGCCGCCGGGCAGCTTCAGCCCGTACGCCTGCCACGCGCGGCGGGCCAGCGGCCAGTCCTGCAGGGCGGTGGCGGTGATGCCGAGGTTCCACCAGTCGGGGGCGCCGTGTTCGCGGTCCAGCAGGGCGACGGCCCGCAGACCGGCCGAACGGGCCTGCTCCCAGTCCCGGCGGAACTTGTGCAGCAGGGCGAGGTTGAACCAGGAGTCGGAGAGCCAGGGCTCCAGGTCGGCGGCCATCACCAGCAGGGCGCCGGCGTCCTCGTAGCGGCCGTCGCCGATCAGCGTGAAGGCCCGGTCGGTCGTCTGCCGCCAGGTGGCGGACGGCCGGTGCCGTGCCCGGTGGAAGATCCTCACGTTCGTCCCTGCCGTCGTCGTCCGCTCAAGTCCCGTGCCACGGTGCCCGTAACGCCTCCGACGGAGAGCGGGGCCCGGTGCTCCGGGTCGGTGTTCCACGCTACGACCGCATCCAACCACGCCCGCCCCTGCCCGCGCTCCCCACCGCCGAGGTTGGGGCCCGCCCCTCCCCAGCCTGCCCGGCGAATCCAGCCCTCTCAACCCCTGGCGCCGCGGAGGCCCCCCCGCCAGGACCCCTACCCGGCCCTCAAAGCGGGCTCGGCCCCGTCCGGAGCAGGACTCCAGCGCTCGCCGCCGGACCCCAACCGCAGGACCCCCAGCCCCAGGCCCCCCGGCCCCAGAACTCCTCCCCGCGGGCCCGGCCCGCCCCCGCCCCTCAGGCCCGGGTCTGCCCGCCGACCCTGGCCAGGGCGTCCACCACCCGGGCGTCGTAGACCCGGCCGCGCCCCAGCCGGATCACCTCCAGCGCCTCCAGCCGCCCGACCGCCTCGCCCACGCCCCGGCCGCGGGCCACGGTGAGCAGGTCGTCGTGGGCGTTGGCGACCCGGATGATCCGGGCCGCGAGCGGCACCGGTCCCTCGCCGACGGCCGGCCCGGCGCAGGGATCGGCCAGTCGGGCGACCTGCTCGGCGACCTGCCGGGGCACCCCGGTACGGCTGATCACCTCGCTGCCGAGCCGGGCGATCCGCTGCTGCTCGGCGCAGGGCAGCACCGCGGTGGCGCCGTCCGGCACCGGTTCGACCAGGGACAGCTGGCCGACGTCGTGCATCAGCGCGGCGTACTCCAGCAGGGCGAGTTCCCGGGTGCCCAGGCCCAGCTCGCGCCCCAGCGCGCACGCCGTGTCCGCGACCCGGCGCGCGTGTCCGTGCGGGGTGTAACCGGCGACCTCGGTGGCCCGGGCGAGGCTGGCGATGGTCTGCCCGGTGGTGGCCCGCACCGCGGCCGCCCGCCGGAAGGACACCTGGGCGAGCAGCAGCGGGGTGCAGAACAGCGGCAGCGCCCAGAGCCCGACCTCGCCGGCCGCGAGGCTGACCAGCATCCCGGTCGCGACGATCGCCGAGCCGATGCCGAACAGCGAGCGCAGTTCGTCCTCCAGCGCCGCGGGGAACCGCGAGCCGCCCGCCGATCGCCGCAGCAGGGCCGCCAGCGTCGCGTCGCACAGCGCGGCCAGCGCGGCGACGGCGGTCAGGAACGCCCCGTACGCAGGGCCCTCGGGCGAGAAGCGGTCGACCAGGCCGCCGTTGTAGAGCGGCTGGAAGACGGCGGCGGCGAAGCCGCCGGCGAGCAGCCGGCGGGCGGCGCTGTCCCGGCGGGCCGGGTCGGCCCAGGGCGGGCGGCGGTGGGCCCGCTCGGGGCGGTGCGGCCGGGCGAGCCCGGGCAGCCAGGCCAGCAGCAGGCCGATCCCGGTGACCGCGACCACCTGCAGCGTCCCGTGCGCGGTCGGCACTCCGCGCAGCGGCCCGAGCAGGGCGTACGCCAGCGCGCCGGCCGCGCCGATGGGCGCCTGTTCGCGATCCCCCGGAAGGGTGATCCGGACGCACTCACCGAGCGCGATCAGCACGGTGAACGCCAGCGCGACCTTGGGCTCGGCGACCCCGCGCAGCGCGACCGCGCCCAGCGCGAGCGCCAGCAGCGCCGCGGCCGCCGCGTGCATCGCGCGCGCGGTGGGCCCGCAGGCCGCCCCGCCGGGGCCGGTGCGGACAGGGGCCGTGCCGTCGAGGGCCGCGCGCCCCGGCGCCGTCACGGCTTCCCGGCCCAGGGGAGCCTCCCGCCCTGGACGGGCACCCGGCCGGGCGCCGCCCGAGCCGGTTCCGGCACCCCGAGCGGGATGTCCGGGACGGCCCGCACGCAGTCCTCGGAGTGCACCACCGGCTGCCAGTCGTGCACCGCCAGCGCCTCGATCAGCGCCCGCACCATGGCCGGGTCGAACTGGCTGCCCGAGCAGCGCTCCAGCTCGGCCACGGCCTCGGAGACCGGGCGTCCGCGCCGGTAGGAGCGGGTGGAGGTCATCGAGTCGAAGGCGTCGGCGACGGAGATGATCCGGGCGAACTCGGGGATCTGCTCGCCGGCCAGCCCGCTCGGGTAGCCGCGGCCGTCCATCCGCTCGTGGTGGTGCAGGATCCCGGCCTGTGCTTCGCCGAGGAAGTCGATCCCGCGCACCAGTTCGTACCCGTACACCGGGTGGATCTCCACGGCCCGGCGCTCCGCCTCGGTGAGGGGACCGTTTCTGCGCAGCAGCTCGGTGGCCACCCCGAGCTTGCCGACGTCGTGCAGGATCCCGGCGAAGCGCAGGCTCTGCAGCCGCTCGGCCTCCATGCCGAGCTGAGTGGCGATCAGCACCGAGGCCCGGCCGACCCGTTCGCTGTGGCCGCGGGTGTAGGAGTCCTTGATCTCCACCGCCTGCACCAGCGACTGCACGGTGGCCTGGTGGGCGTCCCGCTCGCGCTGCCCCTGGGCGAAGACCCAGGCGGAGATGGACAGCGGCAGCAGCGCCAGCAGTGCCGCGAACGCGCCGTACGGGCCCTGCCAGAGCACCGCGACCATCAGCCCGCCGGCCGCGTGCACCAGCACCGGAAGCCCGCACACCGAGCAGGCCCCGCGCAGCAGCACCCCGGCCCCGCGGCCCTCGCTGAGCATCACCATGACGCCCACCACCACCCCGTTGACCAGGCAGAACGCGCCGACGGAGGCGAAGCCGGGCAGCAGCGCGGCGGGGAAGCGGGAGCCCAGCAGCAGCTGCGGGCCGCTCAGCAGGTGGAAGACGACGGAGGAGGCGAAGGCGCACAGCGCGAGCTGGGCGCCGTTGAACAGCTGGCGCCGGCGGCAGCCGGGCCCGCTCGGCCCGCCGAGCACCGCGGCGGGCGCGGCGACCAGGGCGGCGGCGGACGGTGGGAGCATCAGCACCCCGGCGAACAGCACCGGGAAGAAGGCGTTCACGCCTGGCCGGGAGGGCACTCGTTCGGAGGGCGGCGGCCGGCGCAGCAGTCGGCGCACCAGCACCAGGCAGGGCGTCGGCAGGCCCTGGGCCAGCGACTCCCAGCAGCCGTGCAGGAAGGCCAGCAGTCCGACCTTGGGCCAGTCGACCGGGGCTCCGAGCCAGCGCGGCACCCCGGGGGTGGCCGCGGCGGGCAGCAGCGGCACCAGGCAGCACAGCGCCGCCATCGGGACGGCGACCAGGTAGCGCGCGGCACCCGGCGGCAGGGTCGCGCCTCCACTGTCGGTAGCGATCTCGACCTCCCCCGCCGTCCGGGCCCGTGTTGCCTCAGCGCGCCGGGGACCCGACGGTGAGCGTCCGTCAGGAGGATAGGCCGCCGTCCGGGCGCGGGGACGCATGATCGCGCAATGGCGCAGTTGGCGCACCGCCAACTCACTCGAACGAGTGACGGCGCATGCGAGCAGAACGGGAGCGGCCCCGGGAGCGCACGCTCCCGGGGCCGCTGAACTCCTTGCGCGAACCGCCCGAACCGCCCGGCCCGCCCTAGGCGACGGGGTGGTCGGGTGATCCGGTCCGCCCGACGGCCGCCTCGGCAGGATCGTGACGGATCGTCACCGCAGGGCGGTCACTCCGCCGGGGCGCCGGCCTCGACCGGCGCGCCGGGGTGCCCGGCCGGCTCCTCGCCGACCCCGTCCTTCGCCAACCTCGGCGCCGGCCGCGCGGACTCGGCGTGCACCTCGGGGGTGGTCTCCACCGCGACCACCACCTGCTCGCCCGAGCGCTGCCCGGCCCGGATCGAGTCGATCCTGGCCAGCACCTTGCTGCGCAGGTCGGCCGGGGTGTCGTCGCACCCGCAGGAGCGCTTGATCAACGCCTTGATCGCCTGCTCCAGCCCGTACTGCTTCAGGCAGGGCGAGCACTCCTCGAAGTGCACCCGCAGCTTGGCGCAGTCGCCCTCGGCCATCTCGTTGTCGAGGAATTCATAGAGGTGGTCGAGGACCTCGCCACACTCGGTTTCGTGCGGATCGCCGCAGCTCATGAGCCCGAGCCCTTCGCTTCCTGCCCTGCCCCGCTGCCGGCCGGGACGAGCCCGCGCTCACGGGCGTAATCCTCCAGCATGCCGCGCAGCTGACGGCGGCCGCGGTGCAGCCGGGACATCACCGTACCGATGGGAGTACCCATGATGTCCGCGATCTCCTTGTACGCAAAGCCTTCTACGTCCGCGAGGTAGACGGCGATCCGGAACTCCTCCGGGATCGCCTGCAGCGCGTCCTTCACGTCGCTGTCGGGGAGGTGGTCGAGCGCCTGGGTCTCGGCCGAGCGCAGACCGGTCGACATGTGCGACTCGGCCCTGGCCAGCTGCCAGTCCTCGATCTCCTCCGCCGCGGTGCGCTGGGGCTCCCGCTGCTTCTTGCGGTACGAGTTGATGAACGTGTTGGTGAGGATGCGGTACAGCCAGGCCTTGAGGTTCGTGCCCTCACGGAACTGGTGGAAGGACGCGTACGCCTTGGCGAACGCCTCCTGGAGCAGGTCCTCCGCGTCGGCCGGGTTGCGCGTCATGCGCAGCGCGGCCGAGTACATCGGATCCAGGTAGCCCAGGGCGTCGCGCTCGAAACGCTCCCGCCGGGCCTCCTCGCTCTCCTCCGACGACACCCGGTAGGTGTCCTCACCGATCGCCTCGGCCAGCTCCTCACCGGTGAGCGCCTCGCCCGCAGGCCGGACCTCGTCCGGGCCACGGCCCGGCTCGGCCTCGTGCTCGGTCCCGACGACCGGACCCACCTCCTCGGCATGACGGCCGCGGCCCACGGCGGGCCGCCCAGAAATGGAGGATATCGGGCTGACGGGCTTCTCGCCCGCGTCGATCCACTCCGACCACGAGGGGACGAACGCCGTGGCGGCCTCGCGCTCCTCAGGCCGTTCGGGGCACGCGATCGAACCCATCTGCCCTGCCTCTCACCGGTGATCGTGCTGACGAGGGTGTCAACCACCCCGGCCGCGCCCGCATTCCCGCCCGCACGCACCATTCACTCGCACGAGTGAGCGAGCGTGAACGCCCCGGTCAGAGCGGCCCGCCGCCGCCTCACACCAGCCCCAGCACCCAGTCCCCCACCGCCGCGCAGATCAGGTCCAGCACCTCGTCCTGCCCCACCGGCGCCCGCTTGGGCACCTCGAAGCCGTGGCTGCCGTACGGCACCGCCACCAGCTCGTGCCCGGCCGGCAGCTCCGGGAACTCCTGCGGCCCGCCGAACGGATCCGCCGCGCTCTGCACCACCAGCGTCGGCAGTCCCGACTCCAGCAGCTCCTTGGCCCGGCTCTTCTCCGGCTTGCCCGGCGGGTGCAGCGGGAACGCCAGCGCCACCACGCCCACCGCCCCGGTGGCCGCCCCGGTCCGGCAGGCCACCCGGGCCCCCGCGCTGCGTCCGCCCACCACCAGCGGCAGGCCCTGCCCGGCCAGGTGCTCGGCGACCGGCCGCCAGCCGAGGTCCAGCGCCTTCGGCGCCGGGCCCAGCTTCTTGCCCGCCACCCGCCAGGGCTGCTCGACCAGGGCCACGGTGATCCCGCGCCCGGGCAGCGCCCCGGCCAGTGCCACCAGGTCCCGGGCCTCGATCCCGCCGCCCGCGCCGTGGCCGAGCGCCAGGACAACCTTCGGCGCGGCCGCCCGGTGCAGGGTGATCCGGGCGTCCCCGGCCCCGGTGGGGACGAGGTGGGTGGTCGTGGTCATGTCCGCTCCTCCCGAGCGCTTCACAACGGATTCGGATGCGCGCCGGAGATGCGCGCCGGAGACGCACATCGGAGACGCAGGTCGGAGTCGAGGCCGAGACGCGGGCCGAGACGCGGGCCGAGGCGCGGGCCGAGGCAGGTCAGAACAGGGTGGTCTCGTACTCGACCTCGGTCCACGGCTCCTTGAGCTCCGGACCGTTGTTGCGGATGCTGCCGACCGCCGGTGACACCGGAGTGGCCAGCAGCGCCCCGGGCGGCGGGGGTATCAGTAGCCGCCGCAGCCCGTCCGGGTCGGTCGAGCGCGGGTCCAGCCACGCGTCCCAGTCCTCCGGGTCGAGGAACAGCGGCATCCGCTCGTGGATCGGCGCCAGCGACTCCTCGGCGTCCGTGGTGACGATCGTGAAGGTCACCAGCCAGGCCTCCGGGTGCCCGGCCGGCACCGCCCGGTTGCGCCAGAACTCGTACAGCCCGGCCAGCGCCAGCGGGGTCCCGTCCGCCCGGGAGACGAAGTACGGCTTCTTGCGCGCCTTGCCCCGCTCCCCCGGTACGGTCTGCCACTCGTAGTAGCCGTCCACGGGGAGGATGCACCGCCGCGCGGCGAAGGCCTGCCGGTACGAGGGCTTCTCGTGCACCGTGTCCGACCGGGCGTTGATCATCTTCACCGCCGTCTCCGCGGTGTTCGACCACTGCGGCACCAGCCCCCACCGCAGCACCCGCAGCTGCCGCACCGCCCGCGGCTGCTCCCGGCCCATCCGCTCCAGCACCACGAAGGCGCTGTCGGTGGGCGCGACGTTCCAGTTCGGGTCGAGGGTCTCCGCGGGATCCCACTGCTCGACGTCGAACAGCTCGACGATGGACTCGGGCTTGATGCTGGCTGCGAACCGACCGCACATGCGGGCCAGCTTGTCATGCCGCCCCTCCTCACCACCTCTTCATCCGCGGACCGGAACCGCCCGCTCCCGCCCGTCCGTCCCCGCATGGGAGGCTGCTGCCCCGAACGGCCCAACGCAGCGAACGGAGGCGGGGAAGATCGCATGAGCTCCCACGACCAGACCCTCAGCGCCCTGTGGGACCAGGTCACCGGCACCCAGCCCGCTCCGCCGGGCTGGCTGGTCCTGACCACCGGCGCCGTCGCCCTGCTCGCCGTCCTCGCCCGCCCGCTCTGGCACGTCACCCGCAACGCCGTCACCATCGCCCACGAGGGCGGCCACGGCCTGGCCGCCCTCGCGACCCGCCGCAAGCTGGCCGGTATCCGGCTGCACTCCGACACCTCCGGCCTCACGCTCTCCTACGGCCGCCCCACCGGCCCCGGCATGGTCCTCACCGCGGCCGCCGGCTACACCGCCCCCGCCCTGCTCGGGCTCGGCTGCGCCGCCCTGCTCGCGGCCGACCGGATCACCCTGCTGCTCTGGCTGGCGATCGCCCTGCTGCTCGCCCTGCTCCTGCGCATCCGCAACGCCTTCGGCCTCTTCATCGTGCTGCTCGCCGGCGGCGCCTTCTTCCTGGTCTCCTGGTTCGGCAGCGCCGAGGTCCAGGCCGGCTTCGCGTACCTCGGCTGCTGGTTCCTGCTGTTCGGCGCCGTCCGCCCCGTCCTGGAGCTGCAGCACCAGCGCCGGATCGGCTGGGCCCGGGACTCCGACGCCGACCAGCTCGCCCGGCTCACCCACGTCCCCGCGCTCGCCTGGGTCACCGTCTTCCTGCTCGTCGCCCTCGCCTGCCTCGCCCTCGGCGCGAGCTGGCTGCTCCAGCCGCTCCAGTAGCGGGTCACGGCGCCCGGCCACCCGGCCCCTAGACTTGCCACATGACCGAGACCCTGTGGCCCGCCCCCGTCGCGACCAGCCCCGTCGACGCCACCGTCACCATCCCCGGCTCCAAGTCGGTCACCAACCGGGCCCTGGTGCTGGCGGCACTCGCCGCGAAGCCCGGCTGGGTGCGCCGCCCGCTGCGCAGCCGCGACTCCCAGCTGATGGCCGACGGCCTGCGCGCCCTCGGGGTCACCATCGAGGAGACGGTCAACAACGACGCCGGCGGCACCGGTGGCGGGGAGGCCTGGCGGGTCATCCCCGCCCCCACCCTGCTCGGCCCCGCCTCAGTCGACGTGGGCAACGCCGGCACGGTCATGCGCTTCCTGCCCCCGCTGGCCGTCCTCGCCGACGGCCCGGTCCACTTCGACGGCGACCCGCGCTGCTACGAGCGCCCCCAGCACGGCGTGATCAACGCCCTGCGCGCCCTCGGCGCCCGGATCGAGGACGGCGGCCGCGGCGCCTTCCCGCTCACCGTCCACGGCACC
Organism: Kitasatospora sp. NPDC053308; assembly: GCF_055585785.1. Taxonomy (NCBI): domain Bacteria; kingdom Bacillati; phylum Actinomycetota; class Actinomycetes; order Kitasatosporales; family Streptomycetaceae; genus Kitasatospora; species Kitasatospora sp. NPDC053308. The sequence goes on along the minus strand of NZ_JBVJJY010000005.1, from coordinate 227,036 downwards.
GGTTCGCTGGACGGCGGCCCGGTCGAACTGGACGCCTCCTCCTCGTCCCAGTTCGTCTCCGCCCTGCTGCTCTCCGGCGCCCGCTACCACCACGGCATCGAGGTCCGGCACGTCGGCGGCCCGGTGCCGTCGCTGCCGCACATCCGGATGACCGTGGAGATGCTGCGCAAGGCCGGTGCCCAGGTCGACGCGCCCGAGGACGGCGGCGAGAAGGACGTCTGGCGGGTCACCCCGGGCGCCCTGATCGGCCGCGACCTGGTGGTCGAGCCGGACCTCTCCAACGCCGCGCCGTTCTTCGCCGCGGCCCTGGTCACCGGCGGCCGGGTCACCGTGCGGGACTGGCCCAAGCACACCACCCAGCCCGGCGACCAGCTGCGCGAGATCTACACCCGGATGGGCGGCGCCTGCGAGTTCACCGACGAGGGCCTGCAGTTCACCGGCACCGGCCGGATCCACGGCATCGAGGCCGACCTGCACGACGTCGGCGAGCTCACCCCGGTGATCGCCGCCGTCGCCGCGCTCGCCGACTCCGAGTCCCACCTGTACGGCATCGCCCACCTGCGCCTGCACGAGACCGACCGGCTCGCCGCGCTCGCCAAGGAGATCAACGACCTCGGCGGCGACGTCACCGAGACCGAGGACGGCCTGCGGATCCGCCCGCGCCCGCTGCACGGCGGCATCTTCCACACCTACGAGGACCACCGCCTGGCCACCGCCGCCGCGGTGCTCGGCCTCGCCGTGCCCGGCGTGGAGGTGGAGAACGTCGCCACCACCGCCAAGACCCTCCCCGACTTCCCCGGGATGTGGGCCGAGCTGCTCGGCGAAGCGACGGCGGACGTCTGAGCGGAGACTGAGCACATGCGCCGCTACGGCAAGGACGCCGACGAGGACGACATCCGCAACCGCCCCGCCCGCCGGGGATCCCGGCCGCGGACCCGCATCCGGCCCAAGCACGAGGACGCCGCCGAGGCGATGGTGCTGACCGTCGACCGCGGCCGGCTGACCTGCCTGGTCGACCCGGGCACCAAGCAGGAGCGCGAGGTCGTCGCCATGAAGGCCCGCGAGCTGGGCCGCAAGGGCGTCGTCGTCGGCGACGTGGTCAACCTGGTCGGCGACCTCTCCGGGGACACCGACACCCTCGCCCGGATCGTCCGGGTCGAGGAGCGCAGCTCGGTGCTGCGGCGCACCGCGGACGACGACGACCCGTACGAGCGGATCGTCGTCGCCAACGCCGAGCAACTGGCCATCGTCACCGCCCTGGCCGACCCGGAGCCGCGCCCCCGGCTGATCGACCGCTGCCTGGTGGCCGCCTACGACGCGGGCATGGAGCCGCTGCTGGTGCTCACCAAGTCCGACCTGGCCCCGGCCGCGACGCTGCTGGACTCCTACGCCCCGCTCGGCATCCAGTACGTGGTCACCCGCCGCGACGAGCTGGAGACCACCGGCGCCGAGGCCGTCCGGGAGTACCTGCGCGGACGCTCCACGGTGTTCATCGGGCACTCCGGCGTCGGCAAGACCACCCTGGTCAACGCCCTCGTCCCGGACCGCCAGCGGCAGACCGGCCACGTCAACGCGGTCACCGGCCGGGGCCGGCACACCACGGTCTCGGCCCTGGCCCTGCGGCTGCCCCCGCCGCCCGGTGCCAAGCCCGGCTCCAAGAAGGCCCTGGACCCGGGCTGGGTGATCGACACCCCCGGCTTCCGCTCCTTCGGCCTCTCGCACATCGACCCGTCCCGGGTCATCCTCGCCTTCCCCGACCTGGAGCCCGGCACCGTCGACTGCCCGCGCGCCTGCAGCCACGACGAGCCGGACTGCGCCCTGGACGCCTGGGTCGCCGACGGCCACGCCGAGGCCGCCCGGCTCTACTCGCTGCGCCGTCTGCTGGCCAGCAAGGAGGCCCGCGAGGGCGACTGAGCCCCCGGCCCGCCCCCGGTCCGTGGCCCGTTCGAGGTGTCGGACCGCCCCCGCCTGGCGATCATAGGAAGGTCGGGCCGGCACGGTCCGACCGTCGATCCACTGGGAGGGCACGCGATGGCATGGGCCCTGGTGATCCTGGCCGGCCTCCTGGAGACCGGCTTCGCGATCAACCTCAAGCTCAGCGAGGGCTTCACCAAGCTCTGGCCCACCATCAGCTTCTGCGTGTTCGCCCTCGGCAGCTTCGGCCTGCTGACCCTCTCCCTGAAGAGCCTCCCGGTCGGCCCCGCCTATGCGGTCTGGACGGGCATCGGCGCGGCCGGCACCGCCATCTACGGGATGGCCTTCCTGAACGAGACCACCTCGGTGCTCAAGCTGGTCTCGATCTCCCTGGTGATCGCCGGCGTCATCGGCCTGCAGCTCAGCGGCACGGCGCACTGAGGTGTCGCCCGCCCCGCCCGCGGGCGTGCTCCGGCCCGGCGCCCCTGCGACTCGGGGCGGGTCCCCGGCCCCGAGGGGGGCTCGGGACGCGCCGTCCCGCTCCGCGAGCCCGGCTGTGCCGATCGGGGCGGGCTCGCTAGGGTTTCGGACATGGCCGACTACCACGACGATCTCCGACTCGCCCATGTCCTCGCCGACTCGGCCGACTCGGTCACCCTGGAGCGCTTCCGCGCCCTCGACCTGCAGATCGAGACCAAGCCGGACCTCACCCCGGTCAGCGACGCCGACAAGGCCGCCGAGGAGCTCGTGCGCGGCGTCCTCCAGCGCGCCCGCCCGCGCGACGCGATCCTGGGCGAGGAGTTCGGCCTGCAGGGCTCCGGCCCGCGCCGCTGGGTGATCGACCCGATCGACGGCACCAAGAACTACATCCGCGGCGTCCCGGTCTGGGCCACGCTGATCGCCCTGCTGGAGGACGGCCCGGACGGCGTCGAGCGCCCGGTGGTCGGCATCGTCTCCGCCCCCGCGCTGCAGCGCCGCTGGTGGGCCGCCAAGGACCTCGGCGCCTTCGCCGGCCGCAGCCTGGCCAAGGCCTCCCGGATCCACGTCTCCGGCGTCTCCCGGATCGAGGACGCGTCCTTCTCCTACTCCTCGCTCACCGGCTGGGAGGAGCGCGGCCGCCTCGACCCGTTCCTGGACCTCACCCGCGCCTGCTGGCGCACCCGGGCCTACGGCGACTTCTGGTCGTACATGATGGTCGCCGAGGGCGCCGTGGACATCGCCGCCGAGCCGGAGCTGTCGCTGTGGGACATGGCGGCCAACTGCGTCATCGTCGAGGAGGCCGGCGGCCGCTTCACCGGCCTGGACGGCGTCCCCGGCCCGGGCGGCGCCGACGCCGTCGCCTCCAACGGCCTGCTGCACGACGAGACGCTGCGCCGCCTCTCGGTCTGACGCCTCCTGAGCGGGCGGGCCGCCGCCCGGAGCGGGCGCGCCCGATGGATAACAGGCCCTGTGACCAGTGGGAGCTGGTCACAGGGCCTGCGGCTTTCTCGGCCCGGCTGCGGCTACTGCTTGCGCAGCTCCCGGACCGCCGCGTCCAGCCGCTGCCCGTAGTCGGCGTCGGCCTTGCGGAAGTTGTCGATCGCCCGCTCCACGATGTCCTCGCGGTCGGCCGAGACCTTGGCGATGAACCCGGCCAGGTTGGCGATCAGGCGCTGCTTCTCGTCCTCCGAGAACAGCCGGTACAGGGTTCCGGCCTGGACGAAGTCGTCGTCCTCGGCGTGCGAGGGCGCCACGTGGTTGCCGGTGACGCCGTCGACGGCGGTGGCGGCCCACAGCGGGCGGCCGGTCTGCACCGGGCCGCCGAAGCTGTTCGGCTCGTAGTTCTTCTGCCGGCCGTGGCGCCCGTCGTACAGGTGGCCGTCGCGGCCGTTGGTGCGGGCCTCGGTGGCGTGCGGGCGGTTCACCGGCAGGTGGTCGGCGTTGATGCCGACCCGGTAGCGGTGGGCGTCGGCGTACGCGAACAGGCGCCCCTGGAGCATCTTGTCCGGCGACGGGCCGATGCCGGGCACGAAGTGCGCCGGGGAGAAGACCGACTGCTCGACCTCGGCGAAGACGTTGTCGGGGTTGCGGTTGAGCTCCAGCTTCCCGATCTCGATCGGCGGGTAGTCGGCGTGCGGCCAGACCTTGGTCAGGTCGAAGGGGTTGAAGCGGTAGGTCGCCGCGTCGGCCGCCGGCATGATCTGGACCTGCACCGTCCAGCTCGGGAACTCGCCGCGCTCGATCGACTGGCGCAGGTCGCGCTGGTGGCTGTCCGGGTCCTCGCCGGCGAGGGCGTTGGCCTCGGCCTGGGTGAGGTTGCGGATGCCCTGGTCGGTCTTGAAGTGGTACTTGACCCAGAAGTGCTCGCCGGCCTCGTTCTGCCACTGGTAGGTGTGCGAGCCGTAGCCGTTCATGTGCCGGTACGAGGCCGGGATGCCGCGGTCGCCGAACAGCCAGGTGACCTGGTGGGTCGACTCGGGCGACAGGCCCCAGAAGTCCCAGACGTTGTCGGCCTCCTGCGAGCCGGTGTACGGGTCGCGCTTCTGGGTGTGGATGAAGTCCGGGAACTTGATGGCGTCCTTGATGAAGAACACCGGGGTGTTGTTGCCGACGAGGTCGTAGTTGCCCTCCTCGGTGTAGAACTTCAGCGCGAAGCCGCGCGGGTCGCGCACCGCGTCGGCCGCGCCGAGGTTGCCCGCCACGGTGGAGAAGCGCAGGAAGACCTCGGTCTGCTTGCCGATCTCGGACAGGAAGGCCGCCCGCGTCCACGGCGTCACGTCGGCGGTGACGGTGAAGGTGCCGTACGCGCCGGCGCCGCGGGCGTGCACCACGCGCTCCGGGATCCGCTCGCGGTTGAAGTGCGCGAGCTTCTCGAACAGCAGCTGGTCCTGGATCAGGGCGGGGCCGCCGACGCCCGCGGTCTCGGTGTTCTGATTGTCGGCGACGGGGGCACCCGCCTCCGTGGTGAGGGTCGGGCGCAGCTGGTCCTGCGTGGTCATAACGGGTGCCTCCACGGGTCCGGTCGTGATGACACGATCCTAACTTGGACTTTGTCCAAGTCAATACTGGAAGCAATCCCGGACGCTGACCTACTCTGGTTGCCATGAACGACCTGCTGGAGCGACTGCGCGAACGCGGCTGGCGGCTGACCTCCCAGCGGCGGGTCGTCGCCGAGGTCCTCGGCGGCGAGCACGTCCACCTCACCGCCGACGAGGTGCACGCCCGTGCGGCGGCCCGCCTGCCCGAGATCAGCCGCGCCACCGTCTACAACACGCTCGGCGAGCTGGTCGCGCTCGGCGAGGTCCTGGAGGTCGCCACCGACGGCCGCGCCCGGCGCTACGACCCCAACGCGCACCGCGCCCACCAGCACCTGGTGTGCTCCGGCTGCGGCGCGATCCGCGACGTCCACCCGCACGGCGACCCGCTCGCCGCGCTGCCCGCGGCCGAGCGCTTGGGCTTCACCGTCACCGCCGCCGACGTCACCTACCGCGGCCTGTGCCCGGACTGCCGCCCGCGGTAGGGCGGTCGGTCCCGTCCCCACGCCCGGACCAGCCCAGCCATCCCGAGCATCCCGGCCACTCCGGCCTCAACCGCGACAACGGCCACAACCGCCACAACGGCCCCTCGGCCCGCTACGCGCTCAGCTCCGCGTGCAGCGCGCCCAGCAGCCGCCCGGCCCGCTCCGCGACCTCGGCCGGCCCCTGGTCGATCGCCCGCCGGCACCAGTTCTCCGCCTGCACCGGCTCGCCCCGGCGCAGCGCGAGCAGCGCCAGCCGCAGCGCCGCCCGCCCGTGCCCGGCGTCGGCGGCCCGGGTGTACCAGAGCATCGCCTCGGCCTCGCTGTCCTGCCGGGCCAGCAGCAGCCCCAGGTTGAACGCGGCGCTGCGGCTGCCGGCCTCGGCGGCCCGCCGGTACCAGCTCTCGGCGATCTCCAGCGCCCCGCGCTCGGCGGCCCGCACGCCCATCCGCACCTGCGCCCGCCGGTGCCCGGCGTCGGCGGCCAGCGCGTACCAGTGCTCGGCCTCGGCGTCGGCGTCCCCGCGCCGGTCCAGCAGCGAGGCCAGCCGGAACGCGCCCTCGGCCGAGCCGCCCGCCGCCGCCTGCCGGTAGCGCTCCAGCGCGCCCGCCAGGTTGCCGCGCTGCTCCTGGACGACCGCGAGCTGCAGGGCGGCCTCGCCGTGCCCCTCGGCGGCGGCCCGCGCGTACCACTCCTGGGCCTGCCGCTGCTCGCCGCGCCCGGCGTACAGCACACCGAGGTTGAAGGCGCCGTCCACGCTGCCGGCCTCGGCGGCCTTGGAGAACCACGGTTCGGCGCCGGACTCGTCGCCGCGCTGCAGCAGCACCACGGCCAGCGCGTTGCAGGCCTCCCGGTGCCCGGCGTACGCGGCCCGGCGGTACCACTGCTCGGCCTGCTGCTCACGGCCGGTGCCGGCGCAGAGCAGGCCGAGGTTGAAGGCCCCGTTCTGGTCGCCCGCGTCCAGCGCGGCGCGGTACCAGCGCTCGGCCTCCTCGGCCTCGCCGCGGCTCGCGTGCAGCGCGCCGAGCGCGTTGGCGGCGTTGCCGTCCCCGGCCTCGGCGGCCTCCTGCCACCACTCGGCGGCGGTCGCGATGTCCCCGGAGTCGCGCAGCAGGAAGCCCAGCGCGCAGGCCGCGCGGGGCTCCCCGTTCTGCGCGGCCTGCCGGTACCAGCGGGCCGCCTCCTCCAGCAGCGCCGGCTCGGTGCGGGCGCGCTCCTCCAGCAGGACGCCCAGGCGCAGTGCGGCCCGGGCGTGGCTGCGGGCGGCGGCGGTGCGGTACCAGGCCTCGGCGGTCTCCTTGTCCCCGGCGGCCTCGCGCATCCGGGCGAGCCGGTAGGCGGCCTCCCGGTGCCCGGCGTCGGCGGAGACCTTGAACCAGCGCTCGGCCCGGACGTCCCGCCGGTGCTCCATCAGGTCGCCGAGCGCGTAGGCGCCGAGCGGGTGGCCGTGGTCGGCGGCGAAGTGCAGCCAGTACTCGGCGGCCTCCTCCTCGCCCTGGTCGCGCAGCTGCAGCCCGAGCGCGTGCGCGGCCGGGGCGCTGCCCGCGACGGCGGCGTGGCGCCACCACTGGCCGGCCTCGGCCCGGTGGCCCTGCTGGTGCAGCAGCACGCCGAGGTTGTTGGCGGCCGCGCGCACCCCGGCCGCGGCGGCGGCGCGCAGGTACGGTTCGGCGTCCTCCAGGTCGCCGCGGCGCAGCAGCAGGGTGCCCACCCGGCTGGCCGCGTCCGGGTCCCCGCCGTCGGCGGCCTGGCGGTGGCGGGCCTCCAGCGCGGCGGACTCGCGGGCGGCCAGCGCGCTCTCGAAGCTGGTCGGGTCCAGGCCCGCCGGGTCGAGCGCGGCGCCGGCGGCCGGCTCCTCGCCGGCGGACTCCCCGTACGCGCCGACGGCGGCGGCGAACTGACGGGTGGACACGTGGACCAGGCTGTCGGGCCCGTAGCCCGGGGTGGGGCGCTCGGACAGCCCGCTGGTGCGCTGGGCCGGGAGTGCTCCGGGCCGGCTCTCGGGGCTCTCGGCGCTCTCCGCCCAGGCGTCGGTGTCCGCCTCGGCTGCCGCCCCGGACTTGGCGCCTGACTTGCCGATCAGCCTCATGCCGACTCCCGCTCCCCCAGAGTGTCGCGGCATCGTGCCCCGGCGTGCGGCCGGGAGGACTCCCAGGAGAGGCGCCGGACCCGACGGCCGATCAGCAGCCGTGCACCGTCCCCCATGTGTCCCATCGTCGCATCACCCGCTACCCGCGTACACCTGCCCCGGCCGAATTCGAGCGGAGCCGACCCGAAGCCGACGAAATTGCTTCGGCGCTTTGTCGATTTCCCGACACTTCAACCTCACAAACCCCGCTGCCGCCCTCCTTGGCGACGGTCGATAGTACCGGAGCGGTTCCCACCGCTTGTGCGCGCGACCACCACCCGCGGAAACACCAGAGGCCCGGAGGAAGGATCCTCCGGGCCTCTGGCCTTTGTAGCGGGGACAGGATTTGAACCTGCGACCTCTGGGTTATGAGCCCAGCGAGCTACCGAGCTGCTCCACCCCGCGTCGGTGGTAGAACCATAGCACGGTCGCGGGGTGGAACGGAAAACGGTTACCGCAGCTCAGCGGGGCCACCGCCGAGCGGCGACCCTCCTCAGGGCTTGGGGCTCGGCGATCCGCCGCCGGTGGCGCCGGGGGCGGGGGTGCCGGTCGGGGCGGGGGCCGGGCTGCCGCCGCGGGCCGCCTCGGCCGCCTTCAGCGCGTCGCCGAGCGCCTTCTGGGCGTTGCCGTAGGCCACCCAGTCGCCGTTCTTGAACGCCGTCTGGCTGTCGTTGTACGCCTTCTCCGCGTCCGCCAGCGCCTTCTGCAGCTCCGGCGAGATCGTCCCGCCCGGCGTCGGCGTGGCCGGCGCGGTGGGCGTGGGCGTCGTCGGGGTGGACGGGTTCGACGGGTTGGCGGGCACCGACGGGTTGGACGAGGAGGCGACCGGCGTGGCCGGCGGGGCGCCGTCGCCGAACAGCTTCTTCAGCGCGTCCGCCAGGGTGTTCTCGAACGCCACGTTGTCGTCCCCGTACACCGCCAGGACCTTCTGCAGCGTCGGGTACTTGGCCCCGCGTCCGCGCACGTACACCGGCTCGACGTTGAGCAGTCCGCCGCCGACCGGCAGGGTCAGCAGGTTGCCGTACTCCAGGTCCGAGTCGCCGCCGCTCTTCAGCAGCGTGATCTGCTGGGCCACCTCCTGGCGCGAGTTGAACTTCGACTGCACCAGGCCGGGGCCGGGGGCGCCGTTGTCGCCCGTCATCTTCAGGATCCGGATCTTCCCGTAGTCCGGCCCCGGGTCCGCGTTGACGGACATGAACGCCGCCAGGTTGGGGCGCCCGTTGGGCACGAAGGTGCTGGTGAGCGAGAAGCTCGCGGCGGCGGCGTCGGGCATCCGGACCGTCACGTAGTACGGCGGCTGGACCTGCTTGGTGTCACTGGTCGGGTCCACCGGGACCTGCCAGATGTCGGAGCCGTTGAAGAAGGAGTTGGCGTCCGTCACGTGGTACTGGCCGAGCAGGTCGCGCTGCACCTTGAACATGTCCTGCGGGTAGCGCAGGTGCGGCAGCAGCGTCGACGGGATGTCCGCCTTCGGCTCGACGGTGCCCGGGAAGGCCTTCATCCAGGTCTTCAGCACCGGGTCCTGCTCGTCCCACTGGTAGAGCTTCACCTCGCCGGTGTAGGCGTCCACCGTGGCCTTGACCGAGTTGCGGATGTAGTTGACCTGGTTGGCGACCGTCAGCAGCTCACCGCGCTGGTTGGTCAGCGAGTCCTTGGTGGCGGTGCCCAGCGTGGTCTTCGAGGAGAACGGGAAGCCGTCCGAGGTGGTGTAGCCGTCCAGCACCCACACCACCCGGCCGTCCTGCACCACCGGGTACGGGTCGGCGTCGATCGACAGCCACGGCGCGACCTTCTCCACCCGCTCCTTCGGCGTCCGGTTGTAGATCACCTTGGCGCCGTCGGTGATCGCCCCCGCGTACAGGATCTGCGGCTCGGCGAAGCGCACCGCGTACGCGGCCCGGGTCAGCGGGTTGTCCAGCGAGACGCCGCCGGAGCCGGAGTACACGTACTCCTTGTTCTCGCCGGTCTTGGTGGTGTAGTCGATCTCCTTGTTCGAGCCGCCGACGATCGAGTACGTCGTCGTCTTCTCGCCGTAGTAGATCCGCTGCTCGTAGTCGCCCAGCGCACCGGTGGCCGGCAGGCCCGACTCCGTGAACACCGGCTCGCCCTTGTCGTTGACCTGGTTGCCCTTGGCCACCACCGCGCCGTAGCCGTGGGTGTACTTGAAGTGGTCGTTGATCCAGTTGCGCTGCACGCCGTTGAGGTCGAGCTCCCGCAGGCCGACCACGCTGTCCTGCTTGTCCGCGCCCGAGCCGTAGCGGTCCACGGCCAGCGTGTTCGGGAAGGCGTAGTAGTTGCGCTGCTGCTCGATCGACTGGAAGGTCGGCGAGACGATGTTCGGGTCCAGCAGCCGGATGTCCGCGACGGTCTGCGCGTCCGGCTTCAGCGCGTCGGCGGTCGTCGCGCCCTGCGGGGTGTACGGCGTGGTCTGCGAGGCCTCGATCCCGTACGCCTGGCGCGTCGCGTCGATGTTCTTCTGGATGTACGGCGTCTCCTTGGCCTGCTCGTTCGGCTTGACCTGGAACTGCTGCACGATGGCCGGGTACAGGCCGCCGATCAGCACCGCCGACAGCACCATCAGCCCCAGCCCGATCAGGGCCGGCGCCCAGGTGCGGCGGATCGGGGTCAGGAAGAACAGCACCGCGCAGATGATCGCGACGAAGAACAGGATGGTCTTGGCCGGCAGGAACGCGTTGGCGTCCACGTAGCGCAGCCCCGTCCAGCCCGAGACGCCCTTGTACGAACCGGTCTTGACCGCCAGGGCGTACCGGTCCAGCCAGTAGGCGACGGCCTTCAGCAGCACGAACACGCCCAGCAGCACCGCCAGGTGCCCCTGCGCGCCCGCGCTCGCCCGCCGGCCCGGCCCCTGCAGCCGCAGCCCGCCGTACAGGTAGTGCACAAGCGCCGAGGTCAGCAGCGAGACGATCACCGCGCTGAACGCGAAGCCCAGCACGAACTCGTAGAACGGCAGGTCGAAGGCGTAGAAGGAGACGTCCATGCCGAACTGGGCGTCCTTCTCCCCGAAGGACGTCGCGTTGGTCCACATCAGCCAGGTCCGCCACTGGCCGGACGCCGCGGCGCCCGCCACCAGGCCGATCACCAGCGAGACGCCGATCAGCGCCCAGCGCTTGAACGGCGCCAGCCCCGCCCGGTAGCGGTCCAGGCTCTGCTGCTCCACCGACATCGCCGACAGCGGCGGCCGCAGCCGGTGCGCCAGCCAGATGTTGAAGCCGACGGTCACCGCCATCAGCAGGCCGAAGACCGCGAACAGCCCGATCTTCGTCCACAGCTGGGTGGTGAACACCGAGGAGTAGTGGACCGACTTGAACCACAGCCAGTCCGTCCAGAAGCCCGCGAACATGACGAACAACAGGAAGAGCACCGCGAGCACGCCCACCGTCAGCAGGGCCACCCGCGCCCGCCGCGAGGGCGGGCCCACCCTTCGCCGGAAACCCGGTCCTGAGCGTTCCGGCATCTGGAATACCACGGTGGCACCTCAGCTGTGTCGTCTGGATATCGGTCGGTCGTCAGAGCAACTTAACCAGGCTTCGGCCGAGTTCCCACCGTTAGCGGACGGTTACTACGCGGCCCTCCGCCCCCGGCCCCCGCCGGGCGGCCGCCCGCCCCGCCCGAGCCGCCCGGCGAGCGCGCCCCGCCCGGCGTGTGAGGATTGAGGCATGTCCGACGCGTCTGATCTGAACAACTCCCCCGACGACGTCTCCAAGCTCCCGGCCGCCTCCCCGCTCACCCGGGCCGCGCTGGAGATCGACGAGTACGCCGCCACCCTCGGCTGGGACCTCCCGGCCCGACTGTTCGCCCTGGTGGACAGCGCCGCGCTGCGCAAGGCCGATCCCCGGATCGCCAAGCAGCTCGGCCTCGCCGACGGCGACGAGCCCGGCCTCACGCCGGTCGAGCAGGACGAGCTGCCGGCCGGCATGGAGCTCGACAAGTTCCTCGGCACCATCGCCTGGCCGGACGCCGTGGCCGGCTGCGCCCTGGTCGTCGAGCGCCTGATGCTGCCCCCGGGCGCCGAGCAGTCCCGTCCGCGGGGCGCCTCGGACGCCCAGCTCGCCGAGTGGGTGGCCAACCACCCCGACCGCGAGGAGGTGCGGATCACCGCCGCCGTGCTGCGCGACGGCAAGAAGGAGATCGCCCTGCGACTGCGCTCCAAGGACGTCGCCCGCGAGGTGCTGACCGGCCCGGACCTGGTGCCCGGCCTGACCGACGCGCTGCTGGCGACCTTCGCGTAGGTCGACCCGCGAGGCCCGGGCCCCCGACGCCCGCCACGCGCGCGGCGGCCCTCCGCGCGGTCCTGCCGCCGGGACTACCCGGCGCAGGACGGCAGCGCGGAGGTCTGCCCGGAGCGGACCTGCTCCAGCGACTTCAGCGCGCTGTCCAGGGTGTCCGTCTTGATCAGGGTCAGCCCGGACGGGATGTTCTTGGTGGCCTCGGCGCAGTTCGAGGACGGGGTGAAGAAGTACTCGGCCCCGGCGTCCCGGGCGGCGATCAGCTTCATGGATATCCCGCCGATCGGGCCGACCTTGCCGTCGTCGTCGATGGTGCCGGTGCCCGCGACGAAGCGGCCGCCGGTGAGGTCGCCGCCCGGGGTCAGCTTGTCGATGATGCCGAGCGAGAACATCAGCCCGGCGCTCGGGCCGCCGACGTCCTGCAGCCCTATGTCGATCTGGAACGGGTAGGTGTGCCGGATCCCGGTGCCGATGCCGACCACCGCGAGCTCGGCCCGCTCGGCCGGGGCCTTGGGGTCGAGGTCCTTGGCCCGGACGGTCGGGACGGTGACGTCCGTCTTCGTGCCCGGGGCGGCCGCGGCGTTCCCGGCCGCGTCCTTGACCCGCGGCACGACGGTGAAGACCACCGACTCGCCCGGCTTGTGCTTGGTGACCGCGGCGATCACCTGCTCGACCGAGCCGACCGGCGTGCCGTCGACGGCGACGATCTGGTCGCCGGCGTGCAGCTTGCCCTCGGCCGGGGCGCCGGCCGTGACCGACTTGACGATCAGCTCGCTGCCGACCGGGATGCCCAGCTGCTTGAGCGCCGCGGTACGGGCGCTGTCCTCGGAGGAGGCGAACTCCTCGGCGTTCTGCTTCTTCGCCTCGGCGTCCGACTGCCCCTTCGGGTAGACGTTGTCGTGCGGCACCACCAGCACGTCGTCGCGCAGCCAGCCCACCACCGCGTTGACCAGGCTGGGCTCGTACTTGGCCCCGGTGACCTGGACGGTCGTCATGTTGAGGTGCCCGGTGGTCGGGTACGAGTCGTGCCCGCTGATGCTGATCACCGGCTTGCCGCCCTGGTTGCCGAGCGTGTTGTACGTCGGCCCCGGGCTCATCTCCGTGTACGGCACCTTCATCAGCACCGAGACGCAGAGCAGTGCTATGAGCAGCAGGGTGGCAGCGAGCATCGTCGCGGAGCGGCGTGGCATGCCTCGACAGTACGGGACGCGGATGAAGCCGCGCCCGCCGGGCTACCGGCCGGAGCGCTCGCCGGGGGCGGAGGCCCCCGCGGTGGTGCGTTCCATGGCGGCCATGAAGCGCCGGTGTTCGGCGAGGGAGGCCGGGTCCCCGGTGGCCCGCGGGGCCCGCTGGGCCCATCCCGCCCAGAGGGCCGCGACCAGGACGGCGACAACCGGAATGATCAGCCAGGCGAGCGCACCCATGTCAGTACTCCCAGCTCGTCGTGTCTATGAGCAGATTAACCACTCCGGCGGACAACGCGGCCGGCGCCGTCCGGGTTACGGGACGGCCGATCGGCTCACTTCCAGGGAGTATTCGGGGCGCCCCCGCGAACCCGTTCGAGTGAGACCCCGGCGCGCCTGACCCGACAGACGCGCGGGGTGTGCGGACGGTTCCGCGGGCTGCGGGCCTCAGCAGCCGCCGGCGCCGACCCACTCCTCCTCGCCGTCGGCGAAGACCTGGTGCTTCCAGATCGGCACCTCGTGCTTGAGGTCGTCGATCAGCCGACGGGCGGCCGCGAAGGCCTCGCCGCGGTGGGCGCAGGAGACCGCGACGATCACGGCCTTGTCGGTGATCTCCAGCCGGCCGACCCGGTGGACCGCGGCGAGCGCCTTGACCGGGAAGTCGGCGCAGACCTTCTCGGCGATCCGCCGCATCTCCTGCTCGGCGGTGGGGTGGCAGCTGTACTCCAGCGCGGTCACCGACTTGCCGCCGTCGTGGTCACGGACCGTCCCGACGAAGACGGTGGTGCCGCCGGCCGCGTCGTCGCCGACCGCCTCGTACACCTCGTCCAGCGAGAGCGGGGTGTCGCGGACGGCGAGCAGGCGGATGGGGTCGTGGTTCTCGGACATGACCCCATGATTCCCCATCGGGGCCCGTCCGAGGCAAGTGCCTTCCGCATCACGATGTGGCAATTTCGCATCGTGAGAAAACGAGGGGAGTACCGGGAAACAACGACGGGAGCCGCGGGAGACGACGCCGGTCCACCGACCGGCACCCCCGCACCGCGCGGGCCCCGCGTCAGAACCGGCGCCGCTTGCGGGCCCGGCGCACCAGCGCCGCCGTACCCACCAGCGCCACCGTCGCCCCGGCCGCCCCCAGACTGGTCGCGGCCTCCTTACCGCCCAGCCGGCGCCCGGCCACCGCGTGCTTGCCGGACACCTGGGCCAGCAGCTCGGCCAGCACCTGCTCGTTGCTGTGCGCCGGACGCCAGCCCGCTTCGTGCAGTCGGCTGCCGGACACCACCCAGGGGTACATCGTGTACGCCAGGTCCCCGGCCGGCGCCGGGGTCAGGCCCAGCCGGTGCAGCCGGGCCGCCGTGCCGAGCGCCAGCGCGGCCGGCAGCTCCATCCGCCGGATCCCCGACAGCCGCTCCACGTCCTCCTGCTCCAGCCAGCCGTCGCAGCCGGCCGTCACCTCGCCCTCGACCAGGCCCAGCGCCGCGTACTCCAGCGCCGCCGACAGGTCGTCCACGTGGCAGAACTGCCAGCACGGCCGCGAGCCGGCCACCACCAGCAGCCGGGGCGCCTCGAAGTGCCGGGTCAGCACGGTGTCCACCCCGGGCCCGACCACCACGGCCGGGCGCAGCACCGTCACCTGCAGTCCGGGGTGGGCGCGCGGAGCCCGGCGGGCCAGCCGCTCGATCTCCAGCAGGTCCCCGACCAGCGAGGCCTCCTCGGTCGCCCGCAGCTCGGAGTCCTCGGCCAGCGGCACCTCGTTGTCGGCCAGCGCGCCGTAGACCATCGCCGAGGTGCACAGCACCACCCGGTGCACCCCGGCGGCGGCGGCCGCGGTCAGCACCGTCTGGGCGCCGCGCACGTTGTAGGCGCTGCGGGCGCGCGGATCCGACTCCATGCCGAAGTCCATCGCCAGGTGCACCACCACGTCGACCCCGGCCAGCCGCTCGGCCACCGCCGGGTCCCGCACGTCCAGCACCCGCCAGTGCACGCCGGGGACCTCGCCGCGCCGGTCGTCCACCGCCAGGACCTTCTTCACGTGCGGGGAGGCGACCAGTCGCGCCGCGACCCGCTCGCCCAGCACGCCCGCGGCGCCGGTCACCGCCACGGTCAGCGGCCGTCCGCCGTACGCTGGAGGCGGTGACGCCGTGGTGTCCGACGCGTCCTCTCCTCCGGTCAGCCCAGAGCGAACGTCCGAAGGCGGGGAACTCACCGGCCATCCTCCACGGTTAGCTTATGTGCGTACGGACGTGTGTCACGTACGTCCATCCTGCCCGAGGCGAAGGCCCGGCGGTGCACCCGGCGCGGGCCAGCCGCGCGGGACCCGCCCCCGAGTCCCCCACTCCGCCGCCGCCCCGGGCGCAGACTTTTCCGCCACACCCGCATGACGGCCGACCGGATCGAGGACCCCGTGAGCGACCTTCCCTTCGGATTCGGCGTTCCGCCCGAGGAGCCCGAGGACGGCAAGGCCAAGCCCGACGACGCCCAGAAGAAGAAGGACCAGGACCGGTCCGGCTCCGGCCCGCAGCCGTTCGGCTTCGGGGGCGCCAACCCCTTCGGCGCGATGTTCGGCCTCCCCGGCACCCCGGGCGGCCCCGGCGGCGCCGGTGCCGACAACCCCTTCGCCGCGATGTTCGGCGGCATGAACCCGGGGGACCTCGGTGCCGCGTTCCAGCAGCTCGGGCAGATGCTCTCGTTCGAGGGCGGCCCGGTGAACTGGGACCTCGCCACCAACATCGCCCGGCAGACCGTGGTCGCCGAGCCCGCCGAGGGCAAGAGCAAGGACCGCTCGGTCAGCGACGCCGAGCGCTCCGCCGTCGCCGAGGCCGTCCGGCTGGCCGACCTCTGGCTCGACGGCTCCACCGAGTTCCCGTCCGGCGCCGGCACCGCCGTCGCCTGGAGCCGCGCCGAGTGGATCGAGGCCACCCTGCCGGTCTGGAAGGACCTGGTCGACCCGGTCGCCGAGCGGGTCGGCAACGCCATGGGCGGCATCCTGCCCGAGGAGATGCAGGCCATGGCCGGCCCGCTGATGGGCATGATGCGCTCCATGGGCGGCGCCATGTTCGGCACCCAGATCGGCCAGGCGCTCGGCGCGCTGGCCGGCGAGGTGGTCGGCTCCGCCGACGTCGGCCTGCCGCTCGCACCGGCCGGCAAGGCCGCGCTGCTGCCGCAGAACGTCGCCGAGTTCGGCGAGGGCCTGAGCGTGCCCGCCGACGAGGTCCGCCTCTACCTCGCCCTGCGCGAGGCCGCCCACCAGCGGCTCTTCGCCCACGTGCCGTGGCTGCGCGCCCACCTGCTGGGCGCCGTCGAGGCCTACGCCCGCGGCATCAAGGTCGACACCTCCCGCATGGAGGAGCTGGTCGGCCAGCTCGACCCGACCAACCCCGAGGCACTCCAGGACGCGCTGGCCGGCGGCCTGCTCCAGCCCGAGGACACCCCCGAGCAGAAGGCCGCGCTCGCCCGCCTGGAGACCGCGCTCGCGCTGGTCGAGGGCTGGGTCGACGCCGTGGTCCACGCCGCCGCCGAACCGCACCTGCCGCAGGCCGGCGCGCTGCGCGAGACCGTCCGCCGCCGCCGCGCGGCCGGCGGGCCCGCCGAGCAGACCTTCGCCACCCTGGTCGGCCTGGAACTGCGCCCGCGCCGACTGCGCGACGCCTCCCGGCTGTGGGCGCTGCTCGCCGACGCCCGCGGTGTCGAGGGCCGGGACGCGCTCTGGGAGCACCCGGACATGCTGCCCACCGCCGCCGACCTCGACGACCCGGACGCCTTCGTGCACCGCGGCACCGCGGAGGACCTGGAGGGCGGGATCGACTTCGACGCGCTCGACAAGCTGCTCGGCGAGGCCGCGGCCGGCAAGCCCGACCTCACCAAGGGCGACGGCGGGCCGAAGGACGACGGCAGCGACTCCGACGGGAAGGGCGAGCCCACCGCATGACGGACACCGAGACGTCCGCGTCCACCCTGCACGCGGACGCCGTCCGCACGCTGTCCGCCTGGCGCCCCGCCGAGGAGGACCAGGAGCGGCTGCGACTGGACTACCTGGAGCACCTGGCCGCGCAGCCCGAGGGGCTGTACCGGTCCTGCCTGCCCGCGCACATCACCGCCAGCGCGGCGGTCGTCGACCCGGCGGCCGGGCGGGTGCTGCTCACCCTGCACCCCAAGGTCGGCCTGTGGCTGCAGATGGGCGGCCACTGCGAGCCCGGCGACGGCGACCTCGCCTCGGCGGCGCTGCGCGAGGCCGTCGAGGAGTCCGGTATCTCCGACCTGGTCCTGCTGGAGTCGGACGGCGCCCCCGTCCCCGCCAAGCTGGACCGTCACCAGGTCCGCTGCGCCGGCAAGGACCGGCCGGAGAACACCCACCTGGACGTCCAGTACATCGCGCTGGCCCCGGCCGGCGCGCAGGCGCTGATCAGCGAGGAGTCGCTGGACCTGCGCTGGTTCGACTACGACCGGCTGCCGGAGCTCACCGACCACTCGGTGCGCGACCTGGTGGCCCGCGCGCGTCGGCTCACCCGCTGAGGCGCGGCACCAGAAGGGGGCGCGGGCCGCATCGGCCCGCGCCCCCTTCGGATCTCCGTTCCGCTCCTCGCGCCTCTCCTGGTGGCGAGCCCCGCCCGCCGGCCACCGCTCCCGGCCGGCGTCAGCCGCAGGAACCGGCCGGACCGGGCCGAGGGCTGCCGGCGTGCCGGGCGCCGGGGATGTGCGGCAGCCGGGCGGCCGACACCACGCCCTCCAGGTACCCCCGGGCCCGCTCCGTCCGGGGGTAGGCCTCCAGCAGTGCCCAGAACGCCGGGCCGTGGTCCGGCACCAGCAGGTGCGCCAGCTCGTGCAGCAGCACGTAGTCCAGCACGTACTCCGGCATGCCCTGGAGCCGGTGGGAGAGGCGGATCGTGCCCTCGCTCGGCGTGCAGGAGCCCCAGCGCGAATTCTGGTTGGTGACCCAGCGGACCTGGCTGGGGTGGGCGCGATCGTCCAGGTAGGCGGCCGACAGCTCGCGGGCCCGGGCCATCAGGGCCTCGTCCCCGGGGATCCGCCGGGACTCCTGGGCGGCGAGCTTCTCCAGCATCTGCGCGACCCAGCGCTGCTCCTCGGCGTGCGACATCCGGGCCGGGATCAGCACCACCGTACGGTCGCCCTCGCGGTAGGCCGAGACCGTACGGCTGCGGCGGGCGCTGCGCCGCACCTCGACCCGTCGGCCGTCGTGCAGCTCCGGGGAGAGCGCCCCGCCGGACGGATGCGGCGCCGGCGCCGGCCTCGACTGCTGCTCCGCGTGCTTCTGGTCCGGGCGCCCGCGCGTGTTCGGCGTCGCGACCTGCGCCCCGGACGCGGCACGGGCACGCCGACGCGACGCCGGTGGATGGGAGTCCCGCTCGGCTGCCATGGCACACGACGTTACCCGGTGGCACGGACAGAAGTCCGCTGCCATGGCCGGAATCTTTCATGGAGTGATCGGGAACGAAAAGTCGACGAAGGGTGTCCGGAAAGCGACGCCGGGGAGGATGGCCGGTTATCCACAGGGCGTGCGAACGGATGGTCTGATCATGTGCACGGGCCTGTGGATAACCTTCGGCACTTCGTCGCCGCGATGGGGCATGCTGCGGTCAGCCGTCCGGAAACGATCGGAAGGGAGATCGCCGTGCGCCTCGCTCTGAAGCCCGCCCTGTCCCGCAGCTGGCGGGACTCCGAGACCCTGCAGTTCGGCACCGTCACCCGCCACGCGGGGGTGCTCGGCAACGCCGACCCGACGCTGTGCGAGTTCCTCGGGCTGCTCGACGGCACCCGCGACCGGCCCGAGCTGATCGAGGCCGGCGAGCGGATCGGACTCGGCCGCGAGCCCGCCGACACCCTGCTCACCGAACTCGCGGAGACCGGGCTGCTGGACGACGCGGAGGCCGCCGAGCGCGCACTGGCCCGCTTCCCCCAGCCGCAGCGGGAGCTGCTCGGGCCCGACCTCGCCTCGCTCTCCCTGGTGCACTCCGGTCCGGGCGCCGCACCGGCCGTCCTGGCCCGCCGGGCCGACGCGCGGATCGAGGTGCGCGGCGCGGGTCGGGTCGGCGCCGCCGTGGCGGCGGTGCTGGCCGCCGGCGGAGCGGGTGGCGTCACCGTCGCGGACGACGGCCGGGTGAAGCCGGGGGACTGCTCCCCCGCCGGGCTCCCGCCCGGGGACGTCGGGCGCCTGCGCACCACGGCGGCCCGGGAGGCCGTGCACCGCGCCGCGGGCCGTCCGGTGGCGCCCCCACCGCGCCGCAGGCCCGGCGACCCGCCGCCGGACTTCGTGGTGCTCGCGCCCCGGGACGGCAGCGCCGCCTTCGCGGGCGGGACGTATGAGGCCAGACTGCTGCTGCGGGCCGGAGTGCCGCACCTGTACGTGGGTGTGGTCGAGGAGTTCGGCGTCGTCGGGCCGCTGGTGGTCCCGGGGAAGTCTGCCTGCGGGCACTGCCTGGTGCTACGGCGGGAGGACGAGGACGCCGCCTGGCCCCGGGTGCTGGCCCAGCTGGCCCACCAGGGCCCGGGCCGCGCCCCGACACCGGCCTGCGACACGGCCCTGGCGACGGCGGTCGCCGGGCTGGCGGCGCTGCAGGTGCAGGTGTACCTGGACGGCGGTCGGCCGCCGAGCGTGGACGGGTGGTGCGAGGTGTCGGCGGCGGACGGGATGGCCCGGCGGCTGAGGCTGCGCGGACATCCGGACTGCGGCTGCCTCTGGCAGCCGCTGTCACCGGCCTGAGCCGGCCGGCACCTGACTGAGCCGGCCCCGGCCTGGGCTTGGCCCGAGCCTGGGCTTGGCCCGAGCCTGGGCTTGGCCCGAGCCTGGGCTTGGCCCGAGCCTGGGCTTGGCCCGAGCGGCCCCTGGTCTGGGCGGAGCCTGGCCTGGGCGAAGCCGAGCCCGAGCCTGGACTTGGTCAGGGCCGGGCCTGGCCTGGGCGGAGCCGAGCCCGGGCCTGGGCTGACCCGGCCTCTGGCCTGGGCGGGGGACCGGCCTGGGCTTGGCTCCCGGGCTTGGCCTGGGCCCGGCGAACCAGGTCAGGCCCAGACGGCCACACGAACGGGGCGGGGCGGGGTGGGGGGAGGGGGGGAGGGGGCCCCGAAGAAAGCGACAGCACACCGACCGCGCAGACCCTGAGGGTCGCTGACCCCGGGCCGAACCAGGCCGCCCAAGTCCCCGCGAAGGGACGGCACTCCGCCCCCCACCCCGCAGAATTCCGACGGGCCCGGGGCGGGGAACGGGCACAATGGCGTAGTGATGGTCGGCCGTCCGGTGATCGGGGGGCCAGGGAATGGAGGCCCGGGTGAGCGATCTTCCGCGCAAGGCAGTGACCCGCACGGCACGGCTCGCCGCCCTGCCGCTGGGGATAGCCGGTCGTGCCACGCTCGGCCTGGGCAAGCGCATCGGCGGCCGCTCGGCCGAGGTGGTCACCGCCGAGCTCCAACAGGCCACCGCGGACCAGCTCTTCAAGGTCCTCGGCGAGCTCAAGGGCGGGGCGATGAAGTTCGGGCAGGTGCTGTCCGTCTTCGAGGCCGCGCTGCCCGAGGAGGTCGCCGGCCCGTACCGGGCGGCGCTCACCAAGCTGCAGGACGCCGCTCCCCCGATGCCCGCCGCCACGGTGCACACCGCGCTCGCCCAGCGGCTCGGGGCCGACTGGCGCGGGCTGTTCCTGGAGTTCGACGACCGGCCTGCGGCGGCGGCCTCGATCGGCCAGGTGCACCGGGCGGTCTGGCACGACGGGCGCCGGGTCGCGGTCAAGGTGCAGTACCCGGGCGCGGGCGACGCGCTGCTCGCGGAC
The DNA here is from genome assembly GCF_055585785.1 of Kitasatospora sp. NPDC053308. Taxonomy (NCBI): domain Bacteria; kingdom Bacillati; phylum Actinomycetota; class Actinomycetes; order Kitasatosporales; family Streptomycetaceae; genus Kitasatospora; species Kitasatospora sp. NPDC053308. The sequence continues at coordinate 206,292 of NZ_JBVJJY010000005.1, read as the reverse complement.
CTGTCGCAGCTGAGCCGGGTGGCCTGGCTGCTGGGCCCGCTGATCCCCGGGCTGGACATCAAGCCACTGATCGCCGAGCTGCGCGAGCGCGTCTCGGAGGAGTTGGACTACGCGTTGGAGGCGCAGGCCCAGCGCCGGCACGCCGAGGAGTTCGCGGGCGACCCGGACATCGTGGTGCCGGGTGTGGTGGCCCAGGCCGACCAGGTGCTGATCACCGAGTGGATGGACGGCACCCCGCTGGCCGAGGTGATCGCGCGCGGCACCCAGGAGGAGCGCGACCGCGCCGGTCGGCTGCTGGCCCGCTTCCTGTTCGCCGGCCCCTCCCGGACCGGTCTGCTGCACGCCGACCCGCACCCGGGCAACTTCCGGCTGCTGAAGGACGACGGTCCGGCCGACGGCTGGCGGCTGGGCGTGCTGGACTTCGGCACGGTGGACCGGCTGCCGGGCGGGCTGCCCGCCCCGATCGGGGCCTCGCTGCGGATGGCCCTGGACGGGGACGCGGCGGGCGTGCTGAAGATGCTGCGCGAGGAGGGCTTCGTGAAGCCCTCGATCCAGCTGGACCCGGACGCGGTGCTGGACTACCTGTTGCCGATCATCGAGCCGGCCGCGGTGGAGAACTTCCACTTCACCCGGGCCTGGATGCGGGCCCAGGCGGCCCGGATCGCCGATCCGCGCTCGCCCGCCTACGACCTGGGCAAGCAGCTGAACCTGCCGCCCGCGTACCTGCTGATCCATCGGGTGACGCTGAGCACCATCGGCGTGCTCTGCCAGCTGGGCGCCAAGGCGCCGTTCCGCGCGGAGATGCTGGAGTGGCTCCCGGAGTTCGCCGACCGGCCCGAGCAGCCCAAGCCGCCCAAGCAGTCCGACAAGTCGCACACGGCGCACACGGCGCAAGCGGCCCGGCAGCAACCGAGGCAGTCGAAGGCGCGCAGGAGCACCGGCGCCGCCGAGGGCTGAGTCGGCCGGCACCCCGCGCCGACGGCCGCAGGCCGCTCCCCTTCCCAGGGGAGCGGCCTGCGGCACGACGGGGGTCAAGCGGAGGGCCCGGGGGCCCGCGGGCGCTACATCAGCGCCACGGCCAGGGCCTTGCGGGCCCGCAGCGAGGCCCGCTCGGCCCGCTGCTTGAGCTTGCGGGCCCGGACGACCCGGCTGACGAGCCGTTGGTTCTCGGCCTCGTGGAGCCTGTCTTGCATATGGGCCCGGGCCAGGGATTCGTGGAGGAGTTGCATTTCGAGGATCCTGTTCTGGGTCTGACGTTCGGTGGCCTGCTCGGCGCGGGCGGTGGGATCGACGGCGGCGGGGTTCATGTCGTGGTCCTGCTCGTGGTGCGTGCTCGGAAATGGACTGCGGGCTGCGGCGTCGGCCTTGGCGGCGGCGATCCGCACGGAACGGCGGAGGGCGCTGTCCAGCGGGGGCTGCTCTCCCCGGCGGACGACCCTGGCCTGGTCGGCGGGGTTCACGCCATGACCTCGGTCTTGCGCGGGCGGCCACGCGGCCGCTTGCGGGCCACGACGACGCCCTGGACGAAGAGCTCGCCACCCCAGACGCCCCACGGCTCACGCCGCTCCAGGGCGCCGGCGAGGCAGGCGTCCTTCACCGGGCAGGTGCCGCAGAGGGACTTCGCGTACTCGACGTCGGCGGGCGTCTCGGCGAAGAAGACCTCGGGGTCGAAGGCGCGGCAGGGGATGGGGAGACCGAGAGCCTCGGCCTGCTCGATCGAGCTGATCTGCATGGAAGGAACCTCCGGGGGGTCGGCCTGGTCGGCCTTGGTGATCTGGCTTGTCGGCGGTACGGACGGGGTGGGCGGTGTGATGACCGTGGACACTGTGGGCGTCTTCCTCGTCTTCTCAGTGGTTCCGGCCCAGTGGACTGGTGGTGCTGGGCCGGAGGCCCCGGAGGGCCTGGGTGGTCTTGCGTACCGGACAAACAGAAGGGCCGCGGATCCCGGTGGTGACGGGTTCCGCGGCCCTGGAGTGGCCGACCTGAGGCTGGCTCAGGTTCGTTCGCTCCAGGGTTCAGGCCCGCGGAAGGCCCGCATCCGGACGGCCTTGGCGCCGTTGAAGGCGGCCATGGCCTGGTTGATCAGCTGCTCGTTCTGCTTCTGGGCGTTTCCGGCACCGATGACCCGCGCATAGCCGCCATGAATGGCAGCGGCTACGGCCGCCTTCGGTGCCTGGGTCGGTCGCTCATCGCGCGGGGAGCGCGACGTGCCGACCGACGCCCAGTCACGGGACAGACCGGTCTCGACAACGGTGCCTTCGATGCTCCTGCCGGCCGTCAGGCACAGCTCAGTGTGTCCAAGACCACTGACAACGGGGGCGACGGAGACACCGGTGGTGTCGAGACCCAGACCGGTTCCACCGAGCTCGGCGAGCGCCCGCAGGCGGGCGGCACGCAGGGAGGCAGCGACAACGGTCTGGCCAGTCATTTTGGTGATCATGATGTTTCCCACTGTCTTCGCCTCCTCTCGGCGTCTCGCGGAGCCAGGTTCCCCCGGCCCCGAATGTTCGGATGTCTGTCTCGGTAAAGCTGTGGGTGAGGGGAATCGGCACAGGTGTCACCCCGTGCGACCGCGTCCCCTTGACCGCTCCGGCAGGCTATTGCGCTCCCGGTATGCCGCGCAAACTATTTTTCGCGGCGAGTTCCACGGCGTGTTCCACGGCCGGTGTCGAAGTCCCCGAGCAGTCCCCTGGACCGCGCCCGCGCCGGCTCACGCCGGATCGACCGGACCGTCGTCCTCGACGCCGTCCGGATCCTCCTCGGGCTCCTCCCCCGCACACAACGAGAGCACGGCGGCCCCGTACTTGTCCAGCTTCATCGCACCGACCCCCGAGATCGAGGCCAGTGCGCCGCGGTCGGCGGGCACGTCCTCGGCGATCGCCATGAGCGTCGCGTCGGTGAAGACCACGTAGGCGGGGGCGCCCTGCTTCTTCGCCTGCCGGGCGCGCCAGTCGCGCAGCCGCTCGTAGAGCGCCTCGTCCATCGTGGACGGGCAGCCCTCGCAGCGGCGCAGCTTGCGCTCGACGGCGTCGGTGAGCACGCGCTCGCAGACCCGGCACGTGACCGGTCCGCGGACCCGCCGGCCGGCGGAGCGCTCGCCGGGTTCGACGCCCCCGCGCCCGCCGCGCGCGCCGGTCCGCGCGCCGGGGGCGGTGGAGCCGGGGCGCAGCCCGTCGAGGAAGCGGCTGGGCCTGCGGCTCGCACGGCCGCCCGGGGAGCGGGAGAGGGCCCAGGAGAGGGTGAGGTGCTTGCGGGCGCGGGTGACGCCGACGTAGAGGAGCCGGCGCTCCTCCTCGACCTGCTCGTCGGTCTTGGCGTAGATGATCGGCAGGGTGCCCTCGGTGAGGCCGACGAGGAAGACGGCGTCCCATTCGAGGCCCTTGGCGGCGTGCAGGGAGGCGAGGGTGACGCCCTCGACCGCGGGGGCGTGCTGGGCGGCGGCGCGGGCGTCGAGTTCGGCGACGTAGGCGGCGAGGTCGGTGGTGCGGCCCTCGGCGGCGCGGGTGCGCTCGAACTCCTCGGCGAGCCGGACGAGGGCGGCCAGGGACTCCCAGCGGTCGCGCACGGCGCCGGAGCCGGCCGGGGGCTCGGGGGTGAAGCCGCGCGTGGCGAGGACGGCGCGGACCTGGCCGGCCAGGTCGGGGGCGCCGTCGGTGAGCGGGTCGGAGGCGGCGCGGGCGGCGCCGCGCAGCAGGACGCCGGCGTCGCGGACCTCGGGGCGCTCGAAGAACCGCTCGGCGCCCTTGAGCTGGTAGGGCACGCCGAGGTCGGCGAGGGCCTGCTCGTAGACCTCGGACTGGCCGTTGGTGCGGAACAGGACGGCGATCTCGCTGGCGCGCACGCCGGCGGCGAGGAGTTCCTTGATCCGCCGGGCGGTGGTCTCGGCCTCGGTGGGCTCGTCCTCGTATTCGGTGTAGACCGGCTCGGGGCCGGCCTCGCGCTGGGAGACGAGTTCCAGGCGGTGGCGGGCGGCCTCGCCGCGGGCCTGGGCGAGCAGCCCGTTGGCGAGGTGGACGACCTGGGGGGTGGAGCGGTAGTCGCGGACGAGTTTGACGACCGTGGCCTCGGGGTGGCGGCTGCGGAAGTTCAGCAGGTAGTCGGGGGTGGCGCCGGTGAAGGAGTAGATGGTCTGGCTGGCGTCGCCGACGACGCAGAGGCTGGCGCCGCCGCCGGGGCCGGTCCACTGGTCGAGCAGGCGCTGCTGGAGCGGGGAGACGTCCTGGTACTCGTCGACGGTGAAGTGCCGGTACTGGGAGCGGACCTGGTCGGCGATGTCCGGGCGGTCCTCCAGGATGGCGGCGGTGAGCAGCAGGACGTCCTCGAAGTCCATGCTGCCGCGGCGGCTCTTGGTCTCCTCGTAGACGCGGTAGACCTGGGCGGTCTCGGCCGGGTCGCGGGGGGCTTCGCGGCCGGACTTGGCGACGGCGGCCGGGTAGTCCTCGGGGGCGGTCTGGGTGACCTTGGCCCACTCGATCTCGGCGGTGAGGTCGCGCAGTTCGGTGCGCTGGACGCGCAGGCCGCAGCGGCCGGCGGACTCCGCGACCAGCTGGACCTTGCGTTCGAGCAGCTGCGGGACGGGGCCGCCGACGGCGCGCGGCCAGAAGTACTGGAGCTGGCGCAGGGCGGCGGCGTGGAAGGTGCGGGCCTGGACGCCGTCGGCGCCGAGCTGGCGCAGCCGGCCGCGCATCTCGCCGGCGGCGCGGGCGGTGAAGGTGACGGCGAGGACCTGCTGCGGGTGGTAGACGCCGCTGCGCACGCCGTAGGCGATGCGGTGGGTGATGGCGCGGGTCTTGCCGGTGCCGGCGCCGGCGAGGACGCAGACGGGGCCGTTCAGGGCGGTGGCGACGGCGCGCTGCTCGGGGTCGAGCCCGGCGAGCACGGCGTCGGGGCCCGTGGCGGCGCCGGGGTCGGCCCAGGGGGAGCCGTGGGGGCCGTCGTACGGGCTGCCGCTCAAGAGGTCTTCCTGCATGCGTTCCATCCTCTCAGCCCGGTGGGACAACGGGGGCGGGGTTGTCCACAGGCCCGGTGTGATCGCAGGATGATCGCTCCGCGGTGCGGTGGATGGCGGGCCGGAATGCCCGCCGCCCGGTGGACGTTCAGTCCGGAGACCGCACGCACCCCTCTTCCGAAGGAGCCCCCTCGATGTCCGGCACCGTGACGATGTACAGCACGACCTGGTGTGGGTACTGCAACCGACTCAAGAGCCAGCTGGACCGTGAAGGCATCGGCTACACCGAGATCAACATCGAGGAGGACCCGGCGTCGGCGTCCTTCGTCGAGTCGGTGAACAACGGCAACCAGACGGTGCCGACGGTGCTGGTGACGCCCGCGGGCGGTGGCGAGCAGGTCGTCATGACCAACCCGAGCCTGCTGCAGGTCAAGAAGGCCCTGGCGGCCTGAGCCGGCCGGTCCGTCCGTCCGGCCGGCGCGCGTCACGGCGCGTCGGCCCGGGCGGGGTCGACCGGCGCGGCGGGCGCGGGCAGCGTGGTGCGCGCGCCCAGGTCGCCGACGCCGTAGACGAGCCGGCTGCGGTCGGCCGAGTAGCGGGTCTCGATGACCCGGACGGGCCCGCGCCGGTCGTAGGTGACGCGGGTCTGCACCATGAGCGGGACGCCGGGGCCGCCCTGGAACCACTGGGCCTCCTCGGGGCCGGGCATCCGGGCCACCAGGTGGTCGACGGCGCCGATCTCGACCCGGCCGAGCGCGGCGAGCACCGCCTCGTCCCCGCCGTCGACGGGGTCGGGCTCCATCAGCGGGGTGCCGGCGGCGAGGCCGGCCCGGTAGTGGCTCTCCTCGATGGAGTACGGCTCGCGGTCGAGCAGCCGCAGCTGGCGGCGGACCACGATGGCCTCGCCGGGGCGCAGTCCGAGCCGTTCGGCGATGTCCACCCGGGCCCGGACGATCATCATCTCGAAGTCGGTGCCGAGTTCGCGTCCGGCCTCGGCGGCCTCGCCGAGGTAGACGGCGGAGGGCGCGGCCAGGCAGTCGCGCGGCGCGGGGGCCAGCGTGGGCCCGTAGGCGCGGTGGTCGAGGACGGGGTGTTCGCGCAGGTAGGTGCCCTTGCCCTGGAGGCGGACCAGTCGGCCCTCGTTGACCAGGACGTCGACCGCGAGGCGGACGGTGTTGCGGGCGACGCCGTACTGGCGCTCCAGTTCGCTCTCGACCGGCAGTGCGGCGTCGGCGGTGAACTCGCCCTCGGCGATCCGACGGCGGAGGTCGGCGGCGAGGCGCTGGTATTTGGGGGATTGGGCGGTGCCCCGGGGGATTGTCACCCGAGTGAATGTAGCGAGCGCGGTGACGCGGTTTCAGCCGTTTCCGGCAATGTCGTCCGTGCGGGTTGACGGTGCCGCACCGGACGTGCGTCCCGGTAGCAGAACTGGCCCGTCCGGATACGAACATCGGGTCGTGAGGAATTCGGAAAGGGATCGGAAAGAAAAACGGGGGCGTGCGGCATTGGCCGCGCGCCCCCGTTCGTCTCGCATTACCAGCGCGCCGCCGAGGGCAGCGGCTCGCCGTACCAGAGCTCGACCAGATGACGGGCGATCGAGATGCCGGACGGCGGCAGGATCTCGCCCGCCTCCATCCCGGCCCGCAGCTCCTCGCGGGAGAACCAGCGCGCCTCGGCCAGCTCCTCGCCGTCCACGGTGATCTCGGTCCCGCCGGGCAGCGCCTTGCCGGTGAAGCCGAGCATCAGGCTGGACGGGAACGGCCAGGGCTGGCTGGCCACGTACTGGACCTCGCCGACCCGCACGCCCGCCTCCTCGTGCACCTCGCGGGCCACCGCCTGCTCGATCGACTCCCCCGGCTCGACGAAGCCGGCCAGGGTCGACCAGCGACCCTCGGGCCACAGCGCCTGGCGGCCGAGCAGGCAGCGGTCCTGCTCGTCGGTGATCACCATGATCACCGCCGGGTCGGTGCGGGGGTAGTGCTCGGCCGCGCAGGAGGTGCAGCGCCGCACGTGCCCGGCGCCGGCCTTCTCGGTCGGGTGCCCGCAGCGCGAGCAGAAGCTGTGCAGCCGGTGCCAGTGCTCCAGCGCGACGGCGTGCACCAGCAGCCCGGCGTCGCGGTCGGACAGCATCGCGCCGACCTCGCGCAGCCCGGCCGGACGGGCGTCGCCGTCCAGCCGCCCGGGCAGGCTCTCGCCGGCCAGCGCGAAGTAGGACACGCCGTCCTCGTCGGTGCCCAGGAAGTAGCGGTCGCCGGTCTGCGGGGCCTCGAAGGAGGGCAGCAGCACCAGTTCGGTGCCCCGCGCGGTGTCGACCACGAAGGCCTCCCCGCCGGCGATCGGGAGCACCCGGGTGGTCGGGTGGCTCCAGGCCGCCGCCAGCCAGGGCTCGTCGAACCGGTGCTCGGCGGCCCGGTCGACCCCGGCCCTGGCCAGTGCCAGCTGCAACGGGCGCTCGGTCTCAGGCACGGTGCTCACAGGTTCCATCCCCACGTGGTGAATCATCCGGATGAGTGATCTGACGGGCGGTCTCGCGGACGGCGGCCGTGGCGTGCACGGCCGCCGCGGTGCGAACGGCCGCCGCGGTCCGCGCGGAGGCCGTGGTGTGCGGAGCCAGGGTCACGCGCCGGGCCGGAAGTTCTCGGCCAGGTCGCCCCACAGGTAGGCGGCGGTCTCCACGCCCTTGGCCAGCAGGTCCAGCTCGACCTTCTCGTTCACCGAGTGCCAGCCGTCCGAGGGCACCGAGATGCCGAGGAACAGCACCGGCGCGCCCAGGACGTCCTGCAGGTCCGCGGCGGGGCCGGAGCCGCCCTCGCGGGTGAAGAGGACGCGCTGCCCGAAGGCCCGTTCCATCGCGCGGACGGTGGACCGCAGCGCCGGGTGGTCCAGCGGGGTCAGGCAGGGCCGGGTCGCGCCGGGGAAGACCAGCTCGTACCGGACGCCCTCGGGCACCCGCTCGGCCACCCACGCGCGCACCGCCTCGCGGACCTTCTCCACCTCCTGCCCGGCGACCAGCCGGAAGGACAGCTTCAGGTGCGCGGACGCGGGGACGATGGTCTTGCCGCCGGGGCCGGTGTAGCCGCCCCAGATGCCGTTGACCTCGGCGGTCGGCCGGGCCCAGATCCGCTCCAGGGTCGAGTAGCCGGCCTCGCCGCGGGTGCCGTACGACTTGGCGACCCGCAGCCACTGCTCCTCGTCGAACGGCAGCTCGGCGAACAGCTCGCGCTCGCGCTCGGTCAGTTCGAGCACGCCGTCGTAGAAGCCCGGGATCGCCACCCTGCGGTCGGCGTCGTGCAGCGCGGCCGCCAGCTCGGCCGCGACCTGGGCCGGGTTGGGGACGGCGCCGCCGAAGGAGCCGGAGTGGATGTCGGTGTCCGGCCCGAACAGGTCGATCTGGGCGTCGGCGAGGCCGCGCATGCCGGTGCAGACGGTCGGCGTGGTGGCGGACCACATGCCGGTGTCCGAGATGACGACCACGTCGGCGGCCAGCCGTCCGGCCTGCCGGCGCACCAGGTCGGCGAAGTTCGGCGAGCCGGACTCCTCCTCGCCCTCGATCAGCAGCTTGAGGTTGACGGCCGGCGCGGTGCGGCCGGTCGCGGCCAGGTGGGCGCGCACGCCCAGCGTGTGGAAGAACACCTGGCCCTTGTCGTCGGCGGCGCCGCGCGCGTACAGCCGGCCGCCGACCACGGTCGGGGTGAACGGCTCGGTGTCCCAGCCGTCCTCCTTCGCGGCGGGCTGCACGTCGTGGTGCCCGTAGACCAGGACGGTCGGGGCGGACGGGTCCCCGGAGGGCCACTCGGCGAACACCGCCGGCAGGCCGTCGGTCTCCCACACCTCGGCCACCGGGAAGCCCGTCCCGCGCAGCTTGGCGGCCAGCCACTCCGCGGAGCGCCGCACGTCGTCGGCGCGCTCCGGATCGGCGGAGACCGAGGGGATGGCCAGCCAGTCGGAGAGGTCGGCCAGGAAGTCGGCCTGGTGCGACTCGATGTAGGAGCGGACGGCGCTGTCCGGGGTTCTCGTCATACCGACGACTGTAGTTCGCCCGCGCGGGTGCCCGCCCCGGCCGTCCGGCTGCCGGGCGCTCCTCGGGCTGTAACGTCCGTCACCCCCGCCGCGACGGGGGCGCGGACGGGGGTGACGGACGCTGGGGCGGGGCGGGGGTACGGGCTCAGCCCGAGCGGCGCAGCATGGTGATCCGCGAGCGGGTCAGCAGCGCCGCGAGGCCGGCCGCGAGGAGTGGCAGCAGCACCACGGTGGCGGCGATGGTCGGCCACGGGAAGACGACGATCGCCTTGTTGGCGATCTCCGCGGAGCTCATCCCGGGGTAGCTGCTCGCCGCGCCCTCGACCTTGCGCACCGCCACGCCCGGCACGATGCCGCAGACCACGCCGAGCACGGCGCCCATGGCGGCGATCACGCCGCACTGGAAGCCGGACAGCGAGCGCCGGATGCGGGGCTCGGCGCCGACCGCCGCGAGGGTGGTCAGGTCGCGCTGGGAGTCGGCCGCGGCCAGTCCGGTGGCGATGCCGGCCGCACCCAGGGCGACCAGGGCGGCGAACACGGTCAGGCCGAGCCGGACGAGCCCGGCACTGGAGTGGTAGCCGCGTTCGACGGCGAGCAGCTGGCGGTCGGTGATCTTGCCCAGCGCGCCGTCGGCCTTCTGTTGGGCGTCGTCGGAGGGCACCGTGCCGGGCAGCCAGACCGAGCCCGCCGGGGTGGTGGTCAGGCCCAGCTTGGCGGCGGTGGCCGGGCTGATCACCGCCTGGCCCGGGGACGGCATCGCGGCGTCGGCCAGCACGGCGTCGATGCTGATCTCGCTGACGGCGGCCTTCGTGCCGCGGGCGCCGTTCGGGTCGACGGGTTCGACGAACTGGAGGACGGCCTTGCCGCCCTTCAGGTACTGGGCGTCGAACACCACGGCCTTGCCGGCGGCGAGGGCCTGGCCGGGGGCCGGGTCGGTGACGCCGTAGAGGTTGTGCAGCAGCGTCGCGTCGCCGGCGTTGAGCGATCCGAAGGGGGCGGAGCGCCGGGTGTCCCGCCGGCAGCGCTCGTCCGACTCCAGGATCCGGTCCATCTCACCCGAGTCGAACTCCCGTTCGCGGTCGTAGGCGGGGCAGCGGAGCTCCTTGGGCAACTCGACGCTGACGTAGCCGCAGGGGGTGTCGTCGGAGCAGTCGCCCTTGTAGTGGACGCGCTCGACGTCGGCGCGCGGACCGAGGTCCGGGATGCTGCGCTCGACGGAGTCGCGCAGCTGCGGCAGCAGCCTGCCGTCGGTCTGGTCCAGCCAGCCGTGGCCGAGCAGGACTGCTCCGGCGGGGGCGCTGGCGACGTAGTTCCGCTGGTTCTCCTCCTCGTAGCTCGCCGAGTAGACGCCGACGGCGACGGAGCCGGCCACCGCGGCCATGACGGCGGCGACGGCGGGCGCGGTGCGGGCGCGGTGGCGCACGGAGTCGCGCAGGGCGAGCCGGGGGCCGAGCGAGAGCCAGCGTCCGAGCCGGCCGAACAGGCTGACCAGGGTCGGCGTGAGGGCGACCATGCCGAGTTCGGCGACGACCGAGCCGCCGAGGACGGACAGGCTGCGGTTGCCGATCCCGGCGGTGGCGCCGAGCAGGGCGAGGGCCGCGCCGCCGCCGAGCATCAGCAGGCCGAGCAGGGCGAGCTTGCGGTTCGGGGGCTTGAGCGACTCGCGGCCGGTCAGCGCGACGACGACGTCCTGACGGGAGGCCTGGACGGCGGGCACGACGGCGGCGAGCAGCCCGGTGACCAGGCCGACCAGCAGGATCCCGAGCAGATCGAGCGGCTGGAGGTCGAAGTGGCCGAAGCGCTCGCCGGAGTACTCCTCGGCCCGGGTCCGCAGCAGCGCGACCAGCCCGATGCCGAGGCCGAGGCCGACCGCGGCGCCGGTCACGCCGAGGACGATGCCGCCGCCGAGGACGACGGCGCGGACGTTGGCGCGCTCACCGCCGGCCGCGGCGAGCAGCCCGAGCTGCCGCCGGGAGCGTCGCGCCCCGACGGCGAAGGCGGGGCCCGCGAGGAGGACGATCTCCAGCAGGGCCATGCCGACGACCGTGGCGAGGATGACGATCGAGGTCCGGTTGAAGTACGGGGTCTGGCCGCCCCGCACGTGGTCCTGCTCGGTGAAGTACGGGACGTCGGCGCGCGCCGGGGGGTCGATCAGGACGGCGCGCGAGGTGACGGTGAAGCCGTACCGGTTGAGCTCGGTGACCTCGTGCCAGCCGAGGCCCGCGCCGTCGGGGAGCTTCACCAGCCAGCGGGTGGGCTCGCCGGTGCCGCCGGAGGAGCCGCGGCTCGCCCCGGGGGTCTTGGCGAGGCGGTCGATCAGGCTGCCGGGGCGGGTGAACAGCTCGGTGGCCTTCAGGTCGCCGGGGTACTCGTAGACGCCGGTGATGGTGAAGGGGGAGTCCTCCAGGCCGCGGACGGCGGTCCGGTCGCCGATCCCGAGGCCGGAGCGCTTGAGGAAGTCGGGGGTGACGGCGGCTTCCGCGTCGCCGGTGGGGGCGCGGCCCTCGACCAGGTTCATCCGGCCCCGCCAGACCGGGTCGGTCAGGTCGGCCTCGGTGATCCGGGTGCTGAGCAGGCCCGCGGCGCTGCTCGCCGCCGTGAACGGGCCCTGGCGTTCGGGGACCAGGGTGGCGCCCGCCGGGAGCAGTCGGCGGGCCAGCTCGCCGGGGGCGGTGTCCAGGGCCTGCTGCTGCTCGGGCGTGTACTGCGGGGCGGTGCCGTCCTTGGCCGTGTCCTTGGGGCTCACGACGGAGAAGCCCTGTGCCGGGTCGGGCGCCTGCTGGACGGAGGAGCCGCGTTCGAGCATCTCCAGTTCGGCGGCGGCCTGGCCCATGACCCGTACGGCGTGTTCGGCGGGCGAGAGTTCGCCGCTGCGGAAGACCACGTCGGCGCCGGTGACGCCGAGGACGGGCAGCGCGACCATCGCGATGACCAGGGCGCTGCGGCCCTTGGCGCGCAGGGCGTCACGGCGGGCGACGCGCAGGGCGACCCGCCAGGCGCTGAGCTTCACTCGTCCACCTTCATGCTGTTGGTGGCGGCGCTGACGAGCAGGCTGGCGGCGTCCTGGCTGAGGGACTCGTCGACCATGCGGCCGTCGCGCAGGAAGACCACGCGGTCGGCCCAGGCGGCGTGCCGGGCCTCGTGGGTGACCATCATGGCGGCGGCGCCGGCGTCGCAGCGGGCGCGCAGGACGGCGAGGACGGCTTCGCCGGTGGTGGAGTCGAGGGCGCCGGTGGGTTCGTCGGCGAGGACCAGGCGGCGGTCGCCGATCAGCGCGCGGGCGATGGCGACGCGCTGCTGCTGCCCGCCGGACATGTCGTCGGGGAAGCGGTCGGCGAGTTCGGGGATGCCGAGCTCCTCCAGGGCGGCGAGGGCCTCGCGGCGGGCGGCGCGGGCGGACAGGCCGTCGAGTTCGCGCGGCAGCGAGATGTTCTCGGCCGCGGTGAGGGCCGGTATCAGGTTGTAGTCCTGGAAGACGTAGCCGACGGAGCGGCGGCGGACCTGGGCGAGCTTCTTGCGGTTGAGGTCGCCGAGGACGACGCCCTCGACCAGGACCCGGCCGCTGCTCGGGGTGTCGAGGCCGCCCGCCAGGGTGAGCAGGGTCGACTTGCCGGAGCCGGAGGGGCCCATGACGGCGACGAACTCGCCGGGGTGGACCTTGAGGTCGACCCCGCGCAGGGCCTGGACCTCGGCCGCGCCGTGGCCGTGGACGCGGGTGACGTTCTCCAGGTGCAGCACCGGCGCCTGCCGGGACTCTTGGGTGTGGGACACGATTCCCCCCTTGTGCTGGGTGTGGGCCCGGGGCCGGGCCGGTGGTTCGGGTGCCGGCGGTCTCAGGCGCGCAGGCGGCGGCCGCGTCGGGCGGGCGCGCCGCCGTCGCGGGCGGCCTCGGCGCTGCGGGCCTGCAGGAGTTCGGCCTGCTGGGCGAGCCGGGTCTCGCAGTGGTCGAGCCAGCGGATCTCGGCTTCGGTCTGGAAGATCAGCTGGTCGAGGACGAGCAGCCAGGCCAGGTCGTTGCTCGCGGAGGGCACCACGCCGGGCCGCGACTCGCCGGCCAGGGCGCGGCCCTTGAGCCGGGTGTAGTCCTGCAGCGCCTTGATGCTGTGCCGGCGCTGGCCCTGGACGACGGCGGAGACGTCCACCCCCGGCACGGTGACGGCCATCGCGAGCTTGATCGCCAGCTCGTCGCGCGGCGGGTTGGTGCGGGGCACCGGGGTGTCGAACCAGGCCCTCAGCTCGGCGCGGCCGGCGTCGGTGGCGGCGTAGAACTGGTGGCCCTCGTCGTCCTCCCCGGCGGCCTCGACCAGGCCGTCGCGCTCCAGCCGGGACAGCGTGGTGTAGACCTGCCCGACATTGAGCGGCCAGGTGGCGCCGGTGCGCGCCTCGAACTCGGTGCGCAGCTGGTAGCCGTAGCGCGGGCCCTGGTCGAGCAGGGCGAGCAGACCGTGACGGATGGACATACTCGGTATGTATACCCGGTATGCCCTCCCGCCTCAAGCCGCGCCCCCTCCCCCGGGCGACCGGGTACCGTCGTGCGGTGTGAGCCAGTTGCGCATCGCCACCTTCAACCTGTTGCACGGTCAGCCGCTCGCCCCGGACGGCGCGCCGCGGCCGTACCCCTCCGACGCCGGGGAGCCGCTCGCCGAAGCGGTGGCCGCGCTGGACGCCGACGTCCTGGCGCTGCAGGAGGTGGACCGGCACCAGGTGCGTTCCGGCGGCACCGACCAGGCGGCGGTGGCGGCCGCGGCGATGGGGGCCAAGGACTGGCGCTTCGCCGCCGCGCTGCACGGCCGCCCGGGCCCGGTCGCGGGCTGGCTGCCCGACCCGTCCGGGCCGAACGGCCTGCGGGTGTACGGGCCCGCCGAGACCGGCGACGGTGCCCCGCCCTCGTACGGGACGGCGCTGCTGACCCGGCTGCCGGTGCGGCACTGGCGGGCCCGGCGCTTCGCCCCGGCGCCGTTCGGGCTGCCGCTGCGGGTGGCCGGACGGCGCGGGCTGACACCGGTGCCGGACGAGCCGCGGGCCGCGCTGGCGGCCGTCCTGGAGGGCGAGCGCGGGCCGTTCACCGTGGTGGCGGCGCACCTGTCCTTCGTGCCCGGCTGGAACATGGCGCAGCTGGCCGGCATCCGGCGGTGGATCGCCGACCTGCCGCAGCCGTACCTGGTGCTGGGCGACTTCAACCTGGTCGGCGCGGTGCCCCGCACGGTGCTCGGCGGGGCGACCGCGCTGGACCGCAGCGCGCCGCGGGTGCGGGTGCGGGAGCTGCGGGCGGCCCGGCGGGCCCGGCCGCGACTGACCGAGCCGCGCCGGCGGCGGGTGCGCGAGCCCCGCGCCCGACTGCAGGGCTGGTACGACCTGGCGCGCACCCCGACCTACCCCTCGCACCGGCCGGCGGTCCAGTTCGACCACGTGCTGGCGGTCGGCGTGCCGCGCACGGCGGTGGGCCCGGCGGCCGCGCCGCGCACCGGGGTGTCGGACCACCGGCCGTGTCTGGTTGGGTTCCCCTTGGAATGGGCGCCGGGGGCGCCCCCCGCTACTGCCTGGTCAGGACCCCGGCCTGCTGCGGGACGTGCAGGACGGCCGCCGGCGACGGGTCGAACTGCAGGAGCAGCATCGCCGCGTCGTCGCCGAGCTGGCGCCCGACGTGCCGCACCACGTCCTCGTGCAGGCGCTGCAGGACGTCGGCCGGGCGGCCGTCGGCGCAGCGGGGGAAGCGTTCGGCGAGCGGGTAGAAGGCGCCCGCGCGGTCGCGGGCCTCGATCACCCCGTCGGTGAACAGCAGCACCCGATCCTCGCCGCGCAGCCGCAGCCGGTGCACCGGCGGGCGGACGTCGGCCGGGTCGAGGACGCCCAACGGCGGTACGGTCTCGTCGAGTTCGAGCGGTCTGACCTGGTCGCCGCGGAGCAGCAGCGGCGCCGGGTGGCCGCAGTTGACAATCTCCGCCGAGCCGTCCGGCCCGACGCCGATCAGCACCAGGGTGACGAACTCCTCCTCCACGCCCGGGTGGTCGTTCTCGTGCAGGGCGCGGTCGAGGCTGACGGCCAGCCAGCCGGCCACCCGGTCCAGCGCGGGCTCCTGGTGGGCGGCCTCGCGGAAGGCGCCGAGCACGGCGGCGGCCGTCTCGACCGCGCCGAGGCCCTTGCCCCGCACGTCGCCGACCACGGCCCGGACGCCGTGCCGGGTGTTGACCACCTCGTAGAGGTCGCCGCCGATCCGGGCGTGCGCGGCGGCGGCCTCGTAGTGCACGGCGGCCCGGACGGTGCCGACCCGCTCGGGGACGGGCCGCAGCAGGACCCGGCGGGCGATCGAGGCGACCAGCTGGGCGTCGGCCAGCGCCCGCTCCTGGCGCAGCCGCAGGGTGGCGCTGACCCAGCCGATGGTGGCGACGAGCAGGATGGCGATGACGCTGGCGGCGTGCACGGACTCGCCGAGCGTGTCGCTGCGGAAGGCCATCAGGAAGGCGGCGGCCTCGGTGCACAGGCCGATGACGAAGGGGTACCAGGTGCGCCGGCTGACCACGGCGGCCAGCGCGGGTACGGCGGTGAGGGCGGGTTCGACCGTCACCTCGGTGCCGCTGAGGTAGTCGAGGACGACGATCAGCGCCATGCCGATGAACGGCAGCGCGAGCGCCGTCCTCGGCCAGGTGCCGGTCGCGCCCGGGGCGGGTCCCGGGGTCGGCCCGGTGAACCGCTCTCTGATCCATCCGGTCGCGCTCAACGTCGGTTTCTCCAGCAGAAGACGCCGATGCCCGGGGGCACCTGCGGCGATGACTGTGGGTTAGGGAATGCGGGCCTCGCTGGCGGCCGGAGCACGGGGGTTGACCGGTTACCGACCCCACAATAGGCGCGAAACGTGCACGACGCACAGGTTTCGGGCACAGGCGTGATGACTTGGGTGCTCTGCGTGACTCATTAGTCACTGTTCCCGATCAGGAGCCGTTCCAACTCTTTTCGGTCGGGAAGTCCTGCCGGACGGACGATTCGACCGCTGCGGACGTACAGGAACGAAGCCGTGACCAGCTCGGGATCGACGCCCGCCTGCTCGGCCCAGGCCAGTCGGTAGACCGCGAGCTGCAGCGGGTCGGCGGTCTCCTCGCGGTGGGTCTTCCAGTCCACCACTTCGTAGCGTGACGCACCACTGGATCCTGACAACACGTCACCGTCCCGGTAGACCGCGTCGATCCGGCCGCGCACCACCCGCCCCGCGAGCACCAGTTGGAACGGCGCCTCGACCCGGTGCGGCCGGCGCTGCGCGTACGGGGTGCGCAGGAACGCCTCCTTGAGCCGCTCCAGGTCCTGCTCGTCCTCGATGCCGTCGTCGTCGGCGCCGGGCAGCGCGCCCGGCTCGACCAGCAGCAGCGGCTCGATCCTGGACTGCACCCAGGCGTGGAAGCGGGTGCCGCGCCGCGCGGCGGGCTGCGGGGGGCGCGGCATCGGACGGGCCAGGTCGCGGGCGAAGCCGTCCGGGTCCGCGGCCAGGCGCAGCAGCTGGGTGGCGGACAGCGCGGCCGGCAGCGGCACCTCGCGCGCGGTGCGCCGGGAGCGCTCCAACTCGCCCAGCAGCGCGGTCAGATCGCGGTCCCAGGAGGCCACCTGGCGCTGGTCCTCGGGGGTCATCGGCTCGGGCTCGCGGGCGGGCGCCCCGGCGAGCCGGGCGTGCACCACCTCCGCGACCCGGCGGCGGGCGTGCTGGGCGGCCGGGTCCAGCGGCAGCGGCCAGGGACGGTCGACGGGGGCGGCCAGCGCCGGGTTCTCGGCGCCCTTCTCCGGCTGCTCCGCCCAGTGCTCGACCTCCCCCGCGCCGGGCCGCTCGCAGTGCTCGCGCAGCCGCTCCAGGAAGGCGGACGGGCCGCGGACGGTCTTCTGGCTCGGGCCCCACCAGTGCCCGGAGGCCAGCAGCAGCGAGCGCGGGCGGGTGAACGCGACGTAGCCCAGGCGCAGTTCCTCGGTGGCGGAGTGCTCGGCCAGCTCCCTCTTGAAGGCGGTCATCGACTTGCCCGTCCAACCGCCGCGCACGTCGGGCAGGGTGGCCGCGTCGCCGCGCAGGGCGTGCGGAAGCACCCGCTTGGCGCTGGTCCAGCGTTCGCGCGGGGTCGAGGAGGGGAATGCGCCCCGCACCAGGCCGGGAACGGCCACCACGTCCCACTCCAGGCCCTTGGACTTGTGCGCGGTGAGCACCTTCACGGTGTCCTCGCCGCCGGGCAGGCTGCTGTCCAGACCGCGCTCGTACTCCTGGGCGGCGCGCAGGAAGCCGAGGAAGGCGGCCAGGCCGGGGTCGCCGTCGAGATCGCTGAAGGAGGCGGCGACGTCCAGGAAGGCGTTCAGGGTCTCCCGCCGTCGGGCGGCCAGCGCCTGCGGGGAGGCGGCCAGTTCGACCTCCAGGCCGGTGACCGTCAGCACCCGGTGCAGCACGTCCATCAGCGGGTCGGCCAGCGAGCGGCGCAGCTCCCGCAGCTCCTGGGCGAGGCGGGCGAAGCGCACCCGGGCCTCGGCGGAGAACGGCAGCTCGTCCGGCTGGTCGGGCTCCAGGAAGGTCTCCACCGCGTCGGCCAGCGACACCACCTCGGTCGGGTCGGCCTCGGCGACGGCGGCGGCCAGCGCCTCCACGCCCTCGGGCCGGTCGGTGCGGACCAGGTCGGCGGCCCGGCGGCCGAGCAGCGCCAGGTCGCGCGGGCCGATCCGCCAGCGCGGACCGATCAGCAGCCGGACCAGCGCGGCGTTGGCGGTCGGGTCCTGCAGCACCTCGCAGACCGCCACCAGGTCGGCCACCTCGGGCAGCTGCAGCAGCCCGCCGAGACCCACCACCTCGACCGGCACCTCGCGGGCGACCAGCGCCGCGTGGATGTCGGGGAAGGCCGCGCCGCCACGGCACAGCACGGCGATCCGGCCGGGCGCGGTGCCGGTGCGGACCAGGTGGGCGATCGAGTCGGCGAGCCAGTCCACCTCCTCGGCGTGGGTGGGCAGCAGCGCGGTCCGCACGAAGCCGTCCTGCTCGGCGCCCGGGGCCGGGCGCAGCGCCTCGACGCCCTCGTGCATCGCCCGCAGCGGTTCGGCGAGGTCGTTGGCGAAGGCCAGCAGGCGTCCGCCGCTGCGGCGGTTCTCACTGAGCGCGTAGCGGTCGGCGGGGCGGCCGTCGGCCCGCGGGAAGTGTCGGGGGAACTCGTCCAGGTTGGCGACGGAGGCACCGCGCCATCCGTAGATCGCCTGGCAGGGGTCGCCGACGGCGGTCACCGGGTGGCCGCTGCCCGTGCCGTCGGGGCCGGCGCCGAACAGTCCGGCGAGCATCAGGCGCTGGGCGACGGAGGTGTCCTGGTACTCGTCGAGCAGCACGACCCGGAACTGGCCGCGCAGCAGCTCGCCGACCTCCGGGCGCTGCTGGGCGAGACGGGCGGCGGCGGCTATCTGGTCGCCGAAGTCCATCAGCCCGGCGGAGCGCTTGCGGCGCCGGTACTCCTCGACCAGGCGCAGCAGCTCCAGCCGGGCCCGGGCGGTGGCCGGGACGGCCCGCAGGTCGTCGTTGGTCAGCTTGACGGTGGCGAGGGTGTCCAGCAGCTCCTCGTCGAAGTCGCGCAGGGCTTGCGGCTCGACCAGGTGCTCGGCGAGTTCGGCGTCCAGCGCGGTGAGGTCGGCCACCAGGTGGGCGAAGGTGCCGGTGAGCGCGGGGAACGGGCCGCGGGCGGTGCGCAGCACCTTGGCGGCGAGCTGGAAGCGGGTGGCGTCGGCGAGCAGCCGCACGTCCGGCTCTATCCCGATCCGCAGGCCGTGCTCCTTGAGGAGGCGGCCGGCGAAGGCGTGGTAGGTGGAGATCTCCGGGTCGCCGAGCGGTTCGGCGGCGTCCCGGTCGGCGACCCCGGCGCGCAGCAGGGCGGCCCGGACCCGCTCGGAGAGCTCGGCGGCGGCCTTGTTGGTGAAGGTGAGGCCCAGCACCTCCTCGGGCCGTACGGCTCCGGAACCGACCAGCCAGACGACCCGGGCGGCCATCACCGTGGTCTTGCCGGAGCCGGCCCCGGCCACGATGACGGCGGGGGCGAGGGGGGCGCCGATGGCCGCCATCTGCTCCCGGTTGAACGGGATCCCGAGCAGCTCCTTGAGCTGGTCGGGATGGCTGAGCACGGCGGTCACCCCGCAACGTTAACGGGCGGAACCGACACTCCGGACTCCCGGCCGGAGTGACCCCGGCTACTCCCCGGCCGCGCGGCTACTCCACCAGCTGCGCGCCGTCGCGTTGGGCGGAGCAGCTGCGGCGGAAGGCGCAGCGGTCGCAGCCGCTGCCGGTCTGCGGGACGAAGCGTTCGGCGAGGACCTTCCCGGCGGCCTCGGCGAGCAGGTTCTCGATCCACGGCTCGCCCTCGGGCGGTTCCTGCCGCTGCACCTTGGGGGCCTCCTGGTCGGCCCTGGCGGCGGGCTCGCGCAGGTGGACCAGTTCGGCGCCGCCGGTGGCCGGCGGGTGCTCGGCGAAGCCGGGCAGCTCGTTGAGGGCGCCGGCCCGGACGGCGAGCTGGTAGACGGCGAGCTGCTTGTGTTCGGGCAGGGACTTGTCGGTCGGGATCTGCTTGCCGGTCTTGAAGTCGACCACGTAGGCGCGCCCGGCCGCGTCCTTCTCGACCCGGTCCATCGAGCCGCGGATGCGCACCGAGACGCCGCCGACGTCGAGGGTGACGTCGAAGCCGTGCTCGGTGGCGACGACGTCCCGGCCGCGTTCCAGGACGTGCCAGTTGAGGAAGCGCTCCAGCGCGGCGCGGGCCTGGGTCTTCTCCTGCTGGGACTTCCAGGGCGCGTCGAAGGCGAGCGCGTCCCAGACGGTGTCCAGGCGCTCCATGAGCACGGCGAGGTCCGCGGGGGTGCGGCCGGAGCCGACCTCGTCGGCCAGCGCGTGCACCACGTTGCCGAAGCCCTGGGCGGCCGAGCCGGCGCCGCGCGCCTTGACCTCCTTGTCGAGGAACCACTGCAGCGAGCAGCTCTCCAGCTGTTCCAGGCCGCTGCCGGACAGCCGCACCGGCAGGTCGGCGCTGCGCAGCGGCTCGGCGGCGGCGGTCGGGTCGTCCATTCCCCACCAGCGTTCCGGGCGGGCGGCGGGCACCAGCGGCAGCCCCTCCTCGTCGGTGGCGGCGGCGAGGGTGGCGAGCCGCTCGGCGGCGGCGCGGCGCAGCGCGGGCGAGCGGGTCGGGTCGACGGTGACCGCGCGCAGCTCGGCGACCAGCGCGGCGACGGACAGCGGACGGCGCGGGCGGTGGGTGACGTCCTCGACGGTGACGGGAGGGGTGCGGCGCACCACCTTGCCGGTGCGCGGGTCGACGTCCTCGCGGTAGAGCTCGCGCAGGAAGCGGGAGGGTTCGTCGCCGTCGTCGGCCGGGGCCTTGACGGCGGTGACGATCAGCCGCTCCTTGGCGCGGGTCACGGCGACGTAGAAGAGGCGGCGCTCCTCGCCGAGCAGGGCGGCCGGGGAGAGCGGTTCGGCGAGGCCGTCGCGGCCGATCCGGTCGGCCTCCAGCAGGGAGCCGCGGCGGCGCAGGTCGGGCCAGAGCCCGTCCTGGACGCCGGCCACGACGACCAGCCGCCACTCCAGGCCCTTGGAGCGGTGGGCGGTCATCAGCCGGACGGCTTCGGGGCGGACGGCCCGGACGGTGAGGGTGTCGGCGGCGATGTCCTGGGCTTCGAGCTCGGCGAGCAGGTCGAGGGCGCTGCGGTGGCCGGTGACCTGTTCCTCGGCGCGGGCGGCGGTCTCGAACAGGGCGCACAGCGCGTCCAGGTCGCGGTCGGCGTTGCGTCCGGCGGCGCCGCCGCGCAGGGCGGCCCGCTCCAGCCGTTCGCGCCAGCGGCGGCTGCCGTCCCACAGCTCCCAGAGCGCCTCCTCGGCGGTGCAGCCGCCGGCCAGCATCTCCCGGACCTTGCGCAGCAGGGTGCCCAGGTCGCGGGCGCGGCGGGCGTAGGCCGGGTCGAGGGCGACCAGCCGCTCGGGCTCGGCGAGCGCCTCGCGGATCAGCTCGCCGGCGGGGCGCGGGGCGACGGCGGGACGGCCTTCGGCGCGCAGGGCGGCGCGTTCCTCCTCGCGCAGGGCGCGGCCCAGGCGCCGCAGGTCGGAGCCGTCGAGGCCGCCGAGCGGACCGGTGAGCAGGGCGTGCGCGCGGTCGGTGGTGAGCGGGTCGGGGGCGCCGGCACCGTCCCCCGCGGCACCGTCCCCGGCCTGGTCGGCCCCTGCCCCGGCTTCGGAACCGGGGCCGGGCCCGGGCCACCGGTCGCGGGCGGACTGCCGGGCCGCCTGCTCGGCGCAGACCCGCAGGGCGAGCAGCAGCTGGGCGACGGCGGGCTCCTCGCGCAGCGGCAGGTCGTCGCCGTCGATCTCCAGCGGGACGCCGGCCGCGCCGAGCGCCCGCCGCACGCCGGGGATGGAGCGGGCACCGGCCCGCACCAGCACGGCCATCTCGCCCCAGGGCACACCGTCCTCCAGGTGGGCGCGGCGCAGCAGGTCGGCGATCGAGTCGAGCTCGGCGCCGGGGGTCGGGTAGGTGTAGACCTCGACCCGGCCGCCCTCGCGGGAGGGCAGCAGGGCGCGGTGCTGGGCGAGCTTGTCGGCGGGCAGCCGGCCCATCGGCATCCGCCGGGCGAGCTCCCGGGAGGCGGCGAGCAG
Organism: Kitasatospora sp. NPDC053308; assembly: GCF_055585785.1. NCBI lineage: Bacteria > Bacillati > Actinomycetota > Actinomycetes > Kitasatosporales > Streptomycetaceae > Kitasatospora > Kitasatospora sp. NPDC053308. Next base: position 184,696 of record NZ_JBVJJY010000005.1, on the reverse strand, counting down.
CAGGGCGCCGGAGCGCCGGGAGACCCGCAGCACCTTGACCTCGGCGGGTTCGCCGTCGGCGCGGCGGAAGGTCTGCGGGAAGTCGAGGATGCCGTTGATGTCGGCGCCGCGGAAGGCGTAGATCGACTGGTCGGGGTCGCCGACCGCGACCAGGTCCCGTCCGCCGCCCGCGAGCCGGCGCAGCAGCCGCACCTGGGACGGGTCGGTGTCCTGGTACTCGTCGACGAACACGACGTCGTAGCGCCGCCGCAGTTCCTCGCCGACCTCGGGGCGTTCGGCGAGCAGCACGGCGCGGTGGACGAGTTCGGCGTAGTCGAGGACGCCGCGCAGGTCGAGCACGTCGAGGTAGTCGGCCAGGAAGTGCGCGGCGGCGGCCCAGTCGGGGCGCTGGACGCCCTCGGCGAAGCGCTCCAGCTCGGCCTCGCCGAGGCCGAGCTCGCGGCTGCGGGCGAGGACGGCGCGGACCTCGTCGGCGAAGCCGCGGGTGGTCAGGCAGGCCCGCAGGTCCAGCGGCCAGGCGATCCGGGAGCTGCCGAGCCGGGCGTCCTCGGCGCCGCCGGCCAGCAGCTCGCGGACCATGACGTCCTGCTCGGGGCCGGAGAGCAGCCGCAGCGGCTCGGCGTAGTCGGCCGGGTCCTGGTGGGCGCGCAGCAGGGCGTAGCAGAAGGAGTGGAAGGTGGTGGCCTGCGGGGCGGCGGCCGAACCGCCGAGCCGGCCGGACATCCGGTCGCGCAGCTCCATCGCGGCCTTGCGGCTGAAGGTGAGGACGAGGATCCGCTCGGGGTCGGTGCCGCGCTCGATCCTCCGGGCGACCGCCTCGACCAGGGTGGTGGTCTTGCCCGTGCCGGGCCCGGCCAGCACCAGCAGCGGCCCGTCGGTGTGCTCGACCACGGCACGCTGGTAGGCGTCCAGCACGGGCGGATCGGGCTGGACGAGCGGGCTGCGCACGAGCCGGTAGGGGGAGGTCACCGTGTTCCAGGGGGTCGGGCAGGGCATGGCGGGGCGGGCCCGCGGGGGCCCGCCCGCATCGAGCCTACGATCCTCCTCCGTCAATCCCGTCCGTGCGGGGAGTTCGCTGAGTTCGGGGAGTGCGGGGAGTGCGGGGAGTTCGGGGAAGTCTCCCGGCCGTCCCAGCGGGCCCGCGTGAGGTCGACCCGGGGCGGGTCGGCGAGTTCGCGCAGCGGGGTGCCCTCCTCGCCGTAGTGGGCGAGGGCGCGCTGCTCGTGTCCGGGCAGGAGGCGGCCGTCCGCGCGGATGACCCTCCACCAGGGCACCGAGCCGCCGTACAGGGCCATCACCCGGCCCACCTGCCGGGGCCCGCCCTGGCCGAGGTACTCGGCGACGTCGCCGTAGGTCATCACCCTGCCGGGTGGAATCCGCTCGGTCAGGTCGAGCACCAGTTCGGCGAAGGGCGGCAGGTCGTCCGGGAGGCCGTCGTGTGTTGCGTCCGTCACCTGCGGCATTCTTCCTGACAGGGACGCACCCGCGGTGCGGTACGAACGGAACGCCGCGCCCGATCCGCCCCCTGTCCGGCACGGGGGGCCGGGGCATGCCACCATCTTCGGGGCGGTGAGTGGTGATACGAGGACAAGACCAGATGACCGGGACGGCTGACGTGGGCGTGGACAAGGACTCCGACGAGTCCGCCGCCGCCGTGCCCCCGGCCTCCGACGGCGGGACCGAGGGCCGGCCCGAGCAGGGGCCGACGCCGGAAGTCTCCCTGATCAAGGACCGGACGATCAAGACCCCCACGCCCGCCGAGGCCCCCGAACACGCCGGACGAGCCGGACAGCCCGGCCGCCCCGAGGCGCCCGTCGCCGCCCCGCAACCGACCGCCCCGCAACCGACCGCCCCGCAGCCGACCGTCCCGGCGCCGACCGCCCCGGAGCCCGGGCCCGACCACCAGGACCCGCTGGACGAGGCCCCGCACCTGGACGTCGACGAGCCGCTGCTCGCCGCCCGCGCGCACCGCCCGTCCGACCTGATCCGCTTCCTGGTCGGTGTCTTCGGGATAGTCGCCGTCTTCGTGCTGGCCGGCATCGCCACCTCGACCACCACCGGCATCGAGCAGGACATCGCCACCAACGCGCCGCACTTCTCCGCGGTGCTCTCCACCATCACCGGCCTGGTCTCCAGCGTCGCGGTGCTCGCCGTGCCGCTGGCCTTCGCCGTCGAGCGGCTGATCAAACGCGACGGCCTGCGGGTCGCCGACGGCGTGCTCGCCTCGGTGCTCGCGTACGGCGTCTCGCTCGGCATCGACTGGTGGGTGGCCGAGGGCGCCTCCGACCACATCCGCGACGCGCTGACCCGGCTGCCGCTGGACAGCAACGGCACCCTCACCGACCCGGTGCACGGCTACCTCGCGCCGGTCATCGCCTACATGACCGCCGTCGGCATGTCGAGCAGACCCCGCTGGCGGGTCGCCCTGTGGGTGGTGGTCGTCTTCAGCGGCGTCACCGAACTCCTCGGCGGCTACACCACCCCGCTGTCGCTGATGCTCACCGTGCTGATCGGCTGGTCCGTCGCCTACGGCACGCTGTACGCGATCGGCTCCCCCAACATCCGGCCCACCGGCCAGCACCTGATGATCGGCCTGCGCAAGGTCGGCTTCACCCCGGACGGCGCCAGCCGCGCCCCCGACGCCCCCGGCGGCACCCGCCGCTACTACGTGACCCAGCAGGGCGGCCCGCCCCTGGACGTCCACATCATCGACCGCGAGCAGCAGGCCTCCGGCTTCTTCTACCGGGCCTGGCGGCGGCTGCGGCTGCGGTCGGTCGCGGTGCGGCGCAGCCCGCAGTCGCTGCGCCAGGCCCTGGAGCAGGAGGCCCTGATCGCGTACGCGGCGGCCGCCTCGGGCGCCCGGGCGCCGCAGCTGGTCGCCACCTCCGAGCTCGGCCCGGACGCCGCGATCCTGGTGTACGAGAACGTCGAGGGCCGCACCCTGGACGAACTGGCCGACGACGAGATCACCGACCTCGTGATGGCCTCCGTCTGGCAGTCGGTGTCCGCCCTGCACGAGCGCCGGATCGCCCACCGCCGGCTGACCGGCGAGTCGCTGCTGGTGGTGGACGAGAAGACCGGCTGCCTGGTCAACCTCTCCGGCGGCGACATCGCCGCCACCGACCTGACCCTGCGCATCGACGTCGCCCAGCTGCTCACCACCTTCGCGCTGCGGATCGGCCCCGAGCGGGCCGTCGCCACCGCCAACGCGGTGCTCGGCGCCGAGCGGGTCGCCCAGGCGCTGCCGCTGCTCCAGCCGGTCGGGATGAGCCGCTCCACCAGGGTCGACCTCGCCAAGCTCAGCAAGGAGCGCAAGGCCACCGCCCGGGCCAAGGCCCTGGAGCAGGTCGCCGCCGGCGAGCGCACCCAGCAGCAGGCCGAGGAGGACATCGCGGCGGCCGGCGAGGACCTGCTCAGCCGCATCCGCGGCCAGATCCTGCAGATCGCCCCCGAGGCACCGATGGAGCCGGCCAAGCTGGAACGGCTGAAGCCGAAGAGCCTGATCATGGTGATCGCGCTCACCTTCGCCGCCTACCTGGCCCTGACCACCATCAAGCCGGCGCAGCTCAAGCTCTCCCAGATGAACTGGGCCTGGGCGGCGGCCGCGCTGCTCGCGGCCGCCTTCAGCTACGTCGCCGCCGCGATGAGCCTGACCGGCTTCGTCCCCGAGCGGCTGCCGTTCCGGCGCACCGTCGCCGCCCAGCTGGCCGGCTCCTTCGTCAAGCTGGTCGCGCCCGCGGCGATCGGCGGCATCGCGCTCAACACCCGCTACCTGCAGCGGGCCGGCATCCGCTCCGGCCAGGCGGTCGCCTCGGTCGGGGCCTCCCAGCTGGCGGGCCTGGCCGGGCACCTGCTGCTGCTGTTCAGCTTCGGCCTGATCACCGGCAGCCAGACCAACGGCGACCTCTCCGCCTCCCGCGCGGTGATCATCGGCGTGCTGACCGCCGCCGTGCTCGCCCTGGTGGTGGCGGCCGTCGCGCCGCTGCGCCGGTTCGTGCTGGGCCGGCTGCGCTCGCTGTTCTTCGGCGTGGTGCCGCGGATGCTCGACCTGATGCAGACGCCCAGCAAGCTGATCACCGGCTTCGGCGGCATCCTGCTGCTGACCCTCTCCTTCACCGCCTGCCTGGACTTCTCGGTGCAGGCCTTCGGCGGGGACGTCAGCTTCTCGGCGGTCGCGGTGGTCTTCCTGACCGCCAACGCGGCTGGCTCGGCGATCCCCACCCCCGGCGGCATCGGCCCGGTCGAGGTCGCCCTGATCGGCGCCCTGACCGTCGCGGACGTGTCCCCCGCGGTCGCCACCCCGGCGGTCTTCCTCTACCGGGCGCTCACCTTCTGGCTGCCCGTCCTGCCGGGCTGGATCGCCTACAACGTGCTGCAGCGCAGGAACGCGCTCTGAGCCGCCCGGGACGCACCGGAAGGGGCCCCGCCGACCGGCGGGGCCCCTTCTCGTCGGCGGTCTCCTAGTAGACCGGCTTGTGCGGCTCGATCTGGTTCACCCAGCCGAGCACACCGCCGCCCAGGTGCACGGCGTTGGCGAAGCCCGCGGCCTTCACCACGGCCAGCACCTCGGCCGAGCGCACGCCCGACTTGCAGTGCAGCACGATCTTCCGGTCCTGCGGCAGCTTCTCCAGCGCGTCGCCCATCAGGAACTCGTTCTTGGGGATCAGCACCGCGCCGGGGATGTTGACGATCTCGTACTCGCCGGGCTCGCGGACGTCGATGAGGTAGATGTCCTCCTTCTCGTCCTGCCACTGCTTGAGCTGCGCCGAGGTGACGGTCGAACCGGCGGCGGCGGCCTGGGCCTCCTCCGACACGACGCCGCAGAAGGCCTCGTAGTCGATCAGCTCGGTGACCGTCGGGTTCTCACCGCAGATCGCGCAGTTCGGGTCCTTGCGGACCTTGACCTGGCGGTAGTTCATCTCCAGGGCGTCGTAGATCATCAGCCGGCCGACCAGCGGGTCGCCGATGCCGGCCAGCAGCTTGATCGCCTCGTTGACCTGGATCGAGCCGATGGACGCGCACAGCACGCCCAGCACGCCGCCCTCGGCGCAGGAGGGGACCATGCCCGGCGGCGGGGCCTCCGGGTAGAGGCAGCGGTAGCAGGGGCCGTGCTCGGCCCAGAACACGCTGGCCTGGCCGTCGAAGCGGTAGATGGAGCCCCACACGTACGGCTTGCCGAGCAGCACCGCGGCGTCGTTCACCAGGTAGCGGGTGGCGAAGTTGTCCGTGCCGTCCACGATCAGGTCGTAGCCGGAGAAGATCTCCAGGACGTTGGAGTTGTCGAGGCGCTCCTCGTGCAGCACCACGTCGACGTAGGGGTTGATCTCCTTGACCGAGTCCCGGGCCGACTCCGCCTTGGAGCGGCCGACGTCCGACTGGCCGTGGATGATCTGCCGCTGCAGGTTGGACTCGTCCACCACGTCGAACTCGACGATGCCCAGCGTGCCGACACCGGCCGCGGCCAGGTACAGCAGGGCGGGCGAGCCGAGACCGCCGGCGCCCACACAGAGCACCTTCGCGTTCTTCAGCCGCTTCTGCCCGGCCATGCCCACGTCGGGGATGATCAGGTGGCGGGAGTACCGGCGGACCTCATCGACGGTGAGCTCGTCGGCCGGCTCGACCAGGGGTGGCAACGACACGGGGACTCCGATGGGTGTCTTGTTCGGGTGGCCAGGGCCAGCCTCGGTGTGGGGTTGTTGCTCCGCCACGCGGGTGGCTGTCTAGGCCAACAGTGTCACGCCCGCCCGCTATTCCGAGACAGCCCGTCCGATGGGCGAGACGGGCGGCGCCGGATCGTGGAACCGCCCACCGGGGCCCCGCAGGTGCTCCGAGCCCGCCGGACACGGGCTCGGAGCACCTGCGGGGCGGGCTCAGACCCGACAGGCCGTCTCCAGCCAGACGTCCCCCAGCGACTCCTCCAGCGGCACCTGTGTCCGCCATCCGAGACGGTCCCGGGCGGTGCGCACGTCCGCCTGCCGCCACGGCACCGGCTCCCCCGGCACCGCCCGGCCCTCCGGCCGCTGCCCCTCCGCCCGGTGGCCCGGCAGGTGTCCCGGCACGTACGGGCCGGACTGGTGCGGGTGGCCGGACAGGTGGTCGCCGCCCGCCCCGCCGACCTGCGCCGGCAGCAGGACCTGCCGGTTCTCCTCGACGATCGACCCCTCGAAGCCCGCGGCCCGCACCAGCAGCTGGGCCGCGTCCCGGGCCCGGACGGCGTGCCCGCTGCCGATGTTGATCACCCCGGTCGCCGCCGACACCGCGGCCGCCTGGATGGCCCGCGCGACGTCCCGGACGTCCACGAAGTCCCGGTATCCGGACAGGTCCGGCATCCGCACCTGGTGCTCGTCGCGCTCCAGCGCCCGCCGCAGGCCCTCGGCCAGCCGGCCGAACAGCGAGGCGGTCGGCGCCCCCGGGCCCACCACGTCGAAGACCCGCAGCACCGCGGCGTCCAGCCCGGAGGCCAGTACCAGCTCCGTCCCGGCCAGCTTGGACACCCCGTACGGGCCGACCGGCCGCGGCTCGGCCTGCTCGGACACCGGCACCCCGCCGGGCACCGGGCCGTACTCGGCGGCCGAGCCGACGTGCACCAGGCGGGCCGGCTCCCGGCTGCGCCGGATCGCCTCGCAGACCGTCGCGACGGCCAGCGTGTTCGACCGGATCAGGGTGCGCGAGCTGCCGTAGGTGGCGCCCGCGCAGTTGATCACCACCTGCGGCGCGACCGCGTCCAGGAAACGGGCCAGCGCGCCCGGGCTCCCGGTGGTCAGGTCGAAGCGGATGTCGGCCGAGTCGCGCCGGCCGAGCACCGTCACCTGCAACTCCTGGTCCATCAGCAGACGGTCGGTGACCCGGCGGCCGATGAAGCCGTCGGCGCCCAGCAGCAGCACCCTCATCGGGGGTGTCCTTCCACGAAGCGAGGTCGGGGGACGACCTGGCGATCTGACATCAACGAACGGACGAAACACGGATCGGGGCCGGGCGGCACGGGGCGGATCAGCGGTGCGAGCCGGCCCGGCCGAGCACCGCCCCGGCGTACCCCAGCAGCGCCGCGGCGACGGCGCCGCCGCCGAGCAGCAGGGCCCAGGGCAGCGGCCGGCCCAGCGCGAGCAGCCCGAGCGCGGCGGCGGGCCCGGCCGACGCACCCAGCGCGGCGGCCGTCGTCCGGCCGCAGCGGGCCAGCAGCGCCGGCAGCGCCAGCAGCAGTCCCAGCACACCCTGGGCCGCCCACCACACGGGGCCCGCCCGCTCGGCCGCCAGGTGCAGCAGCCCGCCGCCGTGGCCCGGGCCGGGGCGCGGTGCGACGACGGCCAGCACGGCCAGCGCGGCGCAGCTCAGCACCGCGAGCACCGCCAGGTGCAGGGCGATCGCGACCGGCAGCACCGGCCGCATCCGGGCCCGGAACTCGGCCAGGGTGGCCGCCGCGCCCAGATGGCCGCGGCCGACCTGCCGGTACCACCGGGCCGCCCGCTCGGCGGACCCGGCCGACACCGCCGCCGCCAGCACCAGCCCGACGGCCAGCGGCCGGTCCCCGCCGGGGGCGGCCGGCGGGAGCAGCAGCAGCGCGGCCACCCCCAGCCCGTAGCCGAACACGGCCGGGTGCCGACCGGGCCCGGCCGGCCGGCGCGACCCCCTCACCGGCACCGGCCCGAGGGCGTCCGCCGGGCAGGCCGGCACCGCGAACGGCGGGCCCGGGTCGGCGGGCGGCGGCGCGGTCAGCGCGGGCAGCAGCACCAGCGGTACGGCGGCGCACAGCAGCACCGGCCACCGGGCGCCGAGCACGGCCACCGCCGCGCAGGGCGGCACGGCCAGCGCCGCGGCGGTCAGCGCGGCCCGCGCGTCGGCCCCGCGCCGCCGCGGCCCGGCCGGCCCCGGCGGTGGCGGGCGGCGGGGCACCCGGGCGTACAGCTCCTCGGCGAGCGAGAACAGGTCGGCGTGCCGGCAGCGGGCGGCGGCGTCCGGGCCGAGCCCGGCCTCCTCCAGCCCGGCGGCGATCTCCAGCGGATCGACGGCGCGCTCGCACAGCTCCCGGTACTCCGCCATCACCTCGCGCACCGGGTCCGCGCTGCCGCCGAGCACCGCGGGGCCTGGGGCCGGGGTGGGGGTTGGGGCTGGGCCTGGGCCTGGGCCTGGGCCGGACATCAGACGGCCTCGACGAGGGACTGCCCGGCGGGCACCGGCGCGGCGGGCTGGGCGGCGGGCACCGGCGCGACGGGCTGCCCGGCGGCCCCCCGGCCGTCCGCGAGCCAGTACTCCGCGGGCCGGGCGAACGGACGCGGCACCGGGCCGCCCTCGGCGTCCGGTCCGCCCACCGGAAAGGCCGGGTACTGCGAGACCAGCTCCAGGTAGATCTCCCGGAAGGCACCGATCACCGGCTCGACGGCGAAGCGTTCCTGCGCCCGCAGCCGTCCCGCCAGCCCGAGCCGGGCCCGCCGCTCCTCGTCGTGCAGCAGCGCCAGGCAGGCGCCGGCCAGGGCCCGCGGGTCGCGCGCGGGCACCAGCAGCCCGGTCGGGCCGACCGCCTCGCGGGCCACCCCGACGTCGGTGGACACCACGGCCCGGCCGCTGAGCATCGCGTCCGCCAGCAGCCCGGGGCGGCGCTGGGAGAGCGCCGAGAAGACGGCCACCGTGCCCGCCTCCCAGACCTGGGCGAGCGTCCGCGGGCGCCCCGCGAAGTCCACCGCCCCGGCAACCCCGAGCCGTTCGGCCACCGCCGCGCAGTGCGCCCGGTAGCCGGGCGCCGCCTCCTCGCCGTACAGCACCAGCCGGGCACCGGGCAGGTCGGCCCGGACCAGGGCGAGGGCGTGCAGCGCCAGCTCAGGGTCCCGGCCGGGCTCCAGCGCGCCCGCCCAGACCAGGGTGGGCGCGGCCGGTTCCGGTCCGGCGGCCGGGCGGTCCACCGCCGGCGTCCCCTCGGGGACCACCCGGGTGCGCTCCGGGTCGGCCCCGCAGCGGTGCTGCCACTTCCGGTCGTGCTCGCTGCCGGGGGTCAGCACGGCCGCCTGCCGGTAGGTCTCCGCGGTGAGCGCCCGGAAGAAGGACAGCAGCAGCGCCCGCACCGGCCACCGGTACGGCGACTCGCGGCCCGCCCACCCGCCCCGGGGCGGCCGGCCGAGGTACTGCTCCCGCAGGTGGAGACCGTGCTCGGTGACCACGAACGGCACCCCGTGCAGCTGCCGGGCCACCAGGGCGGGCAGGGCGGCGAGCCCGCCGCCGACCACGTGGCACAGGTCGGCCGCGCCGAGTCCGCCCGCTCCGGTGCCGTACCAGGGCGCGGACAGCGGCCGCAGGCACTGCTCCAGCAGGTCGGCCGCGACCAGCACGTCCCGGACCAACGGCTGCCCGGCCGAGGTGTCCGCACCGGGCAGCCGCCAGGTCCGCTCCAGGATCCGGCGGGCGTGCGCGGAGGCCAGGAAGGCGGGCAGCGAGCCGTCCTCCCTGGCCGCCGCCGCCAGCCGGTACAGGCCGGGGCCGAAACCGGCCCGCTCCGCCGGCAGCACGAGTGCCCGCACCAGCTGCTCGTACGCGCCGGCGTACCGGCGTCTGCGCAGCGCGCCGGGCGGCCGGCCGCCCGGCCTGCGGCCCCGGAGCGCGAGGTCCCGCGCGCCGTGCCAGACCGGCGACAGCCGCTCGACGCCGCCGAGGTCCTGCGGCCCGGTCAGCAGGTACAGCTCGAACTCGTGCTCCGGCAGGCCCTCGGCCAGCCGCTCGCACCAGCCTCCGGCGCCACGCTGGGGATGCGCAGGGGCACCCTCGGTGAGCAGGGCAACGCGCACGGGAGACCTCCAGGGCAGAGTGGGATTCGCGGGCGGATCACGGACGGATCGACGGACGGCCGAGCGGCCCGGGCGGGGTCGGGGAGGCCGCCGCGCGGCGGCGGGCACGGCCGCGGCCGTGCCGCGTTCCGCACCGGGCGGGGGCGCCCGCCCGCCCCGGCGTTCGGGCCCGGGTCGCCGGGCCCCTGGCCGCGACCTTCCTCCGGTTCCTCCGGCGGCCGCGGGCTCCCCCACACCTGTTCGGTCCGACAGCAGAAAGGTAGGACCGGCTCCGGGCAATCCATCGGTCACATGCCTGGCTGCCACCTGAACGAGTGAAACGCCGTGACCTCGGCCCGAACCGGGCCGTTACCGCCCGGTGTCCGCGGCCGCCCGCGTGCCCGGGTGCTCAGCCCGCGGTGTGCGCGATCAGCTCCCGCACCGCGCGGGCGACCGCGTCGGGGTGCTCCAGCATCGCCACGTGCCCCGAGTCCGGCAGCACCAGCAGCCGGGCGTCCGCGAAGGCCGCGCAGGCGCGGCGGGCCGACCGGTAGCCGACCAGCTTGTCGCGCAGCCCGTACACCAGCAGCACCGGCGCCTCCACCCGCTCGGCCTGCCGCCACAGCGCCTGGTCGCCGCGCTCGGTGTACGCCGAGACGATGCCGCGGGCGGAGCCGATCAGCGCCTGCATCGCGTGCGGCACCTCCAGCCGGCGCCGGTACTCGGCGACCGCCTCGGCCCGGGCGGCCGGGCTCAGGCTCGCCGGGTCCCCGTAGACCAGTCGCAGCAGGTCCTCGGTGGCCGCCTCGACGTCGCGCCGGTTCGCCGCCAGCCGGCGCAGCACCGCCGGCACCCCGGGCACCGCCAGCAGGCCGGTCGACCACGCGGAGCGCTGCGGGGGCACCTCGGGCAGGGCGGGCGAGACCAGGGTGAGGCTGCGTACCAGGTCCGGCCGGAGCGCGGCGAGCCGCACGGCCACCGCGCCGCCCAGGGAGTTGCCGAACAGGTGGACCGGGCCGCGGCCGGCGGCCTCCAGGTAGCCGATCACGGCGCGGACGTGGCCGGAGACGGTGAGGTTGCCGTCGGTCGGCGGGTGCGAGCGCCCGAAGCCCGGCAGGTCCACGGCCTCGCCGTCGACCAGGCCGGCGAGCCGCTCCATCAGGGCCGTCCAGTTGGCGGCCGAGCCGCCGAGCCCGTGGACGAAGAGGCCGGGTTCGCGCCCGTCGGCGGCGCCCTCCTCGGCGGGCCGGTGCACCGCGAGCACCGCGCCGGGGACCTCGACCGTACGTACCTGCTGCTCAGCGCTGCTCATGGTGGACGATGGTAGTGAGCCGGGGCCGGCAGCACCCGGGCCGGCGGGCCGTCCCGGTTCCGCCGTCACACCACTGCCGGGGCCGAGGTCAGCGCCGTATTGTGGGCTCCTGACAACCAGGACGACCTCTTTTCTCGCCTTCGCCAGACGCGGGCGCGGTTACCGAAAAGTAGAATCGGCCATCTTGCCAGCCCCGAACAGACCCGAAGTGAGGAGCGCCGTGACGGCCATCCAGGAGGCGCAGGAGCGCCCGCGCGGTGCCCGCCTGCCGCGAAGCGCCCGCCGTGAACAACTGCTCGGTGCCGCCCAGGAGGTGTTCGTCGCGCAGGGCTACCACGCGGCCGCCATGGACGACATCGCCGACCGTGCCGGGGTCAGCAAGCCGGTGCTATACCAGCACTTCCCGGGGAAGCTGGAGCTCTACCTGGCGCTGCTGGACAAGCACTGCGACGCCCTGGTCGAGTCGACCCGCGAGGCGCTGTCGACGACCAGCGACAACAAGCAGCGCGTGGCCAACACCATGGAGGCGTACTTCAACTACGTCTCCAGCGAGTCGGGCGCCTTCCGCCTGGTCTTCGAGTCGGACCTGACCAACGAGCCGGCCGTGCGCGAGCGGGTCGAGCGGGCCTCCGAGGCGAGCGCGACGCTGGTCAGCAAGGTGATCCAGGAGGACACCGACCTGCCCGAGGCGGAGTCCAAGCTGCTCGCCGCCGGCGTCTGCGGCCTGGCCCAGATCACCGCCCGCTACTGGCTGTCCCAGGGCCTGGAGATCCCGCGCGACGAGGCGGTGCGGCTGGTCGCCAGCCTGGCCTGGCGCGGCCTGAAGGGCTTCCCGATGCACCCGGGCGAGCTGCCCGGGGAGGCTGCCGCCCACCAGGGGTGATCGGACGACCTTCGCCTGGCCGGTGATCCGGTGCTCTATGGTGAAGCCGTACGGCGCGGTCGCCGCGAACGCTTGTTCCAGGCGGTCCGGTGCCCGCGCGTGGAGGCTGCAACCCCGGAGGGACGGAAGCCGTGGAGGTCAAGATCGGCGTGCAGAACGCGCCGCGCGAGATCGTGATCGAGAGCTCGCAGACTGCCGATGAGGTCCAGAGCGCGGTCGCGAAGGCGCTGGAGGGCCCGGAGAAGCTCCTCACGCTGACCGACGAGCACGGCCGTCGCGTCATCGTCCCGGCCGAGCGCCTGGCGTACGTGGAGATCGGCGAGCAAGCCGTCCGCAAGGTCGGCTTCGGCACCCTCTGAGGCGCCGCCCGAGCAGGTCGTTCCCGGTGCCCCGTTCCCGTGAGGGAGCGGGGCACCGTCGCGTGTACGGACCGGTGGGACCGGGTAGGGCGGCAGGTGCGGCGACGGTGCCGCGCGCCCGTCCCCCCGGGAGGCACTCTTGCTGGTCGAGTCGATCGCCTTCGCCCTCGTCGGCCTGGTCACGGGCGGCGCCGCGCTGCTGGCCCTGCCCGGGTACTACCGGGCGGCCCGCGCGCTGACCCTCGGCACCGCGCCGGCGGCGGCGCTGGTCGGCGGAGTCGTGGCGCACTTCTGCCTGGACGGGCACTACCCGGCGGCGTCGGTGGCGGCCTCGGCACTGGCCTCGGGCGTCCTCACCTCGCTGCTGGCCCGGCCCGACCTCGCGGCCGGGCGGGCCCCCGCCCACCGGCACCACCCGCACCGCGCCGGGACCCACCGCGCACCGCGGCGGCACCGGCCCGCGTAGCGCGGGGCGGGCCGACGGGGCGGGCGGTCAGCTGGCCAGGCCCAGGGCGGCCATCCGCTTGGTGTGCGCCTCGGTGATCCGGTTGAACATCTTGCCGACCTCGACCAGGTCGAAGCCCTGCACCCGGACGCCGCCGACGAGCAGGTTGGACAGCGCGTCGCGCTCGGCGACCACCCGCTGGGCCTGGCTGAGCGCCTCGCCCATCAGCCGCCGGCCCCACAGCGCGAGCCGCCCGCCGGCCCGCGGGTCGGCCTCGATCGCCTCGCGCACCTTGTCGACGGCGAACTGGGCGTGACCGGTGTCGGACATGACGCCGAGCACCAGCTCACGGGTGTCGTCGTCCAGCCGGACGGCCACCTCGCGGTAGAAGTCGGTCGCGATGGCGTCGCCGACGTAGGCCTTGACCAGGCCCTCCAGCCAGTCGGAGGGGGCCGTCATGCGGTGGAACAGCTCCAGCGGCTCGACGAAGGGACGCATCGCCTCCTGCGGGTCGGCGCCGATCTCGGCGAGCCGGTCGTGCAGGCGCTGGTAGTGCTGGAACTCGGCGGAGGCCATCCGGGCCAGGGCCGCCTTGTCCGCGAGGTCGGGTGCCAGCTTGGCGTCCTCGGCGAGCCGCTCGAAGGCGCTCAGCTCGCCGTACGCGAGCGCACCGAGCAGATCCAGCACCGCCGCCCGGTAGCCGGGGTCGGCCGAGCACGCGGCCCAGTCGCCGATCGAGCCGGCCGCGGCGTCGTCCTGCGTCTCACCATGGGTCTCCATGACTCGTCACCTTAGTCCCGGCGGCCCGTCTCCCCCACCACCGGCCGCACCCCGGTGACCGGCCGGATCGCCTGATCACGCGGCCCGCGCCGGGGGCAATGTCAGACGCGTCACGTGTTCGAGTCGTCGCCTGACTGTATGGTGGTACGGAGCCCCGTCGTGCTTGCACGGTGTCACCGCCGTCTCGGTACCCCGCGCAAGCCCGCTCCGAAGCGGCACCGTCCAGCCGGACGCGTCCGCACCGGAGGCACGGGTACTCACGTACGCGGATGCCCGGTCGGAGAGCCGATCGGCTCCGACCATGGCTTGGACTTCAAGCCTTGGCACCGCATCAGTGGCCGAGCGAGGGCCGCCGAGACCGCGCCCCCTGGCGAAGGTCCCGCGCAGGTCCCTCACGGGAATCCTCCCCGACGCCGCCGGCGACGCGCCCCGCACCGGGCCGCGCGCACCGGCCGGCCGCAGGGACCGGCGCGGTTGTGCGTCCGCGCAGCTGTATCAGGGCCGCCCAGGCCCGTACGCAGCCGCGCGGCTGCCCGCCCGCCGCTCGCTCTCGGCCCCTCCACACGGAAGAGGCAGCACCCTGTCCACCACCGCTGAACCCATCAAGACGACCTTCCGGGACCTGGGGATCCTCCCGGAGACCGCCGAGGCCCTCGAAGCCGTCGGCATCGTCCACCCCTTCCCCATCCAGGAGATGACCCTCCCGGTCGCGCTGACCGGCCACGACGTCATCGGCCAGGCCAAGACCGGCACCGGCAAGACCCTCGGCTTCGGCCTCCCGCTGATCGAGCGGGTCGTCGTGCGCGCCGACGTGGACGCCGGCCGGGCCACCGAGGAGCAGCTCACCGACTTCCCGCAGGCGCTGATCGTCGTCCCGACCCGCGAGCTCTGCACCCAGGTCACCAACGACCTGCAGACCGCCGGCAAGGTCCGCGACGTGCGCGTCCTCGCCGTCTACGGCGGCCGGGCGTACGAGCCGCAGGTCGAGGCGCTCACCAAGGGCGTCGACATCGTGGTCGGCACCCCGGGCCGACTGCTCGACCTGGCCGGCCAGAAGAAGCTGAACCTGTCCCAGGTCCGCGCGCTGGTCCTGGACGAGGCCGACGAGATGCTCGACCTCGGCTTCCTGCCGGACGTCGAGAAGATCATCACCATGCTGCCGGCCAAGCGGCAGACCCTGCTGTTCTCGGCCACCATGCCGGGCCAGGTCATCAGCCTCGCCCGCCGGTACATGAGCCAGCCGACCCACATCCGGGCCACCGCCCCGGACGACACCGGCACCACCGTCGCCAACATCGAGCAGCACATCTTCCGCGCCCACTCGCTGGACAAGGTCGAGATGGTCTCGCGCATCCTGCAGGCCGAGGGCCGCGGGCTGGCGATGATCTTCTGCCGCACCAAGCGCACCGCCGCCGACGTCTCCGACCAGCTGACCCAGCGCGGCTTCGCGGCCGGCGCCGTCCACGGCGACCTCGGCCAGGGCGCCCGCGAGCAGGCCCTGCGGGCCTTCCGCAACGGCAAGGTCGACGTGCTGGTCTGCACCGACGTCGCCGCCCGCGGCATCGACGTCGAGGGCGTCACGCACGTCATCAACTACCAGTGCCCCGAGGACGAGAAGACCTACCTGCACCGGATCGGCCGCACCGGCCGGGCCGGCGCCTCCGGCACCGCCGTCACCCTGGTCGACTGGGACGACATCCCGCGCTGGCAGCTGATCAACAAGGCGCTGGACCTGCCGTTCAACGACCCGGAGGAGACCTACTCCACGTCGCCGCACCTGTACGAGCTGCTGAAGATCGCGCCGGGCACCAAGGGTGTCCTGCCGCGCTCCGAGCGGACCCGGGCGGGGCTCGGCGCGGAGGAGGTCGAGGACCTCGGCGAGACCGGCGGACGCGGCAGCCGCGCCGGCCGTTCCGGCCGCGGTCGCGCCGGACAGGGCGGCCCGGGCCGTCCGGCCGCCGCACCGGCCGAGGCCGAGGAGCAGAAGCCGCGCCGCACCCGTGAGCGCCGCCGCACCCGTCGGGGTTCGGCGGTCGGCGAGGGCGAGGCCACCGCGACCGTGACCGAGGCCGCCGCGGCTCCGGCTCCGGCCGTTGAGGGCACCGAGGGCGAGGCCGCGCCGCGCCGTCGCCGCCGCCGCTCGCGCGGTGGCGCCGCGGGCGAGGCCGCTGCGGCCGTCGAAGCCGCGGTGGTCGCCGAGGCCGCTGCCGTCGCCGAGGCCGCGGTGGTCGCCGAGGCCGCTGCCGTCGCCGAGACCGTCGTCGCTCAGGCCCCGGCGGAGGAGAAGCCCGCCACCCGGACCCGCACCCGGACGCGCAAGCCGAAGGCGGAGGCCGTCGAGGCCCCCGCCGAGGCCGCCGAGGCGGTCGTCTCCGAGGCCCCCGCCGAGGAGAAGCCCGCCCCGCGCAAGCGCACCCGCAAGCCGAAGGCCGAGGCCTTGGAGGCGGTCGAGGCCGCCGCCGAGGCACCGGTGGCGGAGAAGCCCGCCCGCACCCGGACGCGCAAGCCGAAGGCGGAGGCCGCCGAGGCCCCGGCCGAGGCCGCCGAGGCGGTCGTCTCCGAGGCCCCCGCCGAGGAGAAGCCCGCCCCGCGCAAGCGCACCCGCAAGGCCGCGGCCACCGCCGAGACCGCCCCGCCGGCCCCGGCCGCCGAGGCCGCCTCCGAGGTCCCGGCCCCGCGCAAGCGCACCCGCACCCGCAAGGCCGCCGCGCCCGTCGAGGCGACCCCGGAGAGCTGACCGACGGCGCACCCTCCGAGGGGGCGGACCAGGCCACCCGGCCCGGCCCGCCCCCTCGGGCGTTCCCGCCCCACCACCGCGGGCCGCGCCCGGCAGGGCGTGCGCCGAGTCGGCCTCGCACCGGGCGTACCTGGACGCTTCGCGCGTGCGTCGAGGCGGGATGCCCGGTGTCGCGCGCCCGGCGAGAGCCGCCGGACAGGGCCTAAGCTCGGGGGCGTCCGGGAGTCGCACGCAGCAGAGCAGGGAGCACCGCCCATGAGCACGCCGCCGTTTCTGAGCTTGCCCGGGTGTGCGCGGGCCGAGCGGGTGGTGACCGGCCGCGGGGAGTTCGCGGCGCTGCGGGCGGAGCCGGCCGGGCCGGTGCGCGGATCGGCGCTGCTGGTGCCCGGCTTCACGGGCAGCAAGGAGGACTTCATCGGGCTGCTCGAACCGCTGGCGGCGGCCGGGTACCGGGTGACCGCCGTGGACCAGCGGGGGCAGAACGAGACCGGCGGGACGGACGATCCGGCCGCGTACGCCGTGGGCGAGCTGGGCGAGGACGTCCGGGCGCTCACCGGGGCGCTGGCGGCGGACGGCGGCCCGCTGCACCTGGTGGGGCACTCCTTCGGCGGCCAGGTGGCGCGCGAGGCGGTGCTCGCCGCGGCCGCGCAGGGCCCGCTGCCGTGGCGGTCGCTGACCCTGATGTCCACCGGGCCGGGCGCGATCGACCCGGCCGAGGCGGCCCGCACCAAACTGCTGCTGGACGCGCTGCAGGCGATGAGCCTGGAGGAGATCTGGCAGGTCATGCGGCAGATGGAGGCCGACAGCGGGCAGCCGGTGCCGCACCTGGAGCCGGAGGTCGCCGAGTTCCTGCACCGCCGCTGGCTGGCCAACGTGCCGCAGTCGCTGTCCGTCACCGGAGGCCACCTGATCGCCGCGCCGGACCGGGTGGCCGAGCTGGCCGCCGCCACCGCCGGGCTGCCGGTGCTGGTGCTCTCCGGGGTGCGGGACTACGCCTGGCCGGTCCCGGAGCAGACCGCGATGGCCGAGCGCCTGGGGGCCCACCGGGTGGTGGTCGCGGATGCCGGCCACTCCCCCAACGCCGAGCAGCCGGCCGCCACCGCCGAGGCCCTGGCCGCCTTCTGGGCCTGAGCCGGCACCGCCACGGGCCCGACCTGCCCTGCTCACCGCACGTCACCGTGGAGTGGTCTGTACCACTTCTGGAACATTCGGCGGCTCCACCGCGGGACAAAAGTCGTTAGTTACGGTAATCTTTGATTCTGTCCGGGAATCATCGTCGGCCTCGACGCCGATGCACATCACCCGAAACCTGGACTTCACGGACGGGCAACGGCCCGGTAGCACCGCCACGACACCGTGGTTCACGAGGCACTGGACGCACCAGGCAAGCAGGGGGAGCCCTTGCCGCAGCAGACCGCCGCACGTACGACCCGCCCGCTCCGGCCGCTTCGCCGGTCCCGCAGGACCCCGAAAGGGCTGATACCGACTCAGCCGCAAGAGCCCCGCTCCGCGGGGCAAGGAAAGGAGACGCCCATGACGAAGACCATGCGCTTCGAGATCGTCCGACTGGACGACGCCAACGGCTCCGCCACCGACCGCCTGATCGCCGACGCCGCGACCGTGCGTGAGCACGTCCAGGCCGCCGCCCGCACCGGCGAACGCCTGCTCATCCGGCCGTGCCCGACCGTCTGACCCCGCGCGGCGGCTCCGACCGGGAGCCCTCACCCGCCGCCGACGAGCCGGGATCGCCCGATCCGGACGTTCCGATACCCGACTGACGCCCCGTCACCGCGATCGCCGATGACGGGGCGTCAGTGCGTCCGGGGTCGGCTCCCGACGTTTGCCGCCGCCCGTCACGGGACATGCCCCAACGGGAACCCCCGCGCCGCGCCCATCCGGAGTCGGCCGGGCGTCCGCCACCGACAGGTACCGCCGAGCCCTCCGTACGGGTGATCGTCCTTGACGCGGCGGGGCCGGAGGGAGGAGCGTTGTCGGCTATGAGGGGCGAGCCAAGCTGCCCGAGGTGCGCCGGTCGGGTCCGCGCCCCCGGTCTGTTCTCAGACACCTGGCAGTGCGACCGGCACGGAGCCGTGCACCCGATGCAGCCCGTGCTGCCCCCGAGCGTCGAGGCCCTCGGCGTCGCCGTCGCCCGTTCCCAGGTCCCCGTCTGGCTGCCCTGGCCGCTCCCGGTCGGCTGGCTCTACACCGGCATCGCCCACGTCGGCGACGACGTCTCCGGTGCCCGGGCGACCGCCGTCGCCTGCTCCGGCCCGGCGCCGCTCGGCGGCTTCGGCGAGCTGGTGCTGGTCGCCGAAGAGTTGGGGGTCGGCCTCGGCGCCCGCTACGCCGGGCTCCCCGGGCCGGACCCGGGCGACTCCGTCGGCCTCTACAAGCCCGCCGACGCCAAGTTGATGGCCGCCGGGCGGCCCACCCCGATGTTCCACGTCCCGGACGCCCCGGCCGACCGCGCGGTGTTCGTCGGCGAGGCCCGCGGGCTGTGGCTCTGGGCGATCGCCTGGCCGGAGCAGTCCGCGCTGGTGATGTACGACGAACTGGTGCTCACCGATCTGCGCGAGGCCGGCGCCGAGCTGGACCTGCTGCCCTGCGGGGCGCTCTCGCCCCGGCTGCTCGGCTGACCGCCACCCCGACGGCCTATCCTGGGCGGCACCCACGAGCCCCGAGGAGCCGACCCGTGCGCATCGACCTGCACGCCCACAGCAACGCCTCCGACGGCACCGACAGCCCGGCCGAGCTGGTCGCCGCGGCCGTCGCCGCGGGCCTCGACGTCGTGGCGCTCACCGACCACGACACGGTGGCCGGCCACGCCGAGGCCGCCCGGGCGGTGCACGCGCTGCCCGACGGCGCCCGGCTGACCGTCGTCCCGGGCGCGGAGCTGTCCTGCGTCGTGGACGACGTGAGCATGCACCTGCTGGCGTACCTGTTCGACCCCGAGGAGCCGCGGTTCGCGGCCGAACGGGAGCTGGTGCGCACCGACCGCTTCCGGCGCGGGCGGGCGGTCGTCGAACGCTGCCGGGAGCTCGGCGCGGACATCAGCTGGGAGCAGGTGCAGCGGATCGCGGGCGCCGGCTCGGTCGGGCGGCCGCACATCGCCAGCGCCCTGGTCGAAGCGGGCGTGGTGGCCACCGTCTCGGACGCCTTCACCGCCGAGTGGCTGGCCAACGGCGGCCGGGCGGACGTCCGCAAGCACGAGACCGACCCGATCGAGGCGGTCCGGCTGGTGCGGGCGGCCGGCGGGGTGCCGGTCTTCGCGCATCCGGGCGCGGTCAAGCGCGGGCGGACCGTGCCGGACGGGGTGATCGCCGAACTCGCGGCGGCCGGACTGGCCGCCCTGGAGGTCGACCACACCGACCACGACGAGGAGACCAGGGCCCGGCTGCGCGGACTGGCCGGCGAGCTCGGCCTGCTGGTCACCGGCTCCAGTGACTACCACGGCACCCGCAAGACCGTCCGGCTCGGCGAGCACACCACCGATCCGGCGGTGTACGAGGCGCTGCTGGCGCAGGCGACCGGCGCGAAGCCGATCGAGCGCTGAGGCCCGGACCGCCGCACTCCGGCGCGCGGGGCGCGGCGCGGGCGAGCGGTCACGGCCCGCACGCCCCGGCGGAGCCGGAAGGGCGCGAAACCGGTCCGCCGGGGCTCGCCCGGACACCGCTCGGAGCGCGCTCGGGCACGACCCGGCCCCGCACAGGCTCCGGCTGAGCGGTCGTCAGTCCAGCCGGACGCTCCGGCGCTGCGGGTCGCGCAGGTCGGTGCCCTGGTTCAGCCAGCGTTCCTGGAGCGCGGCCGCGCCGTGCACCCGCTTCCAGCCGGCCTCGTTGGGCGTCATCGGCAGCAGTGGCAGGAAGCGGACCGGCTCGGCCGGCTCGGCCAGTTCGAGGTCCTCGACCAGGCCGCCCGGCTCGGCGGCCAGCACCGAGGTGAAGGGCGCGCCGTCCCAGAGCGGGGCGCCCAGGTCCAGCGAGCCGCCCGGGGCCACCACCAGTCCCTCGACCTGCGGGGTCGCGGCGAAGGTGGCCAGGCTGCGCAGCACGCTGTCGTGCCCGCCGCGGACGGTCAGCACCAGTTCGGCGCGCGGGCCGCGCAGCTGGTCGGCGACCATGGCGGTCGGGTCGGCCATCGGAGCGGCGGCCATGCCGAGCGTCGCGTAGCGCACCAGGCCCTCGGCGTCCGGCCCGAAGCGCAGCACCTCGATCCGGTCGGTGCCGAGGAAGGTGACCGCGGCGCGGCCGCTCGGTTCGCCGAAGGTGGAGATCAGCCGGGCCTCGACGGCGGCCAGCACCGCCTCCCGGGAGAGCTCCGGGGAGCTGCCGCCGTGGGGGTCGCCGAAGAGCGGGAAGTCGTGGGCCATGCCGGTGAGCGTAACCCGCCGCGGGGCGCGGGCCGTGGGCGGGCGGCCGGGCAGCGACTCGTCAAGGGGCCGTAAAGCCTTGGGAACCCCTCGCCGTCGATGGCCGGTCAGATGTTAGGGTGAGCGACTGGCCACCGGGATGCTTCCGTCTCGGGGCGGCGGCGCGAAGGAGGTGGTTGCGGTGGATACCGGCCGACCATGCAGTACCGGCAGCTCTGCCCGGCCCCGACTTCCCCGTACCCCGCGCCTCGCAGGCCCCGTCGGCTGAACCAGCCGCGGTAGCCCGGGCGCAGGCCCCACGGCGGACGGACCGGCCGGGAGAGCACTTTCATCCCCCCCTTCACCGGTGTTCTTCGCCGTCGTACCGCGGCCGAACGTTTCTTCATCCGCCGTATTGCGACGGCTCCCTGCCCCTGGGAGCCTGCCATGTCGATGATCAACAGCCTGCGTGCCGCCGTCCGCACCAACCGCCGTCGCGGCGCGGCCGGGGTGTACGACGTCCTGACCGAGGACGCCTCCTCGGCGGTCGTGGACTGCGCGGTCTACCAGCACGGCAAGCGCAAGGGCGAGGCCTGCAGCCCGCGCGAGGCCGCCCGCCGGGTCAAGGCCGAGCAGCAACTCCCGGACGGTGCCGGATCGTTCAGCTGGATCGGGCTGCACGAGCCGACCGAGGCCGAGTTCGAGGGGATCGCCCAGCGCTTCGGCCTGCACCCGCTCGCGGTCGAGGACGCGGTGCACGCGCACCAGCGGCCCAAGGTGGAGCGCTACGACGACGTGCTGTTCGCCGTCTTCAAGACCATCCGCTACGTCGAGCACGACCAGCTCACGCCCACCAGCGAGGTGGTGGACACCGGCGAGCTGATGGTGTTCGCCGGGCGGGACTTCGTGATCACCGTCCGGCACGGCGGCCACGGCTCGCTGCAGGAGCTGCGCCACCGCCTGGAGGCCGACGCGGACGAGGCCGGACTGCTCGCCAAGGGCCCGGCGGCGGTGCTGCACGCGATCGCCGACCACGTCGTGGACAACTACCTGCTGGTCGCCGAGCGGCTGCAGAACGACGTGGACGAGATCGAGTACGGCGTCTTCTCGGCCAAGGGCGGCCGCAGCGCCGACGTCGGCCGCGTCTACCAACTCAAGCGCGAGGTGCTGGAGTTCAAGCGCGCCGTGGTGCCGCTGCTGCGCCCGATGCAGCAGCTGTCCGAGCCGCTGCAGCGCCTGGTGGACCCGGACATCCAGAAGTACTTCCGGGACGTCGCCGACCACCTGGCCCGGGTCGCGGAGCAGGTGCACGGCTTCGACGAGCTGCTGAACTCGCTGCTGCAGGCCAACCTGGCGCAGGTCTCGGTGGCCCAGAACGAGGACATGCGCAAGATCACCGCCTGGGCGGCGATCTTCGCGGTACCCACCATGATCACCGGCGTCTACGGCATGAACTTCGAGTACATGCCCGAGCTGCACCACAAGTACGGCTATCCGATGGTGCTCGGCGCGATCGTGCTGATCTGCGTCGGGATGTACCGGGGCTTCCGCCGCAACGGCTGGCTCTGAGCGCTACCGGCGCCCGCCGCGGGCGACCAGCACCAGCCCGAGCAGGATCAGCACCACCGCCGGGTAGGCGGCCGCCGGGGGCCACTGGCCCAGCCAGAGGGCCGCGATCAGCGCCGCCCCCGGGGTCTCCAGCAGGATCGCGGTGGAGGTGATCGACGGGCCGAGGTTGCGCACCACCCGGTTGCTCAGCGAGTGGCCGAGCAGCTGGGCGGCGACCATCAGCAGCACGATCTGCCACCACACCCCGGCCGGCCACCCGGTCATCGGCGTCCCGGCGACCAGGCAGATCCCGAGCAGGACCACCGCCGTGGTGGCGTAGCAGACCAGGGTGTACGCGGTGGTGCTGACGGTCTTGCGGACCTCGGCGCCCAGCAGCATGTACCCGGCCGCGGCCAGCCCGGCGCCGAGGGCGAGCGCGTCGCCGAGCAGCGCGCGCGGGGAGAGCGAGAGGTCGACCCCGGTCAGCACCAGTACGCCGGCGAACGCCACGCCCGTGCCCAGCCAGACCGCCCGGGGCGCCCGGACGCCCATCAGCCGCATCAGCAGGATGGTCCACAGCGGGGTGGTGGTGACCAGAGCGGTGGCGGAGGCCACCGAGGTCATCCGCAGACTGGGCATCCAGAGCGCGAAGTGGACACCGAGCAGCGCCCCGGCCGCGACCGCCAGCAGCAGCGCCCGCCGGCCGATCCCGCGCAGCTCGGCGCGGTGGCGCAGCAGCGCGTACGGACCGAGGACGCCGACCGACATGACGTTGCGCCAGAAGGCGATCGCCAGCGCGGGCGCGGCGGTGGCGCTGATCAGCGGACCGGACAGCGAGATGCCGCCGATCGAGACGGCGAGCAGCAGCAGGTCGAGGGTGGGGAGCGGGTGCGTCGGCCGCGGTCCGACGGCGGTCGCGGGAGCGGGGGCGGGGGCGGTCGCGGGCCGGGCGGCGGGCACGGCGCTCCTCTGCTGGTCGCGATGGGTGGGGCGGTCATACCGTAAGGCCCGTGGCGCCACAATGGAACTGTCGCCCGGAGGCTGAGACATCGTGTGGACGGGGCGGGCGGGAAACCGCCGGAAACCCGTACGCTGTCGGCCATGGACCGTACGCCCGCCGCCCCGACCGCCGACGCCTTCCTCGACCAGGCCCTGCTGGAGGAGGCCGCGAAGAAGTCCGGGCTGCTCTGGGTGCGCGCGGACGGCCAGGAGCAGGCCCGCCCGCTGTGGCACGCCTGGCACGACGGCGCGGTCGTGGTGGTCGGCGAGGGCGGCGAGCAGCCGCTGCACGGTCTGGCGGCCGGGACCGCGGCCGTGGTGACCGTCCGCAGCAAGGACAAGGGCGGCCGGCTGACCGGCTGGAACACCCGGGTGGTCGAACTAGCGCCCGGCGGCGAGGCCTGGCTGGGCGCGGTCGAGGAGCTCAAGGGCAAGCGGCTGAACGCGCCCGACACCGACGCGATCACCGAGCGCTGGGCCCGCGAGTGCCGGGTGCTGCGGCTGGAGCCCGCCGGCGCGCTCACCGAGCGCCCGGGTGCGATGCCGGACGGTTCGCACGCCGCCGCACCGATGCCCACCCCGGCCACCACCCGCCGCCCGATCCCGGCCGGCCTGCCCAAACTGCTGTTCAAGCGCCGTTAAAGGTTCACGCCCAGGACGCCTCCGCCCACTACCGTGCCTCGTCGGGCCGGGCCCCGCGCTCACGGGTAGATTTGGCCGCGAGTGCGCCCCGGCGCACCCCGTACGGCGTCGAGCGAGTCGAGGGAGTCCATGGCAGGGCCAGGCACCCGGGTCTTCATCTCCCATCTGTCCGCCATCGCGGTCTTCGACCCGAACGGCGACCAGGTCGGCCGGGTCCGGGACGTGGTCGTCTCGCTGCGCCTCGGCGGGCGCCCGCCGCGCGTGCTCGGCCTGGTGGTCGAGGTGGTCGGACGGCGCCGGATCTTCCTGCCGATGACCAGGGTGACCAGCCTGGAGTCCGGCCAGGTGCTCACCACCGGCGTGATCAACCTGCGCCGCTTCGAGCAGCGCCCCTCCGAGACCCTGGTGCTCGCCGAACTGCTGGACCGCACCGTCACCTGGTCCAAGACCGGTGAGGAGGTCACCGTGCTGGACGTCGGCATGGTGCAGACCCGGCTGCGCGAGTGGGAGATCAGCAAGGTCTTCGTCCAGGTCGGCCGGGCCGGACGGCTGCGCAAGGGCAAGGGCGAGCGGCTCACCCTGGACTGGCAGGACGTCACCGGCTTCGCGCTGCCCGAGCAGGACCAGGGCGCCGCCAACCTGCTCGCCACCTTCGACCAGCTCCGCCCCGCCGACCTCGCCAGCATGCTGCACCACCTCTCCGCCAAGCGCCGGGCCGAGGTGGCCGCCGCGCTGGACGACGAGCGGCTGGCCGACGTCCTGGAGGAGCTGCCCGAGGACGACCAGGTCGAGATCATCGGCAAGCTGAAGGAGGAGCGCGCCGCCGACGTCCTGGAGGCGATGGACCCGGACGACGCCGCCGACCTGCTCTCCGAGCTGCCCGGCGAGGAGGCCGAGCGGCTCCTCCAGCTGATGGAGCCGGACGAGGCCGCGCCGGTGCGCCGCCTGCTCACCTACGAGGAGGACACCGCCGGCGGTCTGATGACCACCGAGCCGATCGTCCTGGAGCCGGACGCCACGGTCGCCGAGGCGCTGGCCCGGGTCCGGGTCAGCGACCACAAGCCGGCGCTCGCCGCGCAGGTCTTCGTCTGCCGCCCGCCGAGCGAGACCCCGACCGGCCGCTACCTGGGCACCGTGCACTTCCAGCGGCTGCTGCGCGAGCCCCCGTACGTCCTGGTCGGCTCGCTGGTCGACGACGACCTGGACCCGCTGCCGCCGGACACCCCGCTGTCGTTGATCACCAGCTACCTGGCGACCTACAACCTGGTCGCCGCGCCGGTCGTGGACGAGGCCGACCACCTGCTCGGCACGGTGACCGTCGACGACGTGCTCGACCACCTGCTGCCGGACGACTGGCGCGACGCCGCACTGCACGACGACACCCGGCACGACGACTGGGAAGGGGTGACCGGTGGACGGTGACCGCAACGGCCGGCCGGACGACTCCGCACGCCGGCGTCTGCAGGGCGAACTGCGGCAGCTGCGCCGGCTGCGCGAACTGCGCACCCGCGAGGGCGCCCGCGAACGCCGGCCGGAGACCTCCCCGATCTCCGGCACCGGCCGTGCCCGGCTCGACCAGCCGCGCACCGCCCGCCCCGGCCTGCTCTCGCTGCCCTCCTACGACCCGGAGGCCTTCGGCGTCCTCTCCGAACGGATCGCTCGCTTCCTCGGCACCGGGCGGTTCATCGTCTGGATGACGGTGGTGGTGGTCGTCTGGATAGGGTGGAACACCCTGCTGCCGGCGACCGTGCGCTTCGACGAGTACCCGTTCATCTTCCTGACCCTGGCGCTGTCGCTGCAGGCCTCGTACGCGGCGCCGCTGATCCTGCTCGCGCAGAACCGCCAGGACAACCGGGACCGCGTCAACATGGAGCAGGACCGGGCCCGCAGCGACCGCAACATCGCGGACACCGAGTACCTGACCCGCGAGGTCGCGGCCCTGCGGCACGGGCTCGGCGAGGTCGCCACCCGCGACTTCATCCGCTCCGAACTGCAGTCGCTGCTGCGGGAGATCGAGGAGCGCCGGGAGACCACCGAGTCGCTGTGACCGGCGGCACGCTACCGGCGGGTTAAGGGCATCCGTCGGCGCCGTACCATCAAGGCATGGCCAACGAGACAGAGGTCGCGGCCGGCGTCACGGAGGACTCCGTACGCCAGGCGCTGGCGACCGTCAACGACCCGGAGATCAACCGTCCGATCACCGAGATCGGCATGGTGAAATCGGTCGAGATCGCCGAGGGCGGCGCGGTGCGCGTCGCGGTCTACCTGACGGTCTCCGGCTGCCCGATGCGCGACACCATCGTCACCCGGGTCCGTGAGGCGGTCGGCAAGGTCGCCGGAGTCACCGGCGTCGAGGTCGAGCTCGACGTGATGAGCGACGAGCAGCGCAAGGAGCTCTCCCAGCTGCTGCGCGGCGGCGCCCCCGAGCGGGAGATCCCGTTCGCCAAGCCGGGCACGCTGACCCGCGTCTACGCGGTCGCCTCCGGCAAGGGCGGCGTCGGCAAGTCCTCGGTGACGGTCAACCTGGCGGCCGCGATGGCCGCGGACGGCCTGAAGGTCGCCGTCGTGGACGCCGACATCTACGGCCACAGCGTGCCGCGCATGCTGGGCGTCGAGGGCCGGCCGACCCAGGTCCAGGACATGATCATGCCGCCGCAGGCGAACGGCGTGAAGGTCATCTCGATCGGCATGTTCACCCCGGGCAACGCCCCGGTGGTCTGGCGCGGCCCGATGCTGCACCGCGCGCTCCAGCAGTTCCTCGCCGACGTCTGGTGGGGCGACCTGGACGTGCTGCTGCTGGACCTGCCGCCCGGCACCGGCGACATCGCGATCTCGGTGGCCCAGCTGGTCCCCAACGCGGAGATCCTGATCGTCACCACCCCGCAGATGGCCGCCGCGGAGGTGGCCGAGCGGGCCGGCACGATCGCGGTGCAGACCCACCAGAAGATCGTCGGCGTGATCGAGAACATGTCCGGCATGCCGTGCCCGCACTGCGACGAGATGATCGACGTCTTCGGCACCGGCGGCGGCCAGACCGTCGCGGACGCCCTCACCCGCACCGTCGGCGCGACCGTCCCGGTGCTCGGCTCGATCCCGATCGACGTGCGGCTGCGCGAGGGCGGCGACGACGGCCGCCCGGTCGTGCTCGCCGCGCCCGACTCCCCGGCCGGCGCCGCCCTGCGCGCGGTGGCCGGCAAGCTCGGCGGCCGCCAGCGCGGCCTGTCCGGGATGTCGCTCGGTCTGACGCCCAAGAACAAGTTCTGAGGCGGTGGTCGACCCCCGCCCCGAGCCCACGGGATCGGCGAGGGGGCGAGTCGGGGGCCGGCGGTGTTCGCACTGCCGGCCCCTGCCGTGTTCGCGGCCGCTACGGACGGGTGTAGGCCGAGAGGTCCGGGATGGTGGAGAAGCCGACGCCGTAGGCGCTGACGCCGCGTCCGTAGGCGCCGAGCAGCACGCCCGGGGCCTCGCCGGCCAGCACCCAGCCGTACTCGGACTCGCGGTAGCGGAAGGGCTGCGGCAGGCCGTTGACCGGCAGGCTGAGGGTGGACCAGCCCGGGCCGGCCAGGTCGTCGGCGAGGTCCCAGGCGAGGCTGCTCTGCTGGTCCAGCCAGTCCTGGCGCAGGGCGCGGTCCAGTTGGCCGGGCCAGGTCGCGGCGAGCAGGCCGGAGCCGGCCAGCCAGGCGGCGGAGGAGGCGCTGGTCGCCTCCAGGGTGCCGGTGTTGTCGGAGCTGCGGCGGCTGTCGCGGCGGGCGACGGTGACCACGGCCGCGAACTTCCGCATGTCGCGCGGCTCGTACTGCTTGGCGGGCTCGTCGCCGTGGCCGAGCGAGCCGTAGTCGACGCTGCCCGGGGCGCGGCTGCCCGCGCCGGCCTGCATCAGGTAGCGGCGGCCGCTCCACCCCTCGTCCAGCCCGTACCAGGGGAAGTCGGCCGCGAGGTAGGGCACCAGCGGGTCCGCCGGGCCGGCCTGTCCGCCGACCACCGGGCCGCCGGCCGTGGCCGTCGCCCCTCCCGCCTGACTCGTCGTGTCCATCCCCGGGCCTCCTCAAACGCACGTGTGCCTGCCGTGGCGCGCTCCCATGGTGGCGTACCGCGGCGTTCCCGGGGGCCGTTCCTGGTCCACGACGGCGTGGAATGTGACGGACGGCTCAGCGGGAACAATCAGCACAATAGCGGCGCACGCACCACCGCCCCGCTCAGCCGGGCGGCCGGGCGGGGCGGTGGCGTGCCGACGGAGCGCGCCGCCGGCGTACGGGTCAGGTGGCGTCGGGGTCGAACGGCGGCCGCTCGCCGGGCGCCAGCGGAGCGCCGGCGGAGGCGGGCGCCGGGGCGGCCTTGTCGAAGCTGACGCTGCCGCTGCGGCCGTTCACCGGCGCCGCGGGCTTGTCGTCCAGGACGGAGCGGATGTCGAGGGTGTCCTTCATGTCCTTGAGGCCCAGCGGGTCCTCCTGGCCGCCCATGAGCTGCTTGCGCACGAAGTTCTTGGGGTTGAGGTCCTCGAACTCGAAGTCCTGGAACTCCGGGCCCAGCTCGTTGCGGATGTCCTCCTTCGCGTTGTCAGCGAAGGAACGGATCTTCCGGATGAAGCCCATGGTGTCCTGGATCAGCTTCGGGAGCTTGTCCGGGCCGAAGATGATGATCGCCATGACGACCAGGGTCAGGATCTCCAGCCCGCCTACGTCGCTGAACACCTTTGCTCCCTAGCTCGTCGGACGACGGTTCCTACAGGGTAATGGCCACCGGCGAGTCCCTGCTCCACGCTGCGATGAAGCCGTGGTAAAGACCTGCCGATGGCCGAGGCCGCCGCGTTCCGGGCGCGAGGGACCGTCCGGTGCCGCTACGACGCCGCTCCGGCGCCGCTCTAGCGGGTC
Source organism: Kitasatospora sp. NPDC053308 (assembly GCF_055585785.1). NCBI lineage: Bacteria > Bacillati > Actinomycetota > Actinomycetes > Kitasatosporales > Streptomycetaceae > Kitasatospora > Kitasatospora sp. NPDC053308. The sequence goes on along the minus strand of NZ_JBVJJY010000005.1, from coordinate 156,023 downwards.
TGCTGGCGCAGGGCGGCGACGCCGCCGGGGTAACGCTCCGGGGAGGACGGCGGGGACGCGTCGCGGGTCGCCGCGACCGGGCGGCCGGGGAAGTCCACCGGGATCTGCGCGGTCATCGGGACGAGGCCGCCACCGCGGCCGGTGCCGGTGGTGCCGCCGGCCGGGCTGACGGTCGTACCGTGGCCGCCCTCGCCCTGCGCGGAGAGCCCGCCGACGCCGCCGAGCGTGACCGCGGCCACGGAGAAGGCGCCCGCGGCGGCGAAGACCAGGCGGCGGCCGCGCGCGGAGGAGCGGAGGGCGGCCGCGGACGGCTGCGGACGGGCGGCGCGGTCCGGTGCGGCGGCGGGCTCGGGACGCGCGGTGCGCCGGCCCATCAGCGGCCGCAGCACCGCGCCGCGGCCGAAGGCGCGCGGGTCGACCCCGGGCACCGGGGCACCCGCGCCGAGCGCGCCCGCGCCGAAGGAGGCACCGGCGCCGCGGCCGAAGGAGCCGCCGTCGAGCCGGCTGCCGCCGAGCGTGCCGGTGGCGGCGACCCCGCCACCGGGCAGGTCGTCGTCGTCATCGTGGTGGCCGCGGCCGGGCGGCCAGTCGCCGTCCCCCGGGCCGTCCTCGGGGAGGTTGCCGACGGCCATCAGCCGGGCCATCAACCCGGCGGACGGGCCGGGCGTGCCCGTCCGGGTCAGCAGGTGCTTGACGGCGCGGCCCTCGTCGGCCTCGGCGAGGCACTGCGGACAGGTCGCCAGGTGCGCCTGGACGCGCTCGCGCGAATCGTGCCCGAGCTCGCCGTCCAGGAAGGCGGAGAGGCGCTCGCCGAGGTGGTGCTCCTCGACGGCGGGTTCGACGGGCCGTACGGGCAGCGGGTGCAGGGCCGTGTCGGCGGGCAGCGCCAGCGCGGGCAGCACGGGCTCACCGGGTTCGTCCGTACCACGACGACCCGGCAGCGCCCAGCTCCGCCGGTTCAGGGACCGGCCGGACGCGTCCGGCCGGTCCGAGCCGGACCGGCTGGTTCCGCTCACGGTCGCCTCCGTCCGCGCCCACCGGGCGCGACCGCGGCCTCGACCGGGCCGACGCCGACCGGCACCGGCTCCTCCGAGCCGCCGCGGCGCTCACGGCCGGGGGCCTGGCCGGGGGCACGGTGCTTGAGCGCGGCGCGCAGGTGCGAGCGGCCGCGGTGGATGCGGCTGCGGACGGTGCCGAGCTTGACGCCCAGCGTGGCGGCGATCTCCTCGTACGACAGGCCCTCGATGTCGCAGAGCACCACGGCCGCGCGGAACTCCGGGGCGAGGGTGTCCAGGGCCTGCTGCACGTCGGCGTCGAAGTGGGTGTCGCTGAAGTGCTGCGCCGGGCTGGGCTCGCGGGAGGCGAGCCGCTCGGCCGCGTCCTCGCCCAGCGCGTCGAAGCGGATGCGCTGGCGGCGGCGGACCATGTCCAGGAAGAGGTTGGTGGTGATCCGGTGCAGCCAGCCCTCGAACGTGCCGGGGGTGTAGGTGGACAGCGAACGGAACACCCGGACGAAGACCTCCTGGGTGAGGTCCTCGGCGTCGTGCTGGTTGCCCGTCAGGCGGTAGGCGAGGCGGTAGACGCGGGCGCTGTGCGCCTCGACGATCTCCTCCCAGGAGGGCGGAGTCCAGGTCTGCGCGTCGGGGCCCTCGGTGAAGGTCGCGAGGGCGGGGGCCTCGGTGGTACCGGCGGCCGGCGTTTCGGCGGCGGGCTGGTCCAGGTCGGAGTGCGCAGGCTGGTTCATCACGGGCTTCGGCGTACGGGCCGACGCGGTGCCGCGGAAGTGCCGCCGCACGGGGACGTCGCCCTCGGCCACACCTCCTCGGTCGGCTCTTCTGCCCAGCAGGGCCACCACCATATCCACCTCACCCGTCAAGCCCGGATAAAAGTGCCCGGGAGGTCTGCGCGCCCGGTCCGCCATGACAACGGCCCGCCGCCGTACGCGGTTCCCGCCCGGCCAGTAATCTGTGCCAGGAAATATCGACATCCCCCGGCACCGGGCCGCCACCCGGGGCTCCGAAAGAGGCAGCCATCAGCGAGTTCGGGCCCGCGCGCGCGGCCCTCGCCGACACCTACGTGGGCGAGGACGCGGTGCTGACCTACGCCCGGGCGCAGTCCGCGCGGACCGGCATACGCGCGATCGGGCCGAGCGGCGGGGCCTGCCTGCGGCTGCTGGCGGCCGCGCTGGACGCCAAGGCGGTCGCCGAGATCGGCACCGGCACCGGGGTGTCCGGGGTCTACCTGCTGCGCGGGATGCGACCGGACGGCGTGCTCACCACGGTCGACTCCGAGCCGGTGCGCCAGCAACTGGCCCGCGAGGCCTACCAGGCGGCCGGGTTCGCGGCCAACCGGTCCCGGTTCATACCCGGCCGGGCACTGGAGGTGCTGCCCAGGCTCGCCGACGGCCAGTACGACCTGGTGTTCTGCGACGGCGATCCGGCCGAGTCGCGGGAGTACCTGCTGGAGTCGCTGCGACTGCTGCGGCCGGGCGGGATGGTCTGCTTCGAGGGGGTCTTCCAGGAGGGCCGGCTGGCCGAACCGGACCTGCAGGACCCGCAGACCGGCGCGGTGCGGGACCTGGTCCGGGACGTACGGGAGAGCGACTTGCTGCTGCCGGCGCTGCTGCCGGTCTCGGACGGGCTGCTCTGCGCCGTCAAACGCCAGGCCTGACCCGGCCCGGCCGCGCAGCCCGCCGGAAAACGAGCGGACCCGGGCCGACATGACGTCGTACCCGGGCCCGGCAGCGCATCTCCAGGAGATGGCGAGCACCCGCTGCGGTCAGCCGCAGGCCTTCTTCAGGGCCTCGCCGAGCGCGTCGGCCTCGTCGGGCGTGAGCTCCACCACAAGGCGTCCACCGCCTTCGAGCGGAACGCGCATGATGATGCCCCGTCCCTCTTTGGTGACCTCGAGCGGGCCGTCACCCGTCCGCGGCTTCATGGCCGCCATGCTCGTTCCCCTTCCTGCAACCGCTCAGCTACGCACCGGAAGTCCGTCCACCGCCGGTATCGAACGCATTGATCGGAAGCCATTATCCCGCATGCCACGGGCTGATGACCAACATCACTCTCGGTGCAACCTCGGCCGGACCGCCCCCAACCGCCGCAATTCACGTCATAAGCCCCGGCGTGGCGGCGGCGCGGACACGGCCGGAAGGTGCGATACCTCACACTCCCCAGGCCACCGCGTGCTCCGGCATCCTGGCACACGACACCGACACCACGACGATCACCGGGGAGCCCTCGCCCATGTCCGATTCCGTGCTGTACGAACTCGACGGCGGCCTGGCCGTCATCACCATCAACCGCCCGGAGGCGATGAACGCCCTCGACGTCGCCACCAAGGTCGCGCTGCGCGACACCGTGACCGCCGCGGCCGAGGACCCGGCCGTCCGGGCGGTGCTGCTCACCGGGGCGGGCGAGCGCGCGTTCTGCGTCGGGCAGGACCTGAACGAGCACCTGGCGATGCTGAAGCACGCCGAGGAGACCGGCGAGGGCGCGCTGCGGACCGTCGCCGAGCACTACAACCCGCTGACCCGGGCGCTGGCCGGGATGCGCAAGCCGACCGTCGCCGCAGTCGGCGGGGTGGCCGCCGGCGCGGGCGCCTCGCTCGCCTTCGCCTGCGACTTCCGGATCCTGTCCGACCGGGCCGGCTTCAACACCGCCTTCGCCGGCATCGGCCTGACCGCCGACTCGGGCGCCTCCTGGACGCTGCCGCGCCTGGTCGGGCACGCCAAGGCCACCGAGCTGCTGATGCTGCCCCGGACGGTCAAGGCCACCGAGGCGATGGAGCTGGGCCTGGCCACCAAGGTGGTGCCGGCCGAGGAACTCGCCGCCACCGCACGGGTCTTCGCCCGCGAGCTGGCCGAGGGCCCGACGGTCGCCTACGGCGCCATCAAGGAGTCGCTGGCGTACGGCGCTTCGCACTCGCTGTCCGAACTCCTCGACAAGGAGGACGAGCTGCAGACCCTGGCGGGGGAGAGCGAGGACCACCGGATCGCGGTGCGCGCCTTCATCGCCAAGGAGAAGCCGAAGTACGTCGGCCGCTAGCCTGCGCTCAGTCCGCGCTCCTCGGCCGGGGGTCGGCCCCCGGCCGTGCGGACGTGGCAGTCCGCCAGGTGGTCGTCCACCAGCCCGCAGGCCTGCATCAGGGCGTAGGCGGTGGTCGGGCCGACGAAGCGGAAGCCCGCCTTCTTCAGCGCCTTCGCCAGCGCCGTCGACTCGGGCGTGACGGCCGGCACCTCGCTCATCCGGCGGGGGGCCGGCCCGCCCGGCTCGGGGGCGAACCCCCAGATCAGTGCGTCCAGGCCGCCCTCCAGGCCACGGGCGACCCGGGCGTTGGCGATCGCCGCCTCGATCTTGGCCCGGTTGCGGATGATGCCGGGGTCGGCCAGCAGCCGCTCCTTGTCGGCCTCGCCGAACTCGGCGACCTCGGCGATCCGGAAACCGGCGAACGCGGCCCGGAAGCCCTCGCGGCGGCGCAGGATCGTCAGCCAGGACAGGCCGGACTGGAAGGCCTCCAGGCAGACCCGCTCGAACAGGGCGTCGTCGCCGTGCACCGGGCGGCCCCACTCGGTGTCGTGGTAGACGCGGTAGTCGTCGGTGGAGTCGCCCCAGGCGCAGCGGAGCAGCCCGTCCGCGCCGAGCACCGAGCCGTCGACCGGTCCGGTCACTGCTCCGTCCCCGGCTTCGCGTCCTCGGGCGCCGGCGCGGGGGCGTCGGCCGTGGCGGGGGCCTGGGCCGGCTCCGCGGTCCGCGGCCCGGTCTGCGGCCCGGTCTGCGGCTTGGTGAGGGCGACGGCCGGCTCGACGACCTTGGCGAACTGCTCCAGGCCGGGCAGGGGTTCGGCCGCCGGGTCGGGGCCGTTGGTCGCCTCGACGGCGCCGCGCAGGTGGGCGACGGCCTCCAGCTCGGCGATCCGCGCGTCGCGGTAGGCGAGCTCGGCGCCGAGGCGGTCCAGGACGTCGTCCACCTCGTCCATCCGGTAGCCGCGCAGGGCCATCGGCAGTCGCAGCTCGTCCACGTCCGCCTTGCCCAGCGGGCGGTCCTGCGGGAGCCGCGCCGCGATGCGGTCCGGGACCGCCTCCGGCATCGAGCCGCCCCCGCCGAGCGCCACCAGGGCGGCGCCGCCGACCACCACGGCCATGGCGACCACGATCACCCAGAACACGAGCTGTCCTCCCGAACTCCCGGTCGGCCTCGGTCGAGGTGCCGGGGAACCAGACTGATCATGACAGCATGGTCCCCTGGTGAGGCCGGGGGCCATCATCGCACCCGTAGGAGCTCTGGAGGAGACATCGGTGGCACTGCGCCTGGGACCGCGGGAATTCGGTGACGACGAGCTGGTGATCATGGCGATCGTCAACCGCACGCCGGACTCGTTCTTCGACAAGGGGGCGACCTTCGCCGACGAGGCCGCGTTCGCCGCCGCCGACCGGGCGGTGGCCGAGGGCGCGGCGATCCTGGACATCGGCGGGGTGAAGGCCGGGCCGGGCGACGAGGTCACGGTCGAGGAGGAGCTGCGGCGCACCGTGCCCTTCGTCGCCGAGCTGCGCAAGCGCCACCCCGACGCGGTGATCAGCGTGGACACCTGGCGGCACGAGGTCGGCGAGGCGGTCTGCGCGGCCGGCGCGGACCTGCTGAACGACGCCTGGGGCGGGGTCGACCCGAAGCTGGCCGAGGTGGCCGCCCGCCACGACGTCGGGCTGGTCTGCACCCACGCGGGGGGCGCCGAGCCCCGCACCCGCCCGCACCGGGTCGGGTACGAGGACGTGATGGCGGACATCCTGCGGGTGACCGTGGGCCTGGCCGAGCGCGCGGTGGAGCTGGGCGTGCGGCGCGACGCGGTGATCATCGACCCGGGGCACGACTTCGGCAAGAACACCCGGCACTCGCTGGAGGCGACCCGGCGGCTGCCGGAGATGACCGCGACCGGCTTCCCGGTGCTGGTCTCGCTCTCCAACAAGGACTTCGTCGGCGAGACCCTGGACAAGCCGGTGGACGAGCGGCTGCTCGGCACCCTGGCCACCACGGCGGTCTCGGCCTGGCTGGGCGCCCGGATCTACCGGGCGCACCAGGTCGCGGAGACCCGCCAGGTGCTGGACATGGTCGCCTCGATCCGGGGGACCCGCCCCCCGGCGGTCGCCCGCCGGGGGCTGGCCTAGGGGCCGCGGCGCCGGCCTTCGCCGGCGCCCGGCGCGGCCCTTCGGCTCGCTCGCGCCGGATCCCGTCAGATCTCGTCGGCGGGCCGGCGGGTGTCGGCGAGGATCTTCATGACCTCGTCGACCTCGTCGGTGATGTGGAAGAGCTCCAGGTCGTGCGGGGCCGCCTTGCCCTGCGCGACCAGGGTGTTCTTCAGCCACTCGAAGAGGCCGCCCCAGTACGCCGTGCCGTAGAGGATCACCGGGAAGCGGGTGACCTTCTTCGTCTGCACCAGGGTGAGCGCCTCGAACAGCTCGTCCAGGGTGCCGAGGCCGCCGGGCAGGACCACGAAGCCCTGCGCGTACTTCACGAACATCGTCTTGCGGACGAAGAAGTAACGGAAGTTCAGTCCGAGGTCGACGTACTCGTTGAGGCCCTGTTCGAAGGGCAGCTCGATGCCGAGCCCGACGCTGAGGCCGCCGGCCTCGGAGGCGCCGCGGTTGGCGGCCTCCATGGCGCCCGGACCGCCGCCGGTGATCACCGCGTAGCCGGCCTCGGCGAGGGCTCGTCCGATGGCCATGCCCGCCTCGTACTCGGGTGAGTCGGCCGGGGTCCGGGCGGAGCCGAAGACGCTGATCGCGGGCGGGAGTTCGGCGAGGGCGCCGAAGCCCTCGACGAACTCGGAGGTGATCCGCAGCACCCGCCACGGATCGGTGTGCAGCCAGTCGGTGGGGCCGGTGGTGTCCAGCAGGCGCTGGTCCGTGGTGCTCGTGCCGACCTGGTCCCGGCGCACCAGCACCGGGCCCTTCTGCTTCTCGGGCCAGGCCTTCTTCTTCCGCGGCACGCCGACCTGCTCGGGGCCGTGTCCGTAGTGCTTTTCGTCTCCTGTGCCTGTCATGACGAAACCCTACGCCCGCCTTCCCCCGTTTTCAGGCAACAGGGGAAGGTCGGTTGGGCAACCGGAAGGTGGCGTTCGACCGCTGATCGGATCAGCGGTGCGGGGCCCTGGGGGGTCAGCCGGTCAGCCAGGCGCGCAGCCGCGCCTCGGTCTCGGCGATGGCGCTGAGCGAGCAGTGCTCCTCCCGCTTGTGCGCGAGGTTCGGGTCGCCGGGGCCGTAGTTGACCGCCGGGACGCCCAGCGCGCTGAACCGGGCCACGTCCGTCCAGCCGAACTTGGCCCGGGCCTGGCCGCCGGTGGCCGCCAGGAAGGCCTGCGCGGCCGGCTGGGAGAGGCCGGGCAGCGCGCCCGGGGCGAAGTCGGTGACGGTCACCTCGAAGCCGTCGAAGACCTCGCGGACGTGCTTCTCCGCCTCCGCCTCGCTGCGGTCCGGGGCGAAGCGGAAGTTGACCGTGACGACGCACTCGTCCGGGATCACGTTGCCGGCCACGCCGCCGTCGATCCGGACCGCGTTCAGGCCCTCGCGGTACTCCAGGCCGTCGATCTCCACCCGGCGCGGCTGGTACCGCGCGAGCCGGGTGAGCACCTCGGCGGCGCGGTGGATGGCGTTGTCGCCGAGCCAGCTGCGGGCCGCGTGGGCGCGCACGCCGCTGAGTCGGACCTGCGCCCGCAGGGTGCCCTGGCAGCCGCCCTCGACCATGGCGCCGCTGGGCTCCATGAGCACCGCGAAGTCGGCGGTCAGCCAGTCCGGGCGGTCCTTGGCGAGGTGGCCGAGGCCGTTGCGGTGGGCCTCCACCTCCTCGCAGTCGTAGAAGACGAAGGTGAGGTCGCGGTTGGGCTCGGGCACGGTGGCGGCGAGCCGCAGCTGGACGGCCACGCCGGACTTCATGTCCGAGGTGCCGCAGCCGTAGAGCAGGTCGCCCTCGACGTACGAGGGCAGGTTGTCGGCGATCGGCACGGTGTCCAGGTGGCCGGCCAGCAGGACCCGCTCGGCGCGGCCCAGGTTCGTCCGAGCGACCACGTTGTTGCCGTACCGGTCCACGGTGAGGTGCGGGTAGCCGCGCAGCGCGGCCTCCACGGCGTCGGCGAGCGCCTGCTCGTCGCCGCTCACCGAGGGGAAGTCGACGAGCCTGGCGGTCAGCGCGCCGCCGTCGAGGGTCAGGTCCAGGGGCGTCGGGTTCGGGCTGCTCATGGCGTCAGCCTAGTGCGCCCCGCGTGCGCCCTGCGTGGCCGTCCGTGGCCGTGCTGTGACACGGTACGGACGCCGCACATCCGTCCGAGTGGGTACGGTGTCGGATCAAGGAGCAGGCGCGAGAGGGGCGACGGTGGCCAGGAGAAGGAGCAGCGAGGAGCCGGGCGACGGGACGGCGCCCGCCCGCCGCCGCGGGCCGCTGCGCGCGCTGCTGATGGTGATCGTCGGGCTGCTCGGCCTCGCGCTGGTCGCGGGGCTGGCCGTGGTCGGCATCTGGTGGTTCGGCTTCAAGCCCGGCGAGTCCGAGGGCTGCACGGTGAAGACCGCGGCCGGCAGCGGCACCCTGGAGCTGCCGCAGGCCGCCAACGCCGCGACGATCGCCGCGGTGGCCCGCTCCCGCGGGCTGCCGGACCGGGCCACCACGATCTCGCTGGCGACCGCCATGCAGGAGTCCAAGCTGCGCAACCTGGCGGGCGGCGACCGGGACTCGATCGGCCTCTTCCAGCAGCGCCCCTCGATGGGCTGGGGCACTCCGGCGCAGATCGCGGACCCGGTGTACGCGACGAACAAGTTCCTGGACGGGCTGGTCAAGGTCCCCGGCTACACCCGGCTGCCGCTGACCGACGCCGCGCAGGCGGTGCAAAAGAGCGGCTACCCGCAGGCGTACGCCAAGCACGAGACCAAGGCGACCCTGCTCACCTCGGCGCTGGCGGGCCGGGAGCCCGGGTCCTTCTCCTGCGTCGTGCACGACTACGCCAAGCCGGACCCGGAGGACTCCTCCTCCCCCACCGCGACCGCCTCCGCCTCCGCCACCCCGGCGGCGGCCCCGGACCGTGCCCAGGTGCTGTCCGACCGGGTGCGCCGGGAGTTCGGCCGCACCGTCACCCCGGCCACCGGCTACGCCTCGACCATCAAGGGCGCCGAGAACGCCGTCGCCCTGACCCCGGACCCGGCCACCGCCGCGCTGACCTCCTCCTCGGACGCGGACGCCGACGGCGGGGTGAGCGCCGAGCGGGCCAGCGGCTGGGAGGTGGCCCACTGGGCGGTCGCCCAGGCCCAGCAGCTGGGCATCGCGACGGTCGCCTACGACGGGAAGATCTGGCGCAAGACCAAGTCGGAGGACGGCTGGCAGCCGCAGACCTCGGGCACCTCGACCAAGCTGGTCCAGGTCACCCTGGCCCCGTCCGACAAGGGCTGACGCACAGGTGTACGGGTAGCCGCCGGACGGGTGATTCCGGTCAACTCCGGTGGACCGGCCGCCCGTTCCGGCGACCCAGGTGGAGAACCGTCACTCCCCTTGGCCGGGGCCGGTCCGACGGCGCCCGACGCGGCCCGGGAGAGGTCCTGGTCGCGGTCATACGATCCGATGGTCCGCCAGGCACTTTCCTTGCACCGGCCGAAACCTTCTGGCTTCTCAAGCGGTAACAACGTCGTCCGCCCGGTCGTCCACGCCCGGTCCCATGGGCGGACGGGACGGACACCCAGACCCCTTCGAGGAGCCCCATGTCTCACCCCCTCACGCGCCGGATCGCTCAGGCCGCGCTGGTCGTGGCTGCCGGAGCGACCCCGCTGGTCGCGGCCGGCTCCGCGTCCGCCCTGGGCGGGGACGCCCTGCTGCCCAAGAGCGACCTCGCGGCGCCGCTGGGCCAGCTGACCAACACCGACACCGGTTCCACCCTGCAGCACACCACCCACCAGCTCGGCCAGGCCGCCGGCACCACCGGGGCGGCCACCGTCGCGGCGGGCGTACCGGCCTCCGCCGACGCGGCCGGCAACATCGTCGCCCACCAGCTCCCCGAGGCGAACGAGAAGGCCAGCTCGCTGACCGCCCCGGTCGACCAGACCGCCGCCACCACCGGCCAGCTCTCCGCCGTCACCCCGAAGGTCGCCTCGGCGCTGGCCGGCAAGCTCGGCGAGGCCGTCACCGGCAAGGGCATGGGCACCCGCAGCGCCGAGGCCGGTGCCAGCCCGGTCGGCGGGCTCTCCCAGGCCGGTTCCGTCGCCCAGGCCCTGCCGGGCGCCGACAAGCTCTCCGGCGCCGTCCCCGGCACCAACGCCGTCACCGACGCGCTGCCGCTGGGCTCGGTGGAGCGCGCGCTGCCGCTGGACTCGGTCCAGCACGCCGTTCCGGGCGGTCTGCCCGGCACCGACGTCCTGGGCCTGGCCGAGCACGGTTCGGCCAACCGCCTCGGCGGCGCCGACCTCGGCCCGAACAACCCGCTGTCCGGCCTCACCGGCGCGCTCGGCCCGGTCGGCGGGCTGCTGAACGGCGTGAACGGCGGCAGCATCAGCGGCCTGCCGGTGTAGTCCTCGCGCGCCGCCGCGCGTTCGGCCGGTCCGCACCACGGCCGGTCCGCACGCCGGAGGCCCGGTGTTCCTCCTCGGAACACCGGGCCTCCGGCGTCTGCTCAGCGGGCCGCGGTCAGCCGCTCCACGGCCGCGGCGACCCGTTCGTCGGTCGCGGTGAACGCGACCCGGACGAAGCGGCCGCCGGCCGGCCCGTAGAAGTCGCCGGGCGCCACCAGGATGCCCAGCTCGGCCAGTTCGCCGACGGTCTCCCAGCACGGGCGGTCCTGGGTCGCCCACAGGTAGAGGCTCGCCTCCGAGTGCTCGATCCGGAAGCCGTACGCCTCCAGCGCCGCCCGCAGCGCCGAGCGCCGGGCCGCGTAGCGCTCCCGCTGCTCGGCCACGTGCGCGTCGTCCGCGAGCGCGGCGACCGTCGCCGCCTGGACCGGGGCGGGCACGATCATGCCGCCGTGCTTGCGCACCCCCAGCAGCTCCGCGACCACCACCGCGTCGCCCGCGACGAAGGAGGCGCGGTAGCCCGCCAGGTTGGAGCGCTTGGAGAGCGAGTGGACGGCCAGCAGGCCCTCGTGGCCGCCGCCGCACACCTCCGGGTGCAGGACGGAGACCGGGTCGGCCTCCCAGCCCAGCTCCAGGTAGCACTCGTCGCTGACCAGCAGCGCGCGGTGCTCACGGGCCCACTCGACGGTGCGGCGCAGCTCGTCGGCGCCGAGCACCCGGCCGGTCGGGTTCGACGGGGAGTTCACCCAGACCAGGCGCACCCGGGAGCCGTCCAGCTCGTCCACCGAGTCGTACTCGACCGGCTCGGCGCCGCACAGCCGCGCGCCCACCTCGTACGTCGGGTAGGCCAGGCGCGGGTAGGCGACCTGGTCACCGGGGCCGAGGCCGAGCTGGGTCGGCAGCCAGGCCACCAGCTCCTTGGAGCCGACGGTCGGCAGGACGGCCGCGGGGCCGATCTCGGCGCCGAGCCGGCGTTGCAGCCAGCCCGCGATCGACTCGCGCAGCTCCAGCGGGCCCCAGACGGTCGGGTAGCCGGGCGTGTCGGTGTGTGCGGCCAGCGCCTTCTGGATCACCTCGGGGACCGGGTCCACCGGGGTGCCGACGGAGAAGTCGCACAGACCGCCCGGGTGGGCCAGAGCCGTCTTCTTGTACGGCTCCAGGTTGTCCCAGGGGAAGACCGGCAGGAGGTCGGAAACGCGGCGCGCCGCCCCCGGGTGGCCCGGGAACGGCGCGCGCGTGCTGTCGTTGCTCACAGCTTCTGTGCCACCGATCGTCAGTTGTCGGCGTTCTGCGGCGGCAGAGCGGCGATGAACGGGTGGTCGCGCTCGATCAGGCCCAGCTTCGAGGCGCCCCCGGGCGAGCCCAGGTCGTCGAAGAACTCGACGTTCGCCTTGTAGTAGTCCTTCCACTCCTCCGGAGTGTCGTCCTCGTAGAAGATCGCCTCGACCGGGCAGACCGGCTCGCACGCGCCACAGTCGACACACTCATCCGGGTGGATGTAGAGCGATCGCTCGCCCTCGTAGATGCAGTCAACCGGGCACTCTTCGATGCACGCCTTGTCCTTCACGTCGACACAAGGCTGCGCGATGACGTAAGTCACGCTGTCGTTCCTCCTCGGAAGGGCCTGGTGGCCCGTTCTGTTCTGCTCGCGTGCGCGGTGAGCGCGGCGTCGTCGATGCCCGCCCCTAGTATCGCGGGTCGGAGACCGCAAATGCACAGGAGGTGGCCAGATGACGACGGGCAACCCGGTCGAGAGCCGTCCGGAGGTCCGGATAGATCGCTCTGACGTGGGACTTCGCGTGTCCGTTCGGCGCCTGTCCGAGTTCGTGGACGACCGGCCGGTGTTCCGGGATGCGATCGGCGTGCTCACATCGTGGGACGATCACGGGTTGACGGTCGTACCGCGGTCCGGAGACCCGGTCTTCCTTCCGGAGAAGCTGCTGGTCGCGGGCAAGGTCGTGCCGCCGTTTCCCGCCCGGCGCGCTCCGCTGCCGGTCGCGACGCCGGTCGAGCTGCAGCGGATCGCGGGACGCGGCTGGCCCGCCGTCGAGCAGGAGGCGCTCGGCGCGTGGACGCTGCGCGCCTCGGCCGGGTTCACCCGGCGGGCCAACTCCGTGCAGGCGCTCGGGGACCCGGGGATGCCGCTGCCGCGGGCACTGGCGGCCGTCCGGGCCTGGTACGCGGAACGCGGGCTGCCGGCGTACGTCGAGGTGGTCACCCCCGGGTCGCCGGAGGCGCTGCGGACCGAACTCGACCGGCTCGGCGCCGCCTACTCGCCCACCTTGGTGCGCACCGTCCCGCTCGCCGGGCTCGCCCGGGCCGGCCGCGGGCACGAGCGGGTCCGGCTGGCGCGCACGGCCGACGCGGCGTGGCTGTCGCTGTACCGGCGGGTGAGCGGCGACCCGACGGTCGAGGAGGCGGCGCGCACGGTGCTGCACGGCGGTCCTTCGGTCTGGTTCGCCGCCGTGCCCGGCGCGCCCGGGCAGCCGCCGCTCGCGATCGGACGCTGCGTCATCGACGGTCCGTGGGCGTGCTTCGGCGCGATCGAGGTCCAGCCGTACGCCCGGCGGGCCGGGCTGGGGACGGCGGTCATGGCGGTGCTCGCCTCGCGTGCGGCCGAGGAGGGGGCGAGCGGCGGATACCTGCAGGTCGAGGGGGAGAACGCGGGGGCGATCGCGCTCTATGACGGACTCGGCTTCACGACCAGTCACACTTACCACTACGCGCTCCTTCCCCAGGGGTAGCGGTCGGGGCGGTCCGTCCGCCGGCCGGCCCGTCGCCCCGCCCGTCCGTTCGTCTGCTTTTCCGCTTGTCCGCTTGTCCGACCGCCGTTCCCCGTCTTGTCCGTCCGCCGTACGAAAGCCGTCGCCGTCACCGTGACCGAGCAGAGCAGAGACCGCTTCCGGACCGCCGCCCGCGCCGAACAGCCCGATCCGGTGCTGCTCTGTGTGCTCGCCGCCGCCGAACACGGCCCGGCACTCGACCCGGGCGATCCCGGCGAGCCGCCGGGCGTGGACGCCCTGCTCGCCGCCTGCGAGGCCGCGCTGGAGCGGCACGCGGCCGCCGTCCGGCAGGCCGTCGCCGAGCGGGCGCCCGCCGGGCCGGAGGAGACCGCCGCCCTGCTCGCCGCCGTCCTCGGCGGGCGGGAGCGCTTCCACGGGCGGCAGTCGGACTACCGGCGGCTGGAGTCCTCGCTGCTGCCCGAGGTGCTGCGGCGCCGGCGCGGGCTGCCGATCATGCTCTCGTTGGTGTGGATGGCGGTCGGGCGGCGAGCCGGGCTCACCGTCCACGGCGTGGCGCTGCCCGGGCACTTCATCGTCGCCGTCGGCGGGCCGGCCGGCGGCGAGGAGTACGTGCTGGCCGACCCGTTCCACGGCGGCCGGCTGCTCGACCCCGGGGACGTCGAGCGCCTGGTCGCCGCCGCCGGTCAGGAGTTCACGCCCGATCTGCTCACCCCGGCCCAGCCGCTGGACATCGTGCTGCGGGTGCTCGGCAACATCCGCGCCTGGGCGGCCGACCGCCCGGAGCACGCCCGCACCCAGCTCTGGGCCACCGAACTCGCCCTGCTGCTGCCCCGGCACCCGGCCCAGCTCCGCCTGGAGCGGGCCGAACTCCTCGTCCGCACCGGGGACTTCCTCGGCGGCTCGGCAGAGATGGACGCCTACGCGCAGATCCTGGACGCCTTCGACCCGGACGGCGCCACCAAGGTCCGCCAGGAGGCCCGGGCGGCCCGGCACCGGCTCAACTGAGCACCGGAGAGCGCCGAGGGCGTGTCCGACGATTCCCGCCGGGCGCGCCAACTGCCGGACGCCTAGAGCCAGCCCTTCTCGCGGGCGATCCGGACCGCCTCGGCGCGGTTGCGGGCCTCGGTCTTCTGGATCGCCATCGACAGGTAGTTGCGGACCGTCCCCTCCGACAGGTGCAGCCGCTTGGCGATCTCCACGTTCACCGCACCGTCGGCGGCGGCGCCCAGCACGTCCCGCTCGCGCGGGGTCAGCGGGTTGGCGCCCTCGGCCAGCGCGGCGGCCGCCAGCGCCGGGTCGATCACCCGCTCGCCGCGCAGCACCCGGCGGATCGCCTCGGCCAGCTCGGAGGCGGGCGCGTCCTTCACCAGGAACGCGTCGGCGCCCGACTCCATCGCCCGGCGCAGGTACCCGGGGCGGCCGAAGGTCGTCGCGATGACCACCTTGGTGCGCGGCGCCCGCCGGTGCAGCTCGGCCGCGGCCTCGATGCCGGTCATCCCCGGCATCTCGATGTCCAGCACGGCGACCTGCACGTCGTTCGCCAGCACCGCCGCCACCACCTCGTCCCCGCGCCCGACCTGCGCGACGACGTCGATGTCCCCCTCCAGCCCGAGCAGCGCGGCCAGCGCCTCCCGGACCATCCCCTGATCCTCGGCGAGCAGCACCCGGATCGACGCCCCGTTGTCCGTGTCGTTCATGACCACGACCTTAGAGGGCGGGGTTGCTCCTCCCGTAGGGGGAGACGCCAGAGTTGGCCTCATGGACGACACGGACGGCATGCCCGGCGTGCCGGGCGCGGACGGCGTGCCCGACGACGCGCTCTACTCGATCGGCGACCTCGCCCGCCGCACCGGACTCACCGTCAAGACCATCCGTTTCTACGCCGACAGCGGTCTCGTACCGCCCACCGACCGCAGCGCCGCGGGCCACCGGCGGTACGACGTCCACGCGCTCGCCCGCCTCGACCTCGTCCGCACCCTGCGCGAGCTCGGGCTCGGGCTGCCGGCCATCCGGCGCGTCCTGCGTCGGGAGGCCCCGCTGCGGGAGGTCGCCGCCGCGCATGCGGAGGCCCTGGAGGTGCAGATCCGCACCCTGCGGCTGCGCCGAGCGGTGCTGCGGACGGTCGCCCGACGCGGTTCCGACACCGAGGAGATGAGACTCATGCACAAGCTCGCCAAGCTCTCGGACGCCGAACGCCGGCGCCTCGTCCACGACTTCATCGACGAGGCCTTCGGCGGGCTGGACGCCAACCCCGAGTTCGTCGCCATGATGCGCTCGGCGATGCCCGAACTGCCCGACGAGCCGCGGCCGGAGCAGGTCGAGGCCTGGGTCGAACTGGGCGAACTCGTCCAGGACCGGGGCTTCCGGACCGCCGTACGGAAGATGGCCGAGCAGCAGGCCGCCGAGCGGGCCGACGGCGACCGCGGCGGCCTGCACACCGCGCTCACCGGGACGGTGACCTCCCGGATCCGCGCCGCGGCGGCCGCGGGCATCGCGCCGGCCTCCCCCGAGGCCGGTCCGGTGCTCGACGCGCTCACCGCCGCCTACGCCGAGACCTTCGGGCGCCCCGACGACGAAGCCCTGCGACGGTGGCTGCTCGACCGCCTCGGGACCGCGAACGACCCGCGCGCCGAGCGCTACTGGCACCTGATGGCGACCATCAACGGCTGGCCGGTCCCGGAGAGCCTGCGGGAGGTATTCCAGTGGTTCATCGAGGCCCTGCGCGCCAGACTGGCCCGATGCTGACGTTGGAACCGCTCCGCCCCGACCACGCCGAGGAACTGCTGGCCTTCGAACGCGCCAACCGCGCGTACTTCGCCCGCAGCATCCCCGACCGCGGCGACGCCTACTTCGCCGAGTTCCCCGCCCGTCACGCCGCCCTGCTCGCCGAACAGGCCGCGGGCACCTGCCGCTTCCACGTCGTCCGGGACGCGGCCGGGGAGCTCGTCGGCCGGGTCAACCTGGTCGATCTGGCCGGGGGCAGCGCCGAGGTCGGCTACCGCGTCGCCGAGTCCGCCGCCGGGCACGGCGTCGCCTCCGCCGCCCTGGCGCAGGCCTGCCGACTCGCCGCCACCGCGTACGGCCTGACCGGCCTGACCGCCGCCACCACCGTCGACAACGCCGCCTCGCGGGCCGTCCTCGCCCGCAACGGCTTCCGGTTCACGCACGAGTGCCGGCTCGGCGACCTGCCCGGCCTCGCCTACCACCGCGACCTCGGGGGCCTGCGCCCCGCGGGGTGACCGCGGGCGGGAACGGCCGGGAACGGGAACGGCCGGGAACGGGAACCGGCCCGGGCTCCTGCCCCGGCCGCTCCGGAGGCGAGGGTGGGGCGGGGTGGGGTGAGGTGGGGGCGGGTCAGAGCCAGCGCTGGGCGGCTTCCAGGCTGTCGGCGCCGCTGGTGTTGAAGGCGATGGCGGCTCCGGGAGCGTGCCTGCGGACGAGGTTGACCACCAGCTCGAAGAAGGGCAGCGCCGGTTCGGGCTTGCGGATGCCGCCGCCGATGACGACGACGTCCCACCCGCGCCCGTCGAGCGCGGCGACGATCGTCGCCTCGGCGGTGTCGTCCGGGGCGACCAGGGTCATCGCCGCGTGGATGCCGTGGTCGGCGAAGCGGGCGAGTTCGGCGTCGAGGACGGCCCGCATGCCGTCACCGTCCATGCCGGGGACGGCGTGCGGGTCGAAACCGAGGATGAGAACGGAGGACATGGCGGAGGAACGATCAGCTCGGGCCGTCGGGTTCCCCGCGCGGGAAGCGGGCGACGACGGCGGTGACCAGGGGCACCGTGACCACGCCGTGCGGCACGGTCCACAGCAGGTACGCGCTGCTGTACGCCGTGTACCCGACGCCGGGCGGCCCGGCTGCGGCGGCCCGGGCGCCGGCGAGCGTGGAGAGCCTGGTCACCACCCCCCAGTCGTCCGCCCGGGGCTCTGCCCCGCCGGCCGTCCCGGTCTCGGTCTAGCCCTTCCGCACCGCTCGGCCGGCGTCGGCCGAGCCGGTCACGGCGGCCCCGGACGCCCCGGGCGCCGATGCGGACACCGTCCGCAGCGGCACCGCGGCCCGCAGCCGGAAGCCCTTCCCCCGCTCCCCCGGGCCGCTCTCCAGCCGCCCGCCGACCAGCGCCAGCCGCTCCTCCAACCCGGAGAGCCCGTTCCCCGGCTGCGCCTTGCCCGGCCCGCGTCCGTCGTCGGCGACCTCCAGCACGGCGTAGCGCTCGCCGCTCGCCTCCCAGCTCTCGTCCGCCGTGACGGTGCAGACGGTGGCGCCCTCGCCGTGCCGCACGACGTTGGTGACGGCCTCGCGCAGGGCCCAGGCCAGCGCGCCCGCCTCCTCGTTGGCCAGCCCCGGCCAGCTGTCCACCAGCTCCGGCGCGGCGTCCAGCCGGATCTGCGCGGCGGCCAGCGCGGTCCGGGCGGCGGCGAGTTCGACCGGCAGGGTCGGCCGGCGGAAGCCGGTGACCGCCTCCCGGACGTCGATCAGCGACTGCCGGGCGACCTGCTCGATGTCGGCGACCTGCGCCCGCGCCTTCTCGTCCGCCCCGGCGTCCATGAACCGCCCGGCCAGCTCGCTCTTCAGGGTGATCAGCGAGAGCGAGTGCCCGAGCAGGTCGTGCAGGTCGCGGGCGAGCCGCAGCCGTTCCTCGGAGGCGGCCAGGTGCGCGACGGCGGCGCGGGCCTCGCGCAGCTCCTTCATGGTGGCGACCAGCCGCTGCAGGCCGGTCATCGCGGCGCCGGAGAGGAACCCGCTCAGCGCGAAGGTGGCGATGTTGTCCGTGCTCGCGTGGATGAGCAGGCCGACGGCGGCGATCAGCGCGGCCATGCCGGCCAGGGCGCGCAGCGAGTACCGCGGCGGGGTGACGATCGCGACGCACACCGAGGTGTAGATGAACAGGGTCAGGAAGGCTTCGCCGAGCACGAAGGAGCACGCGACGGCGAGCACCAGCATCATCGTGACGACCGCCTGGCAGGCGCGCGGCCGCATCCCCTGGGTCGAGCGGAAGATCACCAGCAGCACGTAGCCGGCCACGAAGAACGCCAGGCAGCTCCAGCCGAGCACCTGCGCGGCGGTGCTGTGGACGCCGTTCACCAGCCGGCTGACCGGGTAGGCCAGGTAGATCATCCACAGCAGCATCCAGGCGACCTTCACCAGCAGCTGCCGCCTGGTCTCCACCGGGGATCCGGGCACGTTCATGAACGACGCGCGCGCCGGGCCCGCCTCCGTGGGTCGGTCGGGGCTCTGGGTCCGGCGCGCGTCGCTCATACGGATCATCATGCCTGTCGGGTGTCGCGGCGGTACAGGGTCGCCGCGGCGGCGACGAACACCGCGAGGAAGCCGGCCAGTCCGACGACCGCGACCATGTCCAGGGAGTGCCCGGGCTGGGTGAAGGTGGCCAGCTTGTTGTAGAGGTACACCGGGTTGAACCGGGCGAACCGCTCCAGCGAGCCGCTCACCGGGAACCAGGTGCCGCCGAGCAGCGCCATCGCCATGTAGGTGATCATCACGATCGGCTGCACCGCGTCCGGCGTCGCCGCGTAGCCGAGCGCCACGCCCAGCGCCGCGAAGACGAAGCTGCCGAGCCACAACGCGACGCCCAGCCCGATCCACTGCGGCCCGGTGAGCGAGACGCCCTGGGCCGCGCCCACCGCGAAGACCACCAGGATGGAGGGCAGCGTGGTGACCGCGCTCGCCGCGATCTTGCCGACGGTGTACGCCCGGCCGGGCAGCGCGGTCAGCCGCAGCTGCCGGGTCCAGCCGCTCTTGCGCTCCAGCGAGATCCGCTGCGCGCTGCCGGTCAGCACCGCGCCGACCGCGCCGAAGGTGGCCATCGAGACCATGAAGTAGGTCTTCACCGGCAGTCCGCCGGCCTGGTTGGCGGCGCCGTAGGCGTGGATGAAGAAGACGTACATCAGCGCCGGGTAGGCCACGGTGAAGAACAGGTAGCGCCGGTTGCGGAAGGTCCGCAGGATCTCCAGCTTGATCAGGGTGGTCATCGCGCACTCTCCAGGGCCGCGTCGTTCCGGTCCAGCTCGCCGGTGATGGTCAGGAAGGCCTGCTCCAGGCCCACGCCGGTGACCTCGAGACCGCGCGGGTACAGGCCCGCCCGGTAGAGCCCGGCGACGGTGGCGTCGGCGTCGGCGGTCCGGATCCGCACCGTCCGCACCCCGGGGACCCGGGCGGTGACGTCCAGCGACTCCACGCCCGGCAGGGTGCGCAGCGCGGCCTCGTCGAACCGTCCGTCCGCGTCGTGGAGTTCGAAGGCGACCCGGCGGGCGCCGGCCCGGGCCTTGATCTCGGCGGAGCTGCCGTCGGCGATCAGCCGGCCCCGGTGCAGCACCAGGACGCGGTCGGCGATGGAGTCCGCCTCCTCCAGGTAGTGGGTGGCGAACAGCACCGTGCGCCCGGCGTCGGCCTGCGCCCGCATGCTCGCCCAGAACGACTGCCGGACGCCGACGTCCATGCCGGTGGTGGGCTCGTCCAGCACGATGAGGTCGTTGTCGCCGGCGATCGCCAGGGCGAAGCGGACGCGCTGCTCCTGGCCGCCGGACAGCTTGTCGACCCGGCGCTCCGCCAGCTCGGCGATCCCGGCGTCGGTCAGCACCTCCGCGACCGACCGGCCGCGCGGGTGCACGTCGCAGGCGAGCTTGACCAGCTCGCGCACCTTGACGTCGGACATCAGCCCGCCGCTCTGCAGCATGGCGCCGACCCGTCCGGTCTCGATCGCCGCCCGCGGGGTGCCGCCGAACAGCGTCACGCTGCCCTGGTCGGGCTCGCGCAGTCCGAGCAGCAGGTCCAGGCTGGTGGACTTCCCGGCGCCGTTCGGGCCGAGCAGGGCGACGGTCTCGCCCGGCCGCAGCACGAGGTCCAGTCCGTCCACGGCGCGCACCCGCCCGTAGCTCTTGCCCACGCCGCGGAAGGCGGCCACCTCGGTGTCCATCGCCCGGCTCCTCTTCCCTGATGGTGTCGTCTCCGGTGCTGTTCGCACCACCTCAGGGTCCCGCGCGGGCGGGCCGCGGCGGCAGTGTCCGCCGTCGTGCCTTCGGTATGACGGATGTCATGCCGGCGGCCGGTACCCGCGTCATCGGGTACCGGCCGCGAAAGGGCTGGTCAGGGGCGGTTTCCCCGGTCAGGCCGGCGTCACTCGCCCAGTGCGCGCCGCACGAAGTCGACCTGGAGCAGCAGCAGGTTCTCCGCGACCTCCTCCTGCGGCGTCATGTGGGTGACGCCGGACAGCGGCAGCACGGTGTGCGGGCGCCCGGCGGCGAGCAGCGCCGAGGAGAGCCGCAGGGTGTGCGCGGCCACCACGTTGTCGTCCGCCAGCCCGTGGATGATCATCAGCGGGCGCTCCAGCCCGGCCGCGTACCCGTTCAGCGAGTTGGCGGCGTACACCTCCGGCCGCTCGGCCGGGTCGCCCAGGTAGCGCTCGGTGTAGTGGGTGTCGTAGAGCGCCCAGTCCGTCACGGGGGCGCCGGCGACGGCCGCGTGGAAGACGTCCGGGCGGCGCAGCACGGCGAGCGCCGCGAGGTAGCCGCCGTACGACCAGCCGCGGATGGCGACCCGGCCGAGGTCCAGCGGGAACTCCCCGGCGAGCGCGTGCAGCGCCTCCACCTGGTCGTCCAGGGTGGCCCCGGCGAAGTCGAAGGCGATCGACTTCTCCCAGGCCGGCCCGCGCCCCGGGGTGCCGCGCCCGTCCGCGACGATCACCGCGAAGCCCTGGTCGGCGAACCACTGGGAGTTGAGGTGCGGGTTGTGCGCCTGGACGACGCGCTGCCCGTGCGGACCGCCGTACGGGTCCATCAGGACGGGCAGCAGGCCGTCGCGCTCGCGGTCGTACCCGGTGGGCAGGAAGACGGCCGCGGGGATCCGGCGCTCGCCGGCGAAGCGGAACACCGGGCGGGCGGTGATCACCGGGGTCTCGGCGTACGAGGCGATGGTGGCCACGTCGTCGACCGCCAGGCCCTCGGGCAGGTCGCGGGCGACCCGCACCAGGGTGCCGGGCAGGTCCGGCTCGGCGGTGGCCCGGACGGTGATCCCGCCGCCGTGCACGGCGCTGGTGACGGAGGTGAACGGCCGCCCGTTGGCGGACTCCCAGCCGAGCCGCTTGCCGTCGTGGCTGATCCGGCCGACGGCGATCCAGCCGGGCTCGGGGTCGGTCTCGGCGGCGCCGCCGCAGGCGCTGAAGAAGACCTCGTCCTCGGTGACGGCGACGACGGACCTGAGGTGCAGGTCCGCCCCGGTGACGGTCTGGTCCCCGACCACCAGCGCCCGGACGCCCCCCTCGTCGGAGATCCGCACCAGCTTGCCGTCCGGGGTCCACGCCGGGACGCCGGGGAACAGCTCCAGCCAGGCGTCGTCGTGCTCCTCGTGCAGCACCTCGGTGCTGCCGGTGGCCACGTCCAGACCGAGGATCAGCCGGCTGCGCTGGTCGCGGGACTGCACCTGCAGCAGCGGCACGCCGCCCTTCGACCAGTGCACCCGGCCGAGGTAGGGGAAGGCCGTGCGGTCCCAGACCACCTCGGTGCGCCCGCCGTCCAGGTCGAACAGCCAGAGGCCGACCTCGGCGTTGGCGGTGCCGGCCGCCGGGTAGGCGACCTCGGCGGGCTCGCGCTGCGGGTTCGCCGGGTCGGCGATCCACCAGCGTCCCACCGGGCTGTCGTCGGCGCGCTCGACCAGCAGCCGGTCGCCCTCCGGGGACCACCAGAAGCCGCGGTCCCGGTCCATCTCCTCCTGTGCGATGAACTCGGCCTGTCCCCAGGTGACGTTCGGGCCGTCCGGCTCGGCGAGCACCCGGTCGCCGCTGCCGTCGGCCCGGGTCAGCCGCAGCTCTCCGGCGGTGTTGGCGTACGCGACGCAGCTGCCGTCCGGGGCGGGCCGCGGGTCCAGCAGCGGGCCGCGGGCGGGCAGTTCGGCGGTGGCGCCGGTGACCAGGTCGGCGGTGAAGAGCCGGCCGGAGAGGGCGAAGGCGGCCAGCGTCCCGGCCGCGTCCAGGGCGTAGCCGACGATGCCGGCCGAGCCCTCGCGGCTGCGCTCGCGGCGGGCCCGCTCGGCCGGCGAGAGGTCCTCCTCGCCGCCGCCGAGCAGGACCGCCGGGTCGGCGGCGATCCGCTCCTCGCCGGTGGCGGTGTCGAGGGTCCAGAGCAGGTTGGCCCGGTCGCTGCCGGAGCGGGAGCGGAGGAAGACGACCCGTGAGCCGTCCGGTGCGACGGAGAAGGAGCGGGGCGCGCCGACGGTGTAGCGCAGGGTCCGCGCGTACTGCCGGGGGAAGGTGTCCGCAGGGGTGTGGGAGGTCATGGCACCAGACCCTACGACGCCGAACCGCCCCTGCCCGGAGGCTGGTGATCACTCGTTCGGAGCATCACCGTCAAGTACGCCCCAAAGAGGTCCAAACCCCCTCCGACCGGCCCATGCGCCCCGCGAGTGCCCCCGTGTCCCGGCGCGCGCGGACTCACTGAATGTAATGCTCCCCTTACCCATCGGGTATGACTGGTCGAGCGAGTGATCGTCGGCCCCGTCCCGGGCCCCGGCCGCCCGCAGCCCCCAGTCCCGCACCGTCCCCACCGCCGCCTTCCCCGGGAGGCGGCGCGCCCGAGAGAAGGGGTGTGAGCCGACATGGCCATGAACATCTCCGCAGCCGTGCTGATGCTGGTCATCGTGGTGGTGCTGATCCGCCGCAACGGACTGAAGCTGGCGCACGCGATCGTCTGTGCGCTGCTCGGCTTCTACCTGGCCTCCAGCTCGATCGCCCCGTCGATCAGCCAGGTCACCAGCAACCTCGCCGGGATGATCAACGGCCTGAAGCTCTGACCCCACCCGGCCGGTGGTTAGGCTTCCTCCCATGACCGCGACTACCGGCCGCCGACTCCTCCTGGTGCACGCGCACCCCGACGACGAGTCGATCGGCAACGGCGCCACGATGGCCCGGTACGCCGCCGAAGGCGCCCGGGTCACCCTGGTGACCTGCACCCTCGGCGAGGGCGGCGAGGTGATCCCCCCGGAGCTGGCCCATCTGACGGCCGATCGGGACGACACCCTCGGCCCGCACCGGATCGGCGAGCTCGCCGAGGCGATGCGCGCCCTCGGCGTGACCGACCACCGCTTCCTCGGCGGACCGGGGCGCTACCGCGACTCCGGCATGATGGGCGTGCCCGACAACGACGCGCCCGGCTGCTTCTGGCAGGCGGACGTGGACGAGGCCGCCGACCACCTGGTCGCGGTGGTCCGCGAGACGCGGCCGCAGGTCCTGGTCACCTACGACGAGAACGGCGGCTACGGGCACCCCGACCACATCCAGGCGCACCGCGTCGCGATGCGCGCCTACGAGCTGGCCGGCGATCCGGCGCACCGGCCCGACCTGGGCCCGGCCTGGCGGATCGCCAAGGTGTACTGGAACCGGATGCCGCGCTCGGTGATCGAGGCCGGTCTCGCCGAAGCCGCCGTCAAGGCGTCCTTCCCGGGCGTCGCCCAGCCGTCCGACGTCCCCGGCGTGGTCGCCGACGAGGTGGTCACCACCGAGCTGGACGGCGCCGCGTACGTCGACCGCAAGACCGCCGCGCTGGCCGCGCACGCCACCCAGATCACCGTGGACGGCGCCTTCTTCGCGCTCTCCAACCACCTCGCCCAGCCCCTGTTCGCCACCGAGTACTACCAGTTGGTGCGCGGCCAGGCGGGCCCGGGCCACCCGGAGGACGACCTCTTCGCGGGCCTCGACGACACCGCCGCGAGCGCCGGGGAGGACGCACGATGAGCAAGCCCGCCGCCCGGACACCCCGCCGCTCGATCGCGGCGACCGTCCTCGGCACCCGCGAGCAGCGGCTGGCCGAGGCCCAACCCCCGCGCCCCGCCCGGATCGCGGCGTATGTCCTGTTCTTCCTGCTGGGCATCGCGGTGTCGGTCTGCGGATCCTTTGTGCAGGCCCTGTGGCCGCCGGTGGGAGTCCTGCTGGCGCTGGCCGCGACCGCCGCCACCTTCTACGCCGGCCTGCGGATCACCGGCACCCGGCTCGGCGCGGGCATGCCCGCGGCCGGGTGGTTCCTGGCGATGGTGCTGCTGATCGTGCCCCGGCCGGAGGGCGACAACGTGCTGTGGTCCAACGCCACCTCGCTGGCCTGGCTGTTCGCCGGCTCGGTGCTGGGCGTGATCTGCGCCACCCTGCCGACCCGGACCAGCTGGTTCCCCGGGGTGCCCGGCCCACCGCGCTGAGCCCGGCGGAGCGCTGCGTACGGTACCCCGTACGACGCGCAGTCAGGAGCACACGGCCTTACTCTCATACCGGAGGAACCGGACGTATCAGGATCTGTCCGAAGCCGTTCACCGCTCAGTTCTTCCCAGTATGGTGGTCCCGCAGAACGCCGTACCCGACCGCCGCCCGCCCCAGCCGGGCCCGGCGACCACGAACCGCGGTCGCGCCGCACGGCCCGCCCGCGAACCCGGAGCAGAGCAGCATTGAGCAGCCGCGAATCTGACAACGCCCACCCGACGCCTCGGCGCACGGGCCCGGACGCCTACCCGTCGGGCACCCCGCCCTACGGCACGCCCGGGCTCCCCGGCGGCGAGCGGGCCGCGGCCGGCGCCGGCCAGGGCGCCGCGTCGGGCGGCGAGGACGACGGTCCGAAGACCGAGACCACCCTGACCACCCGGGTCCGGATCAACATCCCCGGCTCGCGTCCGATCCCGCCGGTCGTCGTCCGCAGTGCCGTCAAGAACGAGGACGGCCCGGCCGAGGAGGCCCCCGAGCAGGGCGGCCCGCGGCACCGTCAGGCACCCGCCTCGCCGGTCCTCGGGGTGATGGAGGGCGGCAGCGGCACGGCCACCCCGCCGAACCTGCCGCCGGAGTGGCAGATCCCGCCGATCCCGCCGGCGACCTCGGAGTCCGAGTCCACCGGTGCCTGGTTCCGGCCGCGCGCCAAGAAGGCCCCGGCCGCCGAGCCCGCCCCGGCCGCCGTCGCGGCCGGCGCCCCGAGCGCGCCCACCGCCCCGGCCGGGCCCGGTGCCGCCGAACCGCGGCCGCAGGCCGCCCGTCCGGCCGGCGGAGCCGCCGCCCGCGCCAACGGCGCCCCGGGCGGCCGTCCGGTGCCCGCCCAGGGCACGTCGCCCAACCCGGGCGCTCCCTCGGCGCCCGCCGCGCCGCGCCGCGCCGCCGCCCCGGCGGAGGAGCCCGGCGTCTACGAGCCCGCGGACCCGTTCGCGCCCGTCGCCGACCCGTTCGCCCCGACCCCCGGCCCCGACGCCGGCACCCGCGGCCCGCGCGGCGGCGCCGACCGGCAGAACGGCGCCCGACAGAACGGCGCGCGGCAGAACGGTACCCAGCCGAACCGGCCGCAGCAGAACCGGCCGCAGCAGAACGGCCCCCGCCCGGGCGGCCCGCAGCAGCCCGGCCCGCGGGGCGGCTTCCAGCCGAACGGCCGCCCGAACGGCCCGCAGGGCGCGCCGACCGCCGAGCCGAACCCCGAGGACACCTCGGTCGACGGCTTCGCGCCGATCCGTACGAACACCCCGCCGGCCGGGATACCCGGCCTGCCCCACGACGACGGCCGGCGCGGCGGCGACGGCCGCCCGCAGCCGGGCCTGTTCGCCTCGGCGCCGACCGGCACCGACCCGTTCGCCGGCCAGCCGCGTCCGGCCGCCCCCGGCCAGGACGGCCCCGCCGCCCCGGCGGCCCCCGGCGGGCTCTTCCCCGGCGCCCCCGGCGCCGGTCCGCAGCCCGGCCGCGCACAGCAGTCCGGCCTCGACCCCGAGGCCACCGCAGTCACCCCGCTGCCGGCCGCCGGCCCCCGGCCCGACGGCGCCAAGGGCGCTCCCGCACCCGCCCCCGCACCGGCGCCCGCCCCGGCACCGGCCAAGGCCGAGTCCGCCAAGGCGCCGGCCACGGCCAAGCGGGGCGGCGGCAAGAAGCTGGTCAAGCTGGGCGTCTACGGCATCGCCGGCGTGCTGTTCCTCGGCGCCGCCGCGTACGGCACCGGTCTGATGCTCAACCAGTCCGACGTGCCCAAGGGCACCGTGGTGCTCGGCACCGACATCGGGGGCGACAGCCGTGACCAGGCGATCCACACCCTGGACGAGTCGGTGGGCAAGGCCGGTCAGCAGCCGCTCAAGCTGAAGATCGGCGACCAGGCCGTGGACCTCGACCCGACGGTCGCCGGCCTGGGCTTCGACACCACCGCCACGGTGGACGGTCTGGCCCAGCACAGCTACAACCCGGTCGACGTCATCAAGTCCCTCCAGGGCGGCAGCAAGGCCGTCGCGCCGGAGGTCAAGGTCGACCGGGCCAAGCTCAAGGCCGCCCTCGACTCGCTGGCCGCCGGGTCCGGCCAGGGCCTGCAGGAGGGCTACGTCAAGTTCGGCGACAACGGCGAGCCGGTCGTCGTCCCCGGACGGGCCGGCCAGGCGGTGGACTCGGCGAGCGCCGTGGACGCCATCGAGCAGGCCTACCGCGACCGCGCGGCCGGCAAGCCCGACCAGCCGATCGCCCTCGCCGTCACGGCCGCCCAGCCGAAGGTCTCCGCCCAGGCCCTGCAGGCCGCGGCCGACGGCCTCGGCAAGCAGATCGCCGCCGGCAAGGTGCACGTCGTGGCCGGCACCAAGACCTGGGACTTCGGCGCGAAGACGGCCGCCAAGGCGCTCACTCTGGTCCCGGACGCCTCGGGCAAGATCGTGCCCAAGTGGGACCTCGACGCGCTCGCCGCCCAGCTGGGCAACGTGTTCGACAAGGTGAAGGTCAAGAAGAACGGCCAGCTCGCCGCGATCACCCCGCAGGATGTCGCGGACGGCGTCGCCTCGGTCTTCGACAAGACCGGCGACAAGGACCGCACCTTCAAGTTCGCCGTCTGACGCACCGCCGCCGTCGGGGGCGGGGCCGCATCCGGTCCCGCCCCTCGACAACTCACCCTCCCGGTCACCAAGATGTGACGCCACACCTTCCGTCACATCCACCTCGGGAGCACGCCGATGGCCCGCCGCCTCCAGCACCACGGGACGGCCCTGCTCGCCGGCCTCACCGCCCTCACCCTCTCGCTGGCACTCTGCTCCTGCGCCTCCGGCCAGGGCGACGCCGACGCCGACGCCCTGCCGTCCGCCCCCTCGACGCCCAAGCTCACCTCGGTCGACATCAACCCGCACGACCGCGCCCGACTGCGCCAGGGCGGCACCCTGAACCTGGCGATCACCCAGTTCTCCCACCAGTGGTCGCCGATCCACAACGACGGCAACGAGTCCTCGACCATCGCCGTCACCAAGCCGCTGCTGCCGACCTTCTTCCGCTCGGACGCGGCCGGCGCCCAGACCGTCAACCCCGCCTACCTCCAGGAGGCGCACTCCGAGCTGAAGGACGGCCGGCAGGTGGTCACCTGGACGCTCAACCCGAAGGCGCACTGGTCCGACGGCACCCCGATCACCTGGCGGGACATCGAGGCCAACTGGCGCGCCCTGAACGGCAAGGACCCGGCGTACAAGCCGTCCAGCACCACCGGCTTCGAGCTGGTCTCCTCGGTCGAGCGCGGCAAGGACGACTTCCAGGCCGTGATGACCTTCGACCGGCCGTTCTCGGAGTGGCAGTCGATGTTCAACGGCGCCGGCAACGCCCCGCTGCTGCCGGCCGGCCGGATCTCCACCCCGGAGCTGTTCAACACCGCCTACCTGGACGCGATACCGGTCACCGCCGGCCCGTTCAAGGTCGAACAGCTCGACCGCGCCGCGCAGACCGTCACCCTGGTCGCCGACCCGGCGTGGTGGGGCGACAAGCCGATGCTGGACCGGATCGTCTTCCACGCGATGCTCCCCGACGCGATGGCCGCCGCCTTCGCGAAGGGGCAGCTCGACCTGGTCGACAACGGTCCGGACGTGGCCGGCTACCAGACCATCCGGAACACCAGGGGCGCCGTCGTCCGCCGGGCCGGCGGCCCCGACTTCCGCCAGCTCACCCTGAACGCCCGCACCCCCGCGCTGAGCGACGCGACCGTGCGCCAGGCCGTGTTCCAGGCGATCAACCGGGACGCCGTCATCCGCGCCGACCTCAACGGCCTGGACTGGCCCGCCGTCCCGCTCAACAACCACCTGCTGGTCGCCAACCAGAACGGCTACCGCGACAACTCCCTGGGCCTGGCCCGCTACGACCCCGCCGAGGCTGCCCGCAAGCTGGACGCGGCCGGCTGGAAGCTCGACGGCGACGTACGGAAGAAGGACGGCCGCGAGCTGAACCTGCGGATGGTCGTCCCGGCCGGTGTCACCCCGGCCCAGAACGAGGCCGCGAACACCACCAAGATGCTCAAGGACGTCGGGATCAAGGTCACCACCGTGACCGCCGCCGCCAACGAGTTCTTCGACAAGTACATCAACCGCAACGACTTCGACCTCACCGCCTACTCGCTGATCGGCACGCCCTTCCCGGCCAGCGGCAGCCGCGCCAACTTCGCCCAGAACGGCGGCACCAACCACACCGGCGCGGGCAGCCCGGCGGCCGACGGCGCGCTCGACCGGGCCGCCGCCGCGGCCGACGCGGCCGCCGTCTCCGAGGCGATCAACCAGGCCGACGGCGAGCTCTGGAAGGTGGCCGGCGTGCTGCCGCTCTACCAGCGCCCGCAGCTGTACGGCGCCCGCGCCGACCTCGCCAACATCGGCGCGCAGGGCCTGTCGGACATCGTCTGGGAGAACGTCGGCTTCGTGAAGCAGCCGCAGTAGCCGCCGGGCGCGCCGGGCGGGCCAGACGGGCAGCGCGAGCCGGGCGAGCCGGGCGAGCCGGGCGGGTTCAGCCGTGCAGCGTCTCGCGCCAGTAGTGGCAGGCGCTGCGGCGGCCCGCCAGCTCCTCCCCCCGCTCGCCCACCACGGGCACCAGCGGAGGGAGTTCGGCCCGGCAACGGTCCTGCGCCCGGTCGCAACGGGGGTGGAAGGCGCAGCCCTCCGGGACGGCCAGCAGGCTCGGCGGCAGGCCCTTGATGGTGTGCAGGTCCTGGCCCTTCTGGTCCAGCCGGGGGATGGAGTCCAGCAGGCCCCGGGTGTACGGGTGCGCCGGCCGCGCGTACAGTTCGCGCACCGGGGCGGTCTCCACGACCCGGCCCGCGTACATCACCGCGATCTTGTCCGCGACGTCGGCGACCACGCCGAGGTCATGGGTGATCAGGATCAGGCCCATGCCGAACTCCTCCCGCAGTTCGGCCAGGAGGTCCATCACCTGGGCCTGCACGGTGACGTCCAGGGCGGTGGTCGGCTCGTCCGCGATGATCAGGTCCGGCTCCAGCGCCAGCGCCATCGCGATCATGATCCGCTGGCGCATGCCGCCCGAGAACTGGTGCGGGTAGTCGCCGACGCGCTGCCGGGCGGCGGGGATGCGCACCCGGTCCATCAGCTCGACGGCCTTCTCCCGGGCCTCCTTGCGGGTCACACCGTGGTGCACCCGGAACATCTCCCCCAGCTGGTAGCCCACGCTGAGCACCGGGTTGAGCGCGGACAGCGCGTCCTGGAAGATCATGGCGATCCGCCGGCCCCGCACGGCCCGCCGGCCGTTGTCGCTCATGGTCAGCAGGTCCTCGCCGCGGAACAGGATCCGCCCCCGGGTGATCCGCCCCGGCGGCATGTCCAGGATGCCCATGACCGCCTGCGCCGTCACCGACTTCCCCGAACCGGACTCCCCGAGCACCGCCAGCGTCTCGCCGGCCGCGACCGCGTAGCTCACCCCGTTGACGGCCCGCGCGACGCCGTCCCGGGTGTGGAACTCCACGTGCAGGTCCTCGACCTCCAGCAACGGGGTCCCGGGCGCCAGGCTCTCCCGTCCGCCGCCGATCACCTCCACCGCGTCCATGTGGGCAGCCCTCCTCAGCGCAGCAGCGACCATCGACAGGCGCAGAGCAACTATCAAGGAGCGGAGGACACTTGGCGAGCCCGCGGCAGATCTCTTTTCCATTACGGGGCGAACCGGAAGGGCGCGCCCCCGCAAGGGGACGCGCCCTGGACGCTCCGAGCGGCTACTGCGCCGCGCCCTGCCCGGCCCCGCGCTCCGCGGCGAAGTGGCAGGCCGAGTCGTGGAACGCGGCCCCCTCCAGCCAGGCCGGCGAGGCGAGCAGCGGCACCTCCACCTCGCACCGCTGCTGCGCCTTCCAGCAGCGGGTGCGGAAGCGGCAGCCCGACGGCGGGTTCGCCGGCGAGGGGACGTCCCCGGTGAGCACGATCCGGTCCCGCGACTCGCGCGCCGTCGGGTCCGGCACCGGCACCGCGGAGAGCAGCGCCTGGGTGTACGGATGCGTGGCATGGTCGTAGATCTCGGCGTCGCTGCCGATCTCGACCATCTTGCCCAGGTACATCACGCCGACGCGGTCCGAGATGTGCCGGACGATCGAGAGGTCGTGCGCGATGAACATGTACGACAGGTTGAACTCGCCCTGCAGCTGCTCCAGCAGGTTGATCACCTGCGCCTGCACCGACACGTCCAGCGCCGACACCGGCTCGTCGCAGATGATGATCTCAGGCTTGAGCGCCAGACCGCGGGCGATGCCGATGCGCTGGCGCTGGCCGCCGGAGAACTGGTGCGGGTACCGGTTGATGTACTCCGGGTTGAGCCCGACCACGTCCAGCAGGTCCTGGACGGCCTTGCGGCGGTCGCCCTTGGGCGCCACCTCGGGGTGGATCTCGAACGGCTCACCGATGATGTCGCCGACCGTCATGCGCGGGTTCAGCGAGGTGTACGGGTCCTGGAACACCATCTGGATGTTCCGGCGGACGGCCTTGAGCGCCGACCCCGACAAACGGGAGATCTCCTCCCCCTTGTAGCGGACCGAGCCCGCCGTGGCCGGCTCCAGGTTCATCAGCACCTTGGCCAGCGTGGACTTCCCGCAGCCGGACTCGCCGACGATGCCGAGCGTCTCACCCTGCATCAGGTCGAAGCTGACCCCGTCGACCGCCTTCACCGCGCCGACCTGCTTCTTGAAGAGGATGCCCCGGGTCAGCGGGAAGTGCTTGACCAGCTCCCGGACTTCGAGGATCGGCTCGCCGCGCGGCACCTCCTGCGCGAAGGCGGCGTCCTCCGGCACCGCCGCGCCCAGTGCGCCGGCCCCGTCAGCGGTCATGGAGGGTCTCCTTCCAGAAGAAGCAGGCGCTGCCGCGCCCCTCCAGCGGTGTGCCGTCCTCCTCGGTGACCGGGAACAGCTCCGGCACCTCGGCCCGGCAGATGTCCTGCGCGCGGGGGCAGCGCGGGTTGAAGGCGCAGCCCGGGGGGATCCGCAGCAGGTTGGGCGGCAGGCCCTTGATCGCGTAGAGCTCCTGGCCCTTCTGGTCCAGCCGCGGGATGGAGTCCAGCAGGCCCCGGGTGTAGGGGTGCGCGGGCCGCGCGTACAGCTCGTGCACCGGGGCGGTCTCCACGATCCGGCCCGCGTACATCACGGCGATCTTGTCCGCGACGTCGGCGACCACGCCGAGGTCGTGGGTGATCAGGATCAGGCCCATGTGGTACTCGGCCTGCAGCTCGGCGAGCAGGTCCATCACCTGGGCCTGCACGGTGACGTCCAGAGCGGTGGTCGGCTCGTCCGCGATGATCAGGTCCGGCTCCAGCGCCAGCGCCATCGCGATCATGATCCGCTGGCGCATGCCGCCCGAGAACTGGTGCGGGTAGTCGTTCACCCGCTGCCGGGCGGCGGGGATGCGCACCCGGTCCATCAGCTCGACGGCCTTCTCCTTGGCGTCCTTGCGGGAGCTCCCGTGGTGGGCCCGGTACATCTCGCCGAGCTGGTAGCCCACGCTGAGCACCGGGTTGAGCGAGGAGAGCGCGTCCTGGAAGATCATCGCGATCTTCTGGCCGCGGATCCTGCGCCGTTCCTCCTTGCCCATCTTCAGCATGTCCCGGCCGCGGAAGCGGATCTCACCGCGCGGGATCCGGGCCGGCGGCATGTCCAGGATGCCCATGATCGCCTGCGCCGTCACCGATTTCCCGGAGCCGGACTCCCCGAGCACGGCCAGCGTCTCGCCGGCCCGGACGTCGTAGTTGACGCCGTTCACGGCCCTGGCCACGCCGTCCCGGGTGACGAACTCGACGTGCAGGTCCCGTACGTCGAGCAACGGCCCCTCGTACGGCGCCTCCCGCTCGCCCTTGGCGGCGTCCACCGCTGTACTCACGATGCGCTCCCCTCGCTCAGCGAAGCTTCGGATCGAGGGCGTCGCGCACCGCGTCGCCCAGCATGATGAAGGCCAGCACGGTGACGGAGAGCGCCGCGGCCGGGAAGAACAGCACGTAGGGCGCCGTCCGGATCACCTTCTGGGCGGAGGAGATGTCGATGCCCCAGGAGATGGTGGGGTCCTGCAGGCCGATGCCGAGGAAGCTCAGCGTCGCCTCGGTGGCGATGTAGCCGCCCAGCGCGATGGTCGCGACGACGATCACCGGGGCGATCGCGTTCGGCAGGATGTGCCGGAACATCAGCCGGCCCGTCCCCGCTCCGAGCGCCCGCCCGGCCACCACGAAGTCGGACTGCTTGACGGTGAGCACCGCGCCGCGCATCACGCGGGCGATCTGGGTCCAGCCGAGCACGCCCAGCGCGATGACCACGCTCCACACCGTGCGGGTGGAGAAGGCGTTCAGCAGCACCAGGGCGCCGAGCAGCAGCGGGATGCCGAAGAAGATGTCGGTGATCCGGGAGATCACCGCGTCCACGGCCCCGCCGAAGTACCCGGCGACCATCCCGGTGAGCCCGCCGAGCAGGGTGACCGCCGCGGTGACGAAGATGCCGACGGTGATCGAGGCCCGGGCGCCGTAGATCACCCGGGCGTAGATGGAGCGGCCCTGCGCGTCGTAGCCGAACCAGCCGGCCCCGAAGACGTCTCCCCAGTCCGGCCGCTTGAGGTAGTTGTTGACCAGGTCGGCCTTGCGGGGGTCGGCGTCGGTGAACGCCCAGGGGAAGATCGCCATCACGACGAGCAGCAGGATCAGCACCGCGGAGATCAGGAAGATCGGCCGTCGGCGCAGGTCCCGCCAGGCGTCGCCCCAGAGGCTGCGGGCCGCCTCCCGCTTCTCCGGGTCGGGTTCGATCAGGGTCTCCTGCTCGACCGCCATGCCCTGCTCGCCGGCGTAGTCGAGGCGTGAGACCCCCGGCTTGGGGTGCGGTTCGTACGAGTCCTCGTCGTGGATGTCAGGCATAGCGGATCCTCGGGTCCAGGACCGCGTAGAGCAGGTCGACGATCAGGCTGGCGACCAGGTAGACGATCACCAGGACGGTCACGATGCCGACCACGGTCGGGCCTTCCTTCTGGTTGATCGCCCGGTACAGGACGTTGCCGATGCCCTGCACGTTGAAGATGCCCTCGGTGACGATCGCCCCGCCCATCAGCGCGCCGAGGTCGGTCCCGAGGAAGGTGACCACCGGGATCAGCGAGTTGCGCAGCAGGTGACGGGTGGTGATGGTCCGCCGGGGCAGCCCCTTGGCGACCGCGGTGCGGATGTAGTCGGCCCGCAGGTTCTCGCCGATGGACGTCCGGGTGAGCCGGGCGACGTACGCGAGCGACAGCGAGCCCAGGACGATGGCCGGCAGGATGAGCTGGGAGAGGTCGTAGCTGTCCTGCACCGTCGGCGTGACCCAGCCCAGGTTGGTGGCGAACACGGTCTGGGCGATGTAGGCGAGCACGAAGACCGGGATCGAGATCACCACCAGGGTCAGGATCAGCACGACGGTGTCCGCGACGCTGCCGCGCCGCAGCCCGGAGAGCACGCCGAAGGCGAGGCCGACGACCATCTCGAAGACGAAGGCCAGCAGCGCCAGCCGGATGGTCACCGGGAACGCGTCCGCCATGATGTCCGAGACCGGGCGGCCGGTGAAGCTGGTCCCGAAGTCCCCCTGGAAGAGGTTCCCCATGTAGTGCAGGTACTGCTTCCAGATCGGCTGGTCCAGGTAGTAGGTGTGCTTGAGGCTGGCCACCACGGCCGGGTCGGCGGCCTTGTCGCCGAACAGCGCCGACACCGGGTCGCCGGGCAGCGAGTAGACCATCAGGAAGATCAGCAGCGTGGTGCCGAAGAACACCGGGATCATCTGCAGCACCCGCCGCAGCACGTAACTGCCCATCCGAGCCTCCTTCCTAGGTGCCCGACCGGCCGGGCCGGTCGGCCGGGAGACCGCGCCCCGCCCTCCGTGCGGGGAGGACGGGGCCGGTGCGGGGGATCAGGGCGCGGGGATCAGCCCTTGACCTCGACCTGGGTCCAGGCCGGGTTGCCGAAGGAGTCGAACTTCACGTTCTGCACCTTGGTCGAGTAGCCCGAGTTGGTGCGGTAGTACCAGAGCGGGATGGCCGGCATGCCGCTCGGCAGCACGGCCTCGGCCTGCTGGTATCCGGTCACCGTGTCGGCGACGCTGGCGGCCTCGTCCGCCTTGGTGGCCGCCGCGTCGAACTGCGGGTCGCTGTACCCGAAGTCGTTGGAGGCGGCGCCGGTGCGGTAGACGTCGGACAGGAAGTTGGCGTTCAGCGGGTAGTCCTGCACCCAGCCGGTGCGGAACGCGCCGTTGATCGTGTGCCCGGTGATCGCCGCCCGCGCGGTCTTGAAGTCGGGCTTCGGGTCGCCCAGGCAGTCGACGCCGGTGCTCTGCCGGATCGAGTTGCAGACGGCGTCGACCCACTCCTTGTGGCCGCCGTCCGCGTTGTAGGTGATCAGCAGCTTGTTGCCGGGGACGCCACCGCCCTCCTGGATCAGCTGCTTGGCCTTGGCGGCGTCGAACTTGCAGAAGTCCCCGCAGGCGCCGTCCTTGTAGCCCTCGACGCCCTCGGCCACCCAGGCGGTGGCCGGCTTGCGGGAGCCCTGCAGCACCGTCTTGGTGATGACGTCGCGGTCGATCGCCATGGACAGGCCCTGGCGCACCTTGGCCTTGTCCGGCGCGGACCAGTCGGCCTGGTAGAGCGTGAACCCGATGTTCTGGATGGCACCCTGCGGGGAGTCCACCGCCCGGTCGCCGAGGTCGTTCTTGTACGTCGCCAGCGCCGACGGCGGCACCTGGTCCATCACGTCCAGGTTGTTGGACTGCAGGTCCGCGTACGCCGCCTCGGACGTGGTGTACATCTTGAAGACGATGCCGCCGTTCTTCGGCTTGTCCACGCCCTGGTAGTCCGGGAAGGCCTTGGTGACCACCTGCGTGTTGTGCGCCCAACTGACGAACTGGTAGGGGCCGTTGCCCACCGGCTTCTGCCCGTACCCGGCCGGGTCCTTGAAGAAGCCGTCCGGCAGCGGGGAGAAGGCGATGTAGCCGAGCTTGTACTCGAAGTACGACACCTTGTGGCTCAGCTTGACGGTGAAGTGCAGGTCGTCGGTGACGGTCAGACCGGACATCTTGTCGGCGGTCGGCTTGCCGGAGGCCGGGTGGACGTCCTGGTAGCCCTCGATGTCCGAGAACCAGGAGCTGTTGATCTGGTTGCTGGCGGGGTTGGCCCCCCAGTTCCAGGCGTCGACGAAGTTCTTGGCGTGCACCGGGGTGCCGTCGTGGAACTTCCAGCCGTCCTTCAGCGTGATGGTGAAGGTCTGCGAGTCACTGGTGTCGATCTTGTCGGCGACCTGCATCCGGATCTTGGCATTGCTCGGGTCGTAGTCCACCAGCCCCTTGAAGAGGTTCTGGATGATGCGACCACCGCCGACCTCGTTCGCGTTCGCCGGCTGCAGCGGGTTCTGCGGCTCGCTGCTCTGGTAGCTGAAGGTCTTGCTGGTGTCCGACGAGCTGCTGCCTCCTCCGCCGCTGCTGCTGCACCCCGTGGCCACCAGGGCCACGGACGTCGCAACGGCGAGGACCCAACGAGCACGGGCGGCTGCGGGCATGAAGGTCCCTCCTCAAGGTGTGTGTCGCATCACACCCCATGAGAAGCGCGGCCCGGCGACGGCGCGAGTCGGGTGCACCCGGATGGGTGCCGTGACCCCCCTGTCGAGTTGACGCGGCGCCGAAGTGACGCAGCGCCGGACGTCACGGACGACGGAAGGGCCCGTGGCGGGAAGCCACGGGCCCTTCCGGGGAGAGCGGGGATCAGGCCGCGGCCTGCTCGCGGACCGCGGGGAAGTGGCAGGCCGATTCGTGCGCGGCCGCGCCCTTCAGCACCGAGGGCACCGCGAGCAGCGGGGTCTCCTCGGCGCAGCGGTCCTCCGCCTTCCAGCAGCGGGTGCGGAAGCGGCAGCCGGACGGCGGGTTGGCCGGCGAGGGGATGTCGCCGCTCAGGATGATCCGCTCGCGGGTCTCGCGCGCCGTCGGGTCCGGCACCGGCACCGCGGAGAGCAGCGCCTGGGTGTACGGGTGGGTGGCGTTCTCGTAGATCTCCTCGTCCGAGCCGATCTCGACCATCTTGCCCAGGTACATCACGCCGACGCGGTCGGAGATGTGCCGGACGATGGAGAGGTCGTGCGCGATGAACATGTAGGAGAGGCCGAACTCGCCCTGCAGCTGCTCCAGCAGGTTGATCACCTGCGCCTGGACGGACACGTCCAGGGCGGAGACCGGCTCGTCGCAGATGATGATCTCCGGCTTGAGCGCCAGACCGCGGGCGATGCCGATGCGCTGGCGCTGGCCGCCGGAGAACTGGTGCGGGTACCGGTTGATGTACTCCGGGTTCAGACCCACGACGTCCAGCAGGTCCTGGACGGCCTTGCGGCGGTCGCCCTTGGGCGCCACCTCGGGGTGGATCTCGAACGGCTCACCGATGATGTCGCCGACCGTCATGCGCGGGTTCAGCGAGGTGTACGGGTCCTGGAACACCATCTGGATGTTCCGGCGGACGGCCTTGAGCGCCGACCCGGACAGCGTGGAGATGTCCTCGCCCTTGAACAGCACCTGGCCGGAGGTGGCCCGCTCCAGGTTCATCAGCACCTTGGCCAGCGTGGACTTGCCACAGCCGGACTCGCCGACGATGCCGAGCGTCTCACCCTTCTTCAGCTCGAAGGAGATGCCGTCGACCGCCTTGACCGCGCCGACCTGCTTCTTGAAGAGGATGCCCTGGGTCAGCGGGTAGTGCTTGACCAGGTCCTTGACCTCCAGGATGTTCTCAGCCATGGAGGGTCTCCTTCCAGAGGTGGCACGCGCTGCGGCGGCCGGTGAGCTCCTTGCCGTCCTTGTCCGTCACGTGGTGCAGCGCCGGGATCTCCGTGCGGCACAGGTCGGTGGCGACGTCGCAGCGGGGGTTGAACGCGCAGCCCGTGGGAACCTTCAGCAGGTTCGGGGGGAGGCCCTTGATCGCGTAGAGCTCCTGGCCCTTCTGGTCCAGGCGCGGGATGGAGCGGAGCAGGCCCTTGGTGTACGGGTGCGCGGGGTTCGCGTACAGCTCGTGCACCGGGGCGGTCTCCACGATCCGGCCGGCGTACATCACGGCGATCTTGTCCGCGACGTCGGCGACCACGCCGAGGTCGTGGGTGATCAGGATCAGACCCATGTTGTACTCGGCCTGCAGCTCGGCGAGCAGGTCCATCACCTGGGCCTGGACGGTGACGTCCAGGGCGGTGGTGGGCTCGTCGGCGATGATCAGGTCGGGCTGCAGGGAGAGCGCCATCGCGATCATGATGCGCTGGCGCATGCCGCCGGAGAACTGGTGCGGGTAGTCGTTCACCCGCTGCCGGGCGGCGGGGATGCGCACCCGGTCCATCAGCTCGATGGCCTTCTCCTTCGCCTCCTTCTTGGAGGCGCCCTGGTGCACCCGGTACATCTCGCCGAGCTGGTAGCCGACGCTGAGCACGGGGTTGAGGGCGGAGAGCGCGTCCTGGAAGATCATCGCGATCTTCCGGCCGCGGATCCGGCGGCGGTCCTCGTTGCTCATCTTGAGCATGTCCTGGCCGCGGTACAGGATCTCGCCCTGGGTCACCTTGCCCGGAGGCATGTCCAGGATGCCCATGATGGTCTGCGCCGTCACGGACTTGCCGGAGCCGGACTCTCCGAGCACGGCGAGCGTCTCGCCGGCCGCGACGGAGTAGTTGACGCCGTTCACGGCCTTGGCGATGCCGTCCCGGGTGTGGAACTCCACGTGGAGGTCCTTGACCTCCAGGAGCGGGGTTCCGACTTCGAGACGGTCGTTCTGCTGGTTGTTCTCGATCACGGTGGTCATCGGGTCGTCACCTCTTCTCTCAGCGGAGCTTCGGGTCGAGGGCGTCGCGCACCGCGTCGCCGAGCATGATGAACGCGAGCACCGTGATGCTCAGCATTCCGGCGGGGAAGAACAGGGCGAACGGAGCCGTGCGGATCACCTTCTGGGCCGAGTTGATGTCGATGCCCCAGGAGATGGTCGGGTCCTGAAGACCGATGCCGAGGAAGCTCAGCGTCGCCTCGGTGGCGATGTAGCCGCCGAGCGCGATGGTGGCGACGACGATCACCGGGGCGATCGCGTTCGGCAGGATGTGCTTCAACAGGATCCGGCCGGTGCCGGCGCCGAGCGCCTTGGCCGCGGTCACGAAGTCGGCCTGCTTGACCGTGATGACCGAGCCGCGCATGACGCGGGTCATCTGGGTCCAGCCCAGGACGACCAGGGCGAAGACCACGCTCCAGATCGTGCGCGAGGTGAAGGCGTTCAGGATCACCAGGGAGCCGAGCAGCAGCGGGATGCCGAAGAAGATGTCGGTGATGCGGGAGATGATCGTGTCGATCCAGCCGCCGAAGTACCCGGCGAGCATGCCGGTGATGCCACCGAGGATGGTCACGCCGACGGTGACGGTGATGCCGACCACGACCGAGGCGCGGGCGCCGTGGATGACGCGGGCGTAGATGCTGCGGCCCTGGAGGTCGTAGCCGAACCAGTCCGCCTGGAAGAAGTGGCTGTAGTTCGGCTTCGTCAGGTAGTGGTTGCGCAGGTCGCCGGCGCGCGGGTCCACCGAGGTGAACAGGCCCGGGGCGATGGCGATGACGATCAGCAGCAGGATCAGCAGCGCGGAGATCACGAAGATCGGCTTGCGGCGCAGGTCGTGCCAGGCGTCCGAGCCGAGGCTGCGGGCCTTCTCCTGCTTCGGCGCCGCGGCCTCCGCGGTGCGCTGGGCCGGGATCTCCGCGGCGTTCTTCTTCTCGGTCAGGTCAGGCATAACGGATCCTCGGGTCCAGGACCGCGTAGAGCAGGTCGACGATCAGTCCGGCGGCCAGGTAGACGAGCACCAGGAAGGCCACGAAACCGGAGACGGTCGCGCCCTCCTTCATGTTGATCGCTTGGTACAGCGCGTGGCCGACGCCCTGGACGTTGAAGATGCCCTCGGTGACGATCGCTCCGCCCATCAGGGCGCCGAGGTCGGTGCCGAGGAAGGTGACCACCGGGATCATCGAGTTGCGCAGCAGGTGGGTGCCGATGACCTTCCGGCGCGGCAGGCCCTTGGCCACCGCGGTGCGGACGTAGTCGGCCTTGATGTTCTCGGCTATGGAGGTACGGGTGAGGCGCGCGACGTAGGCCAGCGACAGCCCGCCGAGCACGACGGCCGGCAGCACCAGCTGGGTGATGTCGTTCGAGTCCTGGACGGTCGGGGTGACCCACTTGAGGTTCTGGCCGAAGACCGTCTGGACGATGAAGCCCAGGACCGGGACCGGGATCGAGATCAGCAGCAGGGTGAAGACCAGGGCGCCCTTGT
The DNA here is from genome assembly GCF_055585785.1 of Kitasatospora sp. NPDC053308. Classification (NCBI taxonomy): domain Bacteria; kingdom Bacillati; phylum Actinomycetota; class Actinomycetes; order Kitasatosporales; family Streptomycetaceae; genus Kitasatospora; species Kitasatospora sp. NPDC053308. The sequence continues at coordinate 116,235 of NZ_JBVJJY010000005.1, read as the reverse complement.
CGAACGCCTTGCCGCGGCGCAGGCCGGCGAACAGGCCGATGCCGATGCCGACGACGATCTCGATGGCGAACGCGAACAGCGCCAGCCGGATGGTGACCGGCAGCGCCTCGGTGATCTTGTCGAGCACCGGACGTCCGTCCAGGGCCTTGCCGAAGTCGCCGGTGAGCAGGCCCCCCATGTAGTCGAGGTACTGCTGGACCAGCGGCTCGTCGAGGTGCTGCTGGTGCTTCAGCGCGGCGAGCTGCACCGGGTCCGGTGCCTTGTCGCCCCACAGCGCTGCCAGCGGGTCACCGGGCAGCAAGTGCACCATGAAAAAGATGAGTGCGGTCGTTCCGAGGAACACCGGGATCATCTGGAGCAGTCGCCTTGCGACAAAGCGCCCCATCGTGCCTCCATGTATGACTCTGCCGGGCCCGTCAACCCGGCCAGAGATAAGTCGGCGTGCCAACGGCCGGTGCCAGTCCTCGCCCTTGTGGGGATGGGACGGGCACCGGCCGTTGTCACCGGGTCAGGCGGTGCCGACCGATTACTACTTCTTGACCTCGACGTCGGTGTAGACCGGGTCGCCGAAGGAGTTGAACTTGACGTTCTGGACCTTCTTGGAGAAGCCCGAGTTGGTCTTGTAGTACCAGAGCGGGATCGCCGGCATGTCCTTGGCCAGAACCTCTTCGGCCTTCTGGTACAGCTCGGCGGTCTTCTCCACCGAGGTGGCCGCGTCGGCCTCGTGCGACAGCTTGTCGAACTCGGGGCTCGAGTAGCCGGCGTCGTTGGCGGCCGCACCGGTGCCGTAGACGTCGCGCAGGAAGTTGGCGTTCAGCGGGTAGTCCTGCACCCAGCCGGTACGCATCATGCTCGGGACGGTCTTCTTGGTGACGATGTCACGCGCGGTCTTGAAGTCCGGCTTCGGGTCACCGAGGCACTCGACGCCGGTCGCCTGGCGGATCGAGTTGCAGACCGCGTCCACCCACTCCTTGTGGCCACCGTCGGAGTTGTACAGGATGGTGATCTTGTTGCCGGGAACGCCGCCGCCCTCCTGGACGAGCTGCTTGGCCTTCTCCGGGTTGTACTTGCAGGCGTCGCCGCAGGTGCCGGCCTTGTAGCCCATGACGCCCGGCGCCACGAACGAGTCGGCGGGCTGACGGCTGTTGTTCAGGACCGTCTTGGTGATGGTGTCGCGGTCGATCGCCATCGACAGGCCCTGGCGGACCTTGGCCTTGTCCTGGGTGCTCCACTCGGCGTTGTACAGCGCGAAGGAGATGTTCTGGATGGCACCCTGCGCCTGGTCGACGGCGCGCTTGCCCAGGTCGTCCTTGTACTTCGGCAGGTCGGTCGAGTCGACCTGGTCCAGCACGTCCAGCGTGTCGGACATCAGGTCCTTGTACGCGGCCTCGGGCGAGGTGTAGGCGCGGAAGACGATGCCGCCGTTCTTCGCCTTGTTGATGCCCGTGTACTTGTCGTAGGCGGCCAGGGTGACGGCCTTGTTGTGCTCCCACGACACGAACTTGTAGGGGCCGTTCCCGACCGGCTTCTCGCCGTAGCCCTTCGGGTCCGCGAAGAAGCCCTCGGGCAGCGGGAAGAAGGCCGAGTAGCCGAGCTTGTACGTGAAGTACGAGACGGGGCTGGTCAGTTCGATGGTGAAGTGGGTGTCGTCGACGACCTTGAGGCCGGACATCTCCGTGGCGGTCGGGTCACCCTTCTCCGGGTGCACCGCGTCGTAGCCGACGATGTCCGAGAACCAGTCCGAGTTGATCTGGTTGTTCGCCGGGTTGGCCGACCAGTTCCAGGACTTGACGAAGGACGAGGCGGTGACCGGGGTGCCGTCGTGGAAGGTCCAACCGGACTTCAGCGTGACGGTGTAGGTCTTGGCATCGGTGGTCTCGATCTTGTCGGCCACCTGGTTGCGCAGGGCACCGGTCGCGGGGTCGTAGTCGACGAGGCCCGTGAAGAGCTGCTTGACGATACGGCCGCCCTGGTTCTCCATGGCGTTGGCCGGCTGCAGCGGACGCTGCGGCTCGGCGCTCTGGTAGCTGAAGACGCCCTGGGGGTTGACCGCAGCGCCATCGGAGCTGCCCCCGGAGGAGTCGCTGCCCCCGCTGCTACAAGCAGTCGCGGCAAGGGCGACCGCAACAGCTGCGACAACCCACTTGGCCTGGCTCCCACCACGCATCGGTGTGCCTCCTGAATTCGACGTTGCAACGAGGAGAGCACTGCGGAACGGTTGTCACCGGGCCCGCTGTGCCGTCCGCGCTCGTGGTTTCGGCGCGCACCCCTGCGCGTTCACCCTTGACCCGAGCCTGACTGCACCCACTATCCGTCACGCACGGACACGAAAGTGACCAGTGACGATCTCAATTAGGTCACATGAACAGTCGGTAAGTTTCGAAAACCGGACATTTGAGACATAGCCAGACAGGTACCAAACGGACAGTCGTCATGCATGACGAACCGTCGTGTCCGCTCAGCGGACACCCGGGTGTGATGAGCGTTATTCGGTTAATAGCGGCCCCGACAACTTGGAGTAGTTGAAAAAGTTCGCCCCCCTCTCCAAAGGAAAGGGGGGCGAATCATTCCGGCCAATGGCCGTTCAACGCGTCCGGATCACGCCTTCTTGGCGCGCGAGGCAGTGCGTCCGCGGTCCTTCTGGTCCAGGACGACCTTACGGATGCGAACCGTCTCCGGGGTCACCTCGATGCACTCGTCCTCGCGGCAGAACTCCAGCGACTGCTCCAGCGAGAGCTTGCGCGGCGGGACGATCGACTCGGCCACGTCGGCGGTCGAGGACCGCATGTTGGTGAGCTTCTTCTCCTTGGTGATGTTGACGTCCATGTCGTCGGAGCGGGAGTTCTCCCCGACGATCATGCCCTCGTACACCTCGGTGCCCGGCTCGACGAACAGCACGCCGCGCTCCTGCAGGTTGGTCATCGCGAATGCGGTCACCACACCGGCCCGGTCGGCGACCAGGGAGCCGTTGTTGCGGGTCGTCAGCTGACCGAACCACGGCTCGTGGCCCTCGTGGATCGAGTGTGCGATGCCGGTGCCGCGGGTGTTGGTCAGGAACTCCGTGCGGAAGCCGATCAGACCGCGGGACGGGACGACGAACTCCATCCGGACCCAGCCCGAGCCGTGGTTGGACATGTTGTCCATCCGGCCCTTGCGGACACCCATGAGCTGCGTGACCGCACCCATGTGCTCCTCCGGCACGTCCACGGTGAGGCGCTCGACCGGCTCGTGGACCTTGCCGTTGACCTCCTTGGTGACCACCTGCGGCTTGCCGACGGTCAGCTCGAAGCCCTCGCGGCGCATGGTCTCGATCAGGATGGCCAGCGCCAGCTCACCGCGGCCCTGCACCTCCCAGGCGTCCGGGCGCTCGGTGTCCAGCACGCGCAGCGAGACGTTGCCGATCAGCTCGCGGTCCAGGCGGTCCTTCACCTGGCGGGCGGTGACCTTGCGGTCGACCTTGACGCCGGACTTGGCGTCCGCGCCCTTGCCGCTGCCGCCCCGGCCGACCAGCGGCGAGGTGTTGGTGCCGATGGTCATCGAGATGGCCGGCTCGTCCACCGTGATCAGCGGCAGCGCGACCGGGTTCTCCGGGTCGGCCAGGGTCTCGCCGATCATGATGTCCGAGATGCCGGCGACGGCGCAGATGTCACCGGGGCCCGCCACCTCGGCCGGCTTGCGGGTGAGCGCCTCGGTCATCAGCAGCTCGGAGATGCGGACGTTCTGGATCGAGCCGTCGCGCTTGATCCAGGCCACCGTCTGGCCCTTGCGCAGCTCGCCCTGCTCGATGCGGAGCAGCGCGATGCGGCCGAGGAAGTTGTCGGCGTCCAGGTTGGTGACGTGGGCCTGGAGCGGGGCGTCCTCGTCGTAGCTCGGGGCCGGGACGTGCTCCAGCAGGGTGGAGAAGAACGGCTCCAGGTTGGTGCTGTCCGCCGGGACGGTGCCGTTCTCCGGCTTGGTCAGCGACGCCACGCCGTCACGGGCGCAGGCGTAGACGATCGGGAACTCGATCTGCTCCTCGTCCGCGTCCAGGTCCAGGAACAGGTCGTAGGTCTCGTTGATGACCTCGTCGATCCGGGAGTCCGGGCGGTCCGTCTTGTTGATGCAGAGGATGACGGGCAGGCGCTGGGAGAGCGCCTTGCGCAGCACGAAGCGGGTCTGCGGCAGCGGGCCCTCGGAGGCGTCGACCAGCAGGACGACCGCGTCCACCATCGACAGACCGCGCTCGACCTCGCCACCGAAGTCGGCGTGGCCCGGGGTGTCGATGATGTTGATGGTGATCGGCGCGCCACCGTCCTTCGGGTGGTACTTGACCGCGGTGTTCTTCGCGAGAATGGTGATGCCCTTCTCGCGCTCCAGGTCGTTCGAGTCCATCATGCGGTCGTCGAGCTGCTGGTGGGCGGCGAAGGCGCCGGCCTGCTTCAGCATGGCGTCGACCAGCGTGGTCTTGCCGTGGTCGACGTGGGCGACGATGGCGACGTTACGGATGTCGTTGCGCGTGGGCATGCCTTGCGGATTCTCCCGGAATCGTGGGTTGCGGCGCCCGGCTGCGTGACGCGCACTTGCGATCCCTGTCGATCGCCGCCGCCCGTTCCGCCTGCTACTACCGGTCCACCCGCCGGGCAATGGACATGCCTCGGCTTCCTCCTATCGTACGGGGAAGCCCCCAGATGGGCGGAAACGAGCTGGTCGGGCGGGACCAAGATCACAGCGGTGTCACGTGCCGTTCGCCTCGCGTCCGCCCTACCGCAGCCCCTGGGCACCCCCGGTCCGGCCCAGGTCCTGGAAGCGCGGCCAGGCGAAGCCGAAGGCTCCCGCGCCGGCCACGTCGCCGCGGACGGCGACCAGCTCGGGGCGCTGGTAGAGCGGCACCGAGTGGCCGAGCTGCCAGATCCGTACGTCGGCCTCCTGCAGCAGGTCCAGCCGGGCCGCCGGGTCCAGTTCGGCGGACGCCCGGTCGAAGAGCCGGTCGATCTCCTCGGTGCCGCTGCGTCCGTAGTTGGTGCCGGCGTCGAGTGCGCCGTCGGGGCCGGGCCGGGGCTTGGCGTAGGCGGGGCGCTGCTCGCCCGCGGGGCTGGGACCGGCCGGCCAGGAGAACAGCGCGAGGTCGTAGTCCCCGACGGCCAGGTGGTCCTGGACGAAGGTCTCGGCGGGCGCGGTCACCGGCTTCAGCGCGATCCCGGACTCCTCCAGGTCGGCGGTGAGCGCGTCGGCGGTGCGCTTGGCGGTCGCCGAACCGGCCGGGACGAGCAGGGTGAGGGCGAGCTCCTTGCCGTTCTTCGTGCGGGTGCCCCGGCCGCCGGGCCGCTTCCAGCCCGCCTCGTCCAGCAGCCGGGCGGCGTCCGTGGGACCGGCCGCCGCGCTGTTGTCCCGGTAGCCCTCCTGGTCCCCGGCGAGCAGGTGGCTGCCGAGCGGCGCGGCGGGCAGACCGAGCGGGGCGAGCGCGGCCTCGGCGATCCGCCGCCGGTCGACCGCCCGGCCGAGGGCGCGCCGGACGGCCTGGTCGGTGAGCGGGCCGCGGGCGGCGTTGACGGTGAGCTGGGTCAGCGAGGCCGCGGCCGCCCGGTGCACGGTGATGCCGGGCAGCGAGTCGGCCCGCCGCAGTGCCGTCGCCGCCGCCTCGGGCGCGGCCGCGGGGGCGGCCGCGGGCGGGGCCGCGGCCGCGGCGGCGGGGGCGGTGGCGGGCGCCGCCCGGTCCACCGCCGCGGTGAGCGGGGCGACGTCCAGCCGGTCCTGGTCGAGCGCGTCCAGCCGCTGCCCGGGCGGCACAGCGAGGAACTCGATCCGTTCGGCCTTCGGCCGGTCGCCCCACCAGAGCGGATTGCGTGCCAGGGTGACCCGCCCGCCCTCGGGGTCGTACCCGGAGACGGTGTACGGCCCGGCACCGGGGTGGCCCACGCCGGTCAGCGGCCGCTGGAAGACGTCCGCCCGCCCGGTCTCGGCCGCCGGGTAGAGCGGCCCGAACAGCGAGCGCCATTCGGCGTACGGTCGGCGGAAGGTGACCCGCACCTCGTGCGGGTCGGCGCCCTGGGCGACCGAGTCGACGGCGTCGTAACCGGCCGGGTGCCCGCCCCGGTAGGCCGGGTCGAGGCCGGACAGGGCGGCCCGCTGGGCGGCGAGGTCCGCGGCCGTCAGCGGGGTGCCGTCGCTCCAGACGGCGTGCGGGTTCAGGTGGTAGGTGACGACCTGCGGCTGCTGCCCGGGCGGGGTGGACTCGGCGCCGGCCAGGTAGTCCGGGTCCGGCACCAGCCGGCCGTGCTCGTCGGGGCGGAACAGCGAGGGGTAGAGCGCGTGGGCGAGCAGCGCCGAGTCGGCGGTCGCCGCGCCCTGGTAGACGTTCAGCGTGGCGGGGACGCCGTCCACCGCCCAGCGCAGCGTGCCGCCGTCCCGGACGGCGGTACGGTCGGCCGGCCGGACGTCCCCGGTGGTCGCGGTGGGGTCGGCCGAGGCCGGCACCGGAGCGGGGGCGCGGACGGGGCCGGGGTCGGCGGAGCAGCCGCCGAGACCGGCGGCGAGCAGCAGCGCGGCGGCTGCGGCGGTGAGCTGGCGGGCGCGCATGGCGGCCATCGAACGCCGCCGCCGCGGCCCGGTCCGCACCGACACGGCGGGCCGGGGGCGACTGCACCCTTACGGCCCAACCCCTCGCACCGGCCCGCCGGGGCGGCTACAGCGCCAGCTCGAACCAGACGATCTTGCCCTTCGGCGTGCGCCGGCTGCCCCAGCGCTCGGCCAGCAGGCTGACCAGCTGCAGGCCGCGCCCGCCCTCGTCGGTCTCCTGGGCGCGCCGCTGCCGGGGCTGCGCGTAGCCGTCGTCCCAGACCTCGCAGACCAGGCCGCGCTCGCGCAGCAGCCGCAACCGGATCTCGCCCCGCCCGTGCTTGAGGGCGTTGGTGACCAGCTCACTGACCAGCAGCTCGGTGGTGTCGACCAGCTCCTCCAGCCCCCGGGCCAGCAGCCAGCTGCAGGCCTTCTCGCGGGCCTTGGCGACGGAGGTGGGCTCGGGCGGCAGGAACCACTGGCCGACGGCGTCCTCGGGGAACGCGTGCACCTTGGCCATCAGCAGGGCGATGTCGTCCTCGCCGTGGTGCGGGTTGAGCTCGCCGAGCACGTGGTCGCAGAGGTCCTCCAGGGCCTTGCCCCCGGCGGACAGCGCGGTGCGGAAGGCCCGCAGGCCCTCGTCCAGCTGGTGCTTGCGGCTCTCCACCAGGCCGTCGGTGTAGAGGCCGAGCACGGCGCCGTCCGGGAGGTCCACCTCGACCTCCTCGAAGGGCTCGCCGCCGACGCCGAGCGGGAGCCCGGGCGGCACGTCGAGCATCCGGGCGCCCTCGCCGGGGCTGAGCAGGACGGGCGGCAGGTGGCCGGCGTTGGCGATCCAGCAGCGGCGGGTGACGGCGTCGTAGACCGCGTAGACGCAGGTCGCCAGGTACACCTCGCGGGCCTCCTCGTCGGCCGTCGAGGTGAGCCGCCCGTACGGGGTGGGCGGGCTGACCGGCACGGAGTCGTCGCCGAGCCCGCGGGCGATCTCGTCCAGGGCGGTGAGCACCTCGCCGGGCTCCAGGTCGAGCATGGCCAGGGTGCGGACGGCGGTGCGCAGCTGGCCCATGGCGACGGCGGCGCGCAGGCCGCGGCCCATCACGTCGCCGATGACCAGCGCGGTGCGGTTGCCGGGCAGCGGGATGACGTCGAACCAGTCGCCGCCGACCTCGGTGTTGTTGTTGCTGGGCAGGTAGCGGCAGGCGATCTCCAGGCCGCTGGCGGCCGGGTTGCCCGGGGGCAGCAGGCTGCGCTGGAGGATCAGCGCCCGCTCGTGCTCGCGGCGGTAGAGCCGGGCGTTGTCGATGCAGACGGCGGCGCGGGCGACGAGCTCCTCGGCGATCGCGACGTCGCGGGCGTCGAAGGGCTCGCTGCCGATCGCCCGGGAGAGCTGGACGAGGCCGAGCACCTGGTCGCGGGCGACCAGCGGGACGATCAGGGTGGAGCGCAGCAGCGGGTCGGGCCCCGGCTCCGGGACGACGCTGCGGCCGGTGCGCAGCGCCCGGGCGTGCGGGGAGCGGCGCGGGTAGCAGAGGGTGCCGCCGGCCTCGGCGATGGGCAGGCCGGTGACCGAGCCGAGCACCGAGGAGGCGCCGCCGACCACGCTGGAGACGGCGACCCGGCGCAGTTCGCCGCTGCCGTCGGTGAGCACGGTGTCGCCGAGCCGGCCGGCGCTGGGGACGGTCTCGCCGGACAGCAGCGCGGTGTAGAGGTCGACGGTGGCGAGGTCGCAGAACGGCGGGACGACGACGTCCAGCAGTTCCTTGGCGGTGGTCTCCAGGTCGAGCGTGGAGCCGATGTGCGCGCTGGCCTCGTTGAGCAGGGCGAGGTTGCGGCGCACGCCGTCCGCCTCGCGCTCGGCGACGTGCCGGCTGGTGACGTCGGAGACCTGCCCGGCCACGCCCATCGGCTGCCCGGCGGCGCCGTTGAGGCGGTACAGCGAGACGGCCCAGAGCCGGTTGCCCTCGCGGGTCGGGACGGAGCCGTGGAAGCGGAGGTCGAAGACGGGCTCGCCGGTGGCGAGGACCTTGCGCAGGGCGGCGGTGAGCCGGTCGGCCTCGGACGGCGGGAAGAGGTCGTGCGGGGTGAGGCCTTCGAGGTCGCCGGGGACGAGGCCCATGCCGGAGGCGAAGGCGTCGTTGACCCGCTGCAGGCGCAGCCGGTCGTCGAACAGCACGAAGCCGGTGGGGGTCTGTCCGAAGACGGCCTCGGAGGCGGCGAGGTCGGTCTCGATCCGGCGCAGCCGCCCGAGGTCGACGGCCAGGCAGGTGGCGCCCGCGGTGGGCAGCGCGCTGTCGGGCATCAGGTAGAGCTCGGCGAGGCCCTCGCCGCCGCCGGCCTCCCGGTAGGGGGTGGTACCGACCCACTCCTCGCCGGCCAGGGTGCGCTCCAGCCGCGCGCGGCCGCGCTGCCAGAGCTCGCGGGGGACGAAGGTGGCGATCGGGTCGGCGCCGACGGCCTCGGCGGCGGGGATGCCGAAGAACTCCGCGGCGCGGTCGCTCCACTGGCTGATCCGGCCGTCGGGGCCGATCGCGAAGGTGGCGACCCGGATGTAGTCGTAGATCGATCCCGGATCGCCGGCGCCCCAGGGTTGGGACTCGGTGAGGGGGTGGGCACCGCGGCTCGTGGCGCCGCCGGCCGGCGGGTCCGCCGGTACGGGCAGGTGCGACGAGCCGGCCTGCCCGGGTACAGCGGCATGACCGCTGCTGCTCGGCGCGTTCCGCGCCGGAGTGCTGTTCAACGGACCGACCCCTCCAACCCGCGACCGTCCGGATGTCGAGAAGACCGAGTATTCATCATCGAGGGGTACGTTCACACGCCCTCAACATCACAACATCAGATCGGGCGAAGGTTTTTGTCCTACCGCCCGCGCCACCACAATGCCACGCTCGCGCCCCCTGCCGGAGCGCGCGCTCCCCCCGGGCTCCCGATGGCATATGCGGCGCCGCTCGTCCGGGGTCCGGTCCGGGCCCGGTGGCGTCACGCCTCGTCGGGCTCACTGCCCGGCAGCGCCTGCTCGAACCAGACCACCTTGCCGATGCCCTCGGCCCGGGCGCCCCAGTGCAGCGCCAGCCGGCGGACCAGCTCCAGGCCCCGGCCGCCCTCGTCGGCCTCGGCGGCGTGCCGCTCCCGGGGCGGGTCGGGCAGCGGGTCGGAGATCTCGACCAGCAGCGTCTCGCCGAGTGTCAGCCGCACCCCGATCGGGGCGCTGGCGTACCGGACGGCGTTGGTGACCAGCTCGCTGACCAGCAGCTCGGCGGTGTCGGTGAGCGCCTCGACACCCCACTCGGCGAGCGTGGCGCGGACCAGCCGACGCGCCCGGGAGACGGCGGTGGGCTCGGCGGGCAGGGTCCAGCCGGCCGTCGGGGTGCCGGCCTGGCCGTGGCCGAGCCGGGCGAGCAGCAGCGCGACGTCGTCCGGCTCGCGGCCCTGCTCCATGGTGTCGAGCACCGCCTCGCAGGCGGCCTGGATGGAGGCGTACGGCTCCTGGAGCACGGTGATCAGCCGGCCGAGGCCGACGTCCAGGTCCTTGTCCCGGGACTCCACCAGGCCGTCGGTGCACAGCGCGAGCAGGCTGCCCTCGGGGATCTTCAGTTCGACCGACTCGAACGGGACGCCGCCCACCCCGAGCGGGGCGCCGGAGGGCAGGTCGAGGATCCGGCCGGTGCCGCCGGGCAGCGGGCTGCCGGTGCGGGTCGGCTCCTCGGTCTCCTGGCCCGGCACCACCAGCACCGGCGGGATGTGCCCGGCCTTGGCGACGGTCAGCCGCGCCGTCCCCGGGTCGAAGACCGCGTAGACGCAGGTCGCGAGCAGCGCCTCGTCCGGGCCCTGGGCGAGGTCGTCGGCCAGTTCGTGGACGTGCCGCAGCAGGACGTCCGGCGGCAGGTCCAGGGCGGCCAGCACCCGGACGGCGGTGCGCAGCCGGCCCATGGTGGCGGCGGCCCGCAGGCCGTGGCCCATCACGTCGCCGACCACCAGCGCGGTGCGGTCGCCGGGCAGCGGGATGACGTCGAACCAGTCGCCGCCGACCTCGGTGCCGCTGCTGCCGGGCACGTACCGGTAGGCCACCTCGACGCCGGTGGGCTGCGGGACCTGCTGCGGGAGCAGGGTGCGCTGGAGGGTGAGTGCGGCGGTGCGCTCGCGGGCGTACAGCCGGGCGTTGTCCAGCGAGCTGCCGGCCCGGTCGGCGAGCTCGACGGTGAACGCCAGGTCGTCCCGGTCGAAGCCCTCGCGGTAGCCGGCCCGGCTGACCAGCAGCAGTCCGATCACGATGCCGCGGGCGCGCAGCGGGACGGCGAGCATCGAGTGCACGCCGAGGTCCCGGGCGGCCTGCATCTTCGGGTCGCCCGGGTAGGTGACGTCGTCGAGCTGGTCGGCTCCGGAGAGCAGCTCGGGCACGCCGGTGCGCAGCACCCGGCCGCAGGCGGAGTCCTCGGCGAAGGTGATCCGGGCGCCGCGGCGCAGCATCACGTCGACCTCGGGACCGTCCTGGACGGAGGCGGTGCCGAGCTGGAGCAGCGAGGTGCGCCGGTCGTGGCCGTGCCGGGGCAGGTCGTCACCGTGCGCGACGGCCTGCAGCAGGATCACCGCCGAGTGGTCGGTCAGCCGGGGGACCACCGAGCTGGCGAGTTCCTGCGCGATCCGGGAGGCGTCCAGCAGGTCACCGACCCGGGAGCCGAACTCGTTGAGCAGGGAGAGCCGGCGCCGGGCGTGCTCGACCTTGGCGACCGCCCGGTAACGCTCGGTCACGTCCATCACGGTGCCGGAGATGCCCAGCACCCGGCCGGAGCGGTCGGTCATCCGGCTGTAGGAGATCGAGCGGTACCCGGCCCGGGTGGTGACCGGGGAGGCCAGCGTGACGTCGATGACCGGCTCGCCGGTGGCCAGCACCTGGCGCTGGATGGCGGTGATCTCGTCGGCGGCGCGCTCGGGCAGGGTCTCGCCGGTGGTGCGGCCGACGTGGTCCTCCAGGGCGACGCCGTTCATCTCGGCGAGGGTCTGGTTGACCGCGGTGTAGCGCAGGTCGGTGTCCAGGATGGCGATGCCCAGCGGGGACTGCTCGAACAGCGCGTCCCGCACCGCGAGGTCGCGCTCGACGGCCCGCACGGCGGCCGCCTCCGCCATGCTGACCTGCAGGAACGGGGTGCCGTCACCGTCCACCAGGAGCGAGATCCGGGCCTCCACGGCGATCGGCGCGCCCGGCCGGTCGCGCAGCTCCGCGTAGCCGGCCCAGCGGCCGTGCCGCAGGGTGTCCTGGATCGCGACCCGGATCCGGGCGACCTGCTCCTGGTCGGGGATCAGCTCCTCGATCCGGCGGCCGACCAGCAGCTCGTTCGGCCAGCCGAGCAGTTCCTCCGCGGCGGGGCTCCAGAGCACCACCCGGCCCGCGGTGTCGAGGATCGCGATGGCCACCTTGAGCATGTCGAGCAGGCTGCCCTCGGACGGCACGCCGGGACCGTCCGGGGGGTCGCCGGGCCCGCCGGGGAAGGGCCGGCCGGGGCGGCTGCGCAGGCCGGAGCGGTCGCCCGGCTCGGGGAGCGCGAGGGTGGGCGCCGGCCGGGCGGGCCGCTCGGCGTCGGGGGCGGCGAGGGGGCCGCGGCGGCGGCCGGCCCGCGGCTGGGGGGCGGCCGGGCGGGCGGCGCGGCGCAGCCGGGCGCGCGCGGAGGCGCCGCCCGCGGTTCCTGTCCGCCGCTCTCCCCCGCCGCCGTTCCCGGTACTCGACACCGACGGGGCCTCCGGCTCTGGTCGGGATCGGCGTCGCCGGCTGGGGGCGGCTCACCGATGGTGACGAATAGTGCCGAAAAGTGACATACCCAGCAGAACCCAGGCTATCCCGGCCGCCGGGTCGTCTTGTCCGATTGACCTACCCGGCGGACAGCGCGTCGCCCACCGCTCCCGGAGCGGCGAGCAGCCGGGCGACGTACGGCAGCACGTCGCGGTCGTGGTCGATCCAGTCGACGGCGTCCAGCTCGTCCGGGCCGAGCCAGCGCAGCGCGTCGTGGTCCTGCAGCGCGCGGGGCTCGCCGGCCAGCAGTTCAGCCGCCCAGAAGCGCAACTCCAGGCCGGGGCGCACGGCCCACGCGCCGGGCAGCCGGGCGAGCGCCCGCGCCCTGACGCCGAGCTCCTCCAGCAGTTCGCGCTCCAGTGCCTGCGCCTCGGTCTCACCGGGCTCGGCCTTCCCGCCCGGGAACTCCCACCGGCCGGCCACCGCCTCGGGCGCGCTGCGCCGGGCGGCGAGCACCCGGCCGTCGTGCACCAGCGCGCCGCCCACCACGATCCGGGGCTCGACGGGCCGGTCCGCGGGCGGGTCGGCGGGGCGTGCGGCGGGTGTGGCGTCCATGGCCCCGACCCTACGGCCTCAGGCGTTCCGGAGGGCGGCGTCCCCGCTCCCGGGCTCCCCGGCGGGCTCCGCGGCCCCGGCCTCCTCGACCCAGTACAGCTGCTTGTGGCCGCGGACCTCGAACTCGGCGGCGAGCCGCCGCGCCTCGGGGCCGTCCAGGTCCTTGGCGACCAGGAAGCGGTTGCCGTTGTCGTCCTGCCGCATCACCCGATAGGTGCCCATGGCGGGAGGCTATCCGGCGGCCCCCGCCCGTGGACGCGAAGGGCGGAGGTCCTCGTGCCCCCGGCTCGCGTGGGGGTCGGGCCGGGGGGCACGACCCGCGACGCTACGGGCCGTTCGCTACCGACAGGTACGGTCCTTGTTAACGGCCGGTAACCGGGGGTGCGGGGGCTCAGACCCGCAGGTCGGGCGCCTGCTCGCCGGTGGACAGGCCGAGCGATCGGCGGACGTCGACGGTCAGCGGGAGGGTCTTGGAAACCTGCGCCCGCGCCCGGCGGATGTCGCCCGCCACGTCGGTGCCGGTGGCGGCGGCGTCCCAGGCGGCGGCCGCCTGGGACTGCGCCTCGGCCAGCTTGCCGATCTTCGGCAGGACGTCGGCCGGCCAGTCCGCGGCCGGCGAGCCGAGCGCGAGCGCCTCGGTGCGGGAGGCGGTGGCCACCCGGCGGGCCCAGGCGCGGTGGTCCGCCTCCGCGGCGGAGACGTCCTTCTTCGGCTGGTCCAGGTAGACGTCGTTGAAGCCCCGGACCGCCTGCAGGTAGGCCAGCTGGGGCGCGGTCAGACGGCCCCGGTCGGTGCGGACGGTGCCCCGGTGCTGGTCGTCGCGGTCCTCGAAGGCGCAGGTGACGTACCGCTGGCCGGCCGCCCAGTTCCGCGCGGTCGGGTAGAGGTAGACGTCGTCCATGCCGTCCGGGACGGCCCACTGGTCGAGCGCGTAGTCGTCCAGCACCGTGCGGCACAGCCGGGCGGCCGACTCGCGGACCGCGCTCTCGCCCGGGTACGGGCCGTTGTCCGTGGGGAGCGTGGCGGTACCGGCCACCTCGCCGTGGTGCGGTTCGGCGCAGGCCACCCGGTGCACCCAGGACACCGTCTCGTCGCCGGCCCCGTCGGTGGCCGCGCCCCCGTCGGGGGAGCGGTAGCAGTCGCCGGCCTTGAGGTCGGACCAGTGGACCGCGCCGGCCGGGGCCTTCGGACTCTGGGCGAAGCGGCCGTCGCGCGCGGAGCTGAAGTCCCCCGCGCCCAGCAGCAGCGAGAGCAGCACGGTGCCGATCGCGCCGAGCACCACGCCGGTCACCGCCATGGCGTGGCCCTGCTCCTTGCGGCGCTTGATCTGGACCAGCGCCACGATGCCCAGGACCAGGGCCACCGGCGCCACCAGGACCAGGCCGGTCACCAGGGCGGCGACCGCGAAGCTGTTGGTGGCGGTCGGAGCGAGGGGCTGCGGGTACGGCTGGCCGGGCGGGAAGCCGGGCTGCATCCCGGGGTGGGGGCCCGGGTGGGGGCCGGGCCGGAAACCGGACTGGGCCGAGGGCGTGACGGAGGCCCAGCCGCCGGCGGGCAGCGGGTGCGGCGGCTGGGGCGGGGCGGCCGACGGCAGCGGGACGGCCTGCGGGTGCGGTGCCGCCGTGGCGGAAGCGGCGACCGGGGCGGGGGCGGCCCAGGGATCGGGCGCCGCCCAGGGGTCGGCGGGGGCCGCGGGACCGGACGGCTGCGCCGCGCCCGTGGGCGGGGCGGGAGCGGCGGGCGGGCCGGGCTCGGTGTCCGCCGGGGAGGCGGCCGGCTCGTCGGCCCGCCGGCCGAAGTCCACCCGCGGGTCCTGCCCCGCCGCCGGGGCCGCCACGGCCGCGCCGCCGTCCGCCCCCGCGTCCGCGCCGGTCCGCGCGAGCGGCTCCGGCCCCGGGGCGGACAGCTCGGACTCAGGCCTGGACACGTGGACTCCCCCTCCCGCCGGGGCGGGCATCGGCTCGGCGTTCGGCACCATGGCTCGGACCCGAACGGGCCCGGATGTGAACGGTCGCGCGACTTTACCCGATCGTTCCGACAGCGGTCCGGCCCGCCCGGGCCCCGCCCGCCCGCTCAGCCGCGGGCCAGGATCTCGCCGTGCAGCATCGAGAACCAGCCTTCCCCGGCGGCGCTCCACTCCCGCCAGCCGGCCACGATCCGTTCCACCTCCTCCTGCTCCGCGTAGCCCCGCTCGACCAGCGTCCGGCCGAGCGTCGTCCCGGCCACCCGGTCCGCCCACATCCCGCCCCACCAGGCGCGCTGCTCGGGCGTCGCGTACGTCCAGGTGCCGGCGCTCGCGGTGACCTCGGCGAAGCCGGCCGCGCGGGCCCAGGACAGCAGCCGGCGCCCGGCGTCCGGCTCGCCGCCGTTGGCGCGGGCGGTCCGCCGGTACAGCTCCAGCCACCGGTCCAGGGCGGGCACCTCGGGGAACCAGGTCATCGAGGCGTAGTCGACGTCCCGCACCGCGACCACGCCGCCAGGGGCCGTCACCCGCCGCATCTCGCGCAGCGCGGCCACCGGGTCGGCCACGTGCTGCAGCACCTGGTGGGCGTGCACCACGTCGAACTCGCCGTCGCGGTAGGGCAGTCGGTGCACATCGGCGCGTTCGAGGACCACCCCGGCCGCACCGCGCGCCGCCAGGTACCCGGCGGCCTGCTCCAGCACCTCGGCCGAGGTGTCCACGGCCACCACCCGGCCGCCCGGGCCGACCAGCCCGGCCAGGTCGGCGGTGATCGTGCCGGGCCCGCAGCCGATGTCCAGCAGGGCCATCCCCGGGCGCAGTTCGGGCAGCAGGTAGGCCGCCGAGTCGGCGGCGGTACGGGAGCGGTGCGAGCGCAGCACGGCCTCCTGGTGGCCGTGGGTGTAGACGGCGGAAGGCTGCGGTCCGGACATGCGGTCCCCCTGGGAGTGGTCGGCGTTCCGTTCTCCTCGACGCCCCCGACGCTACTCCTCGTCCCGCATTCCGAGAAATTCCGTCTCACATTCCGATCGGAGGGCGCCCGAGCGGCACCCGCCCGCCGTACCGTGGAGCCGCCCCCGACAGAACGGTCCCGCCCATGCCCGGCCAGCGCCCCTTCGTCCTGCTGAGCGCCGCCGTCTCGCTCGACGGCCACCTCGACGACGCCTCCCCCGACCGGCTGCTGCTCTCCAACGCCGCGGACTTCGACCGGGTGGACGAGGAGCGCGCGGCCGCCGACGCGATCCTGGTCGGCGGCAACACCCTGCGCGCCGACAACCCCCGCCTGCTGGTCAACGACCCCGCGCGCCGGGCCGCCCGACTGACGGCCGGCCGGCCCGAGCACCCCCTGAAGGTGACGCTCAGCGCGAGCGGCGACCTCGACGCCGGGCTGCGGTTCTGGCACACCGGCGGCGCCAAGCTCGCCTACACCACGGACACCGGCGCGGCGGCCCTGCGCCCCCGGCTGGACGGCCTGGCCGAGGTGGTCGCGCTCGGCGCCGCGGTGGACCTCGGCGCGGTGCTGGACGACCTGGGCGCCCGCGGGGTGCGCCGGCTGATGGTCGAGGGCGGCGGCGGCGTGCACACCCAGTTCCTCGCCCGGGGCCTCGCGGACGAGCTGCAGCTGGCCGTCGCCCCGCTGCTGGTCGGCCAGGCCGGGGCACCCAGGTTCGTCCGTCCGGCCGCCTTCCCCGGCGGTCCGACCCGACGGATGCGGCTGCTGGAGGCACGTACCGTGGGCGACGTCGTCCTGCTCAGGTACGCCCCGAAGGAGCCCGCGCCGTGAACCGCCCCGCGACCACCGACCTCGACCACCTGCGGCGGGCCGTCGAGCTCTCCCGCCGCTGCCCGCCCTCCGGGACGGCCTTCTCGGTCGGCGCGGTGATCGTCGGTGCCGACGGCGAGGTGCTGGCGGAGGCCCACAGCCGGGAGACGGACGCCCACGACCACGCCGAGGAGGCGGCCCTGGCCAAGCTGCCGACCGGCGATCCCCGGCTGCGCGGGGCGACCGTCTACAGCTCGCTGGAGCCCTGCGGGCAGCGCGCCTCGCGGCCGGTGCCGTGCGCCCGGCTGCTGATCGCGGCGGGCGTGCCGCGGGTGGTGGTCGCCTGGCGCGAACCGGACCTGTTCGTCACCGACTGCCAGGGCACCGCGCTGCTGGAGGCGGCCGGGGTCGAGGTGGTGGAGCTGCCGGAGCTCGCCGAGGAGGCCCGCGCGGTCAACGCCCACCTGCTCGGCTGATATTTTGTATAATTGAGAAACAAACTACGCGACGTCCCGTCCTCCGAGGAGCCCCATGCCCGCCGCCCCCGTCCGGCTGACCGCCCGCGCCGTCCTCCTGGACATGGACGGCACCCTGGTGAACTCCGACGCCGTGGTCGAGCGCTGCTGGGGCCGCTGGGCCGTGCGGCAGGGCCTGGACCCGGCCGAGGTGCTGGCCGTCGCCCACGGCCGCCAGGGCCACGCGACCATGGCCGCCCTGCTGCCCGACCGCCCGGTCGAGGTCAACCTCGCCGAGAACGAGCGGATGCTCGCCGAGGAGCGCGCCGACACCGAGGGCGTCGTCCCGGTCCCCGGCGCCGGGGCCTTCCTCGCCTCGCTGACCGGCCTCCCGCACGCCCTGGTCACCTCGGCCGACCAGCCGCTCGCCCGGGTCCGGATGGACGCCGCCGGCCTGCCGCTGCCGCCCGTCCTGGTCACCGCCGAGTCCGTCGGCGCCAGCAAGCCGGACCCGGAGGGCTTCCTCAAGGGCGCCGCCGCCCTCGGCTTCGACCCGGAGGACTGCCTGGCCTTCGAGGACTCCGGCGCGGGCATCGCCGCGGCGAAGGCCGCCGGCGTCCGCGTGGTCGGCGTCGGCCCCCGCGCCACCGCGCACCGCCCGGACGCCCACGCCGACACCCTCACCGCCGTCACCGTCACGGCCGGCCCGGACGGCCTGCTCACCGTCACCGTCGGCTGAGCCCACCCGCACCACCCGCCG
This sequence comes from Kitasatospora sp. NPDC053308, assembly GCF_055585785.1. Classification (NCBI taxonomy): domain Bacteria; kingdom Bacillati; phylum Actinomycetota; class Actinomycetes; order Kitasatosporales; family Streptomycetaceae; genus Kitasatospora; species Kitasatospora sp. NPDC053308. The sequence continues at coordinate 98,427 of NZ_JBVJJY010000005.1, read as the reverse complement.
AACGCCGGACCGCCCGGCCCCGTACGAACACGGGGCCGGGCGGCCCGGCCGGGCACCAGGCGATCAGGCGCCGGCACATCCAGGACCGCGCTCCGACCTGCACGACGGGGCGGGTGGACCAAGTCAGCACGGAAAAGAGATCGGGGCCCGCCTCACGGGAGGCGGGCCCCGTCCGACCTGCACATGCGACAGGTCGATCCATCTCTAAGTAATCAAACGATCACACGTTGAAGCGGAACTCCACCACGTCGCCGTCCTGCATGACGTACTCCTTGCCCTCGATGCGGGCCTTGCCCTTCGAGCGGGCCTCGGCGATGGAGCCGGCCTCGACCAGGTCGGCGAAGGAGATGACCTCGGCCTTGATGAAGCCCTTCTGGAAGTCGGTGTGGATGACACCGGCGGCCTCGGGGGCGGTGGCGCCCTTCTTGATGGTCCAGGCCCGGGTCTCCTTGGGGCCGGCCGTCAGGTAGGTCTGCAGGCCGAGGGTGTCGAAGCCGACCCGGGCGAGGGTGGCGAGGCCGGGCTCCTCCTGCCCCATCGACTGGAGGAGTTCGAGGGCCTCGGCGTCGTCCAGCTCGATCAGCTCGGACTCGATCTTGGCGTTGAGGAAGATCGCCTCGGCCGGGGCGACCAGCTCGCGCTGGGCCTTCTTGAAGTCCTCGTCGGCCAGCTCGTCCTCGTCCACGTTGAAGACGTAGAGGAAGGGCTTGGCGGTCAGCAGGTGGAGTTCGCGGATCGGGGCGGTGTCGAAGCCGGCCTCGAAGAGGGTCTTGCCGGTCTCCAGGATCGCCTGCGCGGCCTCGGCGGCGGCCAGCACCGGGGCGGTGTCCTTCTTGAGGCGCGCCTCCTTCTGCAGCCGCGGCAGGACCTTCTCGATGGTCTGGAGGTCGGCCAGGATCAGCTCGGTGTGGATGGTCTCGATGTCGTCCTTGGGCGACACCTTGCCGTCCACGTGCACCACGTCGGGGTCCGTGAAGGCCCGCACGACCTGGCAGATCGCGTCCGACTCGCGGATGTTGGCGAGGAACTTGTTGCCCAGGCCCTCGCCCTCGCTCGCGCCGCGCACGATGCCGGCGATGTCGACGAAGTCGACCGTGGCCGGGAGGATGCGCTGGGAGCCGAAGATCTCGGCGAGCTTGGCCAGCCGCGCGTCCGGGACGCCGACCACACCGACGTTCGGCTCGATGGTGGCGAACGGGTAGTTGGCCGCCAGCACGTCGTTCTTGGTCAGGGCGTTGAACAGGGTCGACTTGCCGACGTTCGGCAGACCGACGATTCCGATCGTGAGCGACATGAAGCGCAGTCCCGGGGGCTTGGAGGAGTTGGGTCGGCACCGTACGGGCCGACCCCCAAGTCTACGGGCAGCGCCCGCGGAGCCTCACGCCTCGGTCGCCGCCGCCCGGGGCTCCAGGAACTCCAGCCGGTTGCCGAGCGGATCCGCGCTGTGGAAGCGGCGGTGGCCGGGCAGCTCGTCGTCCCAGAGCACCTCGTGGCCGTGCGCCGCGAGGCGGTCGGCGAGCGCGTCCAGCGAGCGCACCAGGATGCCCGGGTGCCCCTTGCGGGCCGGACGGAAGTCGGGCGTCACACCCAGGTGCACCTCGACGCCGCCGCCGCGGAACCAGCAGCCGCCCCGGGCGGCCAGGACCGGCGGCTTCGCCAGCTCCGTCATGCCGAGCACGCCGGACCAGAACGCGCGGCACTCGTCCTCGGCGCCGGCCGGGATGTCGAGCTGGACGTGGTCGAACCGCTCGAAGGTGAAACCTGCCATGCGAGCCCCCGTGCGACGATCGGATGATCATGGTTCGTCGACTCGGCCGAGCGGGTCAGCCTGTCCGAGCGACGATCACATGACTACGCCATCCGGAGACACGGGACAAGGCCTGAACGGTCCATTACACAGTGTGGCGATGATCGGACCGTACGTTGGGCGGGTGGAGCAGAGCATCCGAACCCAGCCGCCAGGGCCCAGACGCCGTCCGCCGAACGGCGCGGCCGCAGCCGCCGTCCCCGGTCCAGGCCGGGCTCCCGAGACCGCGGCGCCCGCCCCCGCCTCCCGGCTGCGCCCGGTCGCCGGCCCCTCCGGCGCCGCCCGTCCGCCCGCCCCGCGGCTGCGGCTGCCGCTGCGCGGGCGCGCCGACGAGCAGCTGTACGGCCGCCGCCGGACCGGCCGGCCGACCCGGCTGACGGCCGTCGGCACGGGCGTGCTCGCCGTCCTGGCCACGCTCACGGTGGCGGGCGTGGACCGGCTGCTCTTCGACGACCTCGGCTGGCTGTTCGGCCTCGGCTACCTGGTGGTCTGCTTCCAGCTGGCCGTCCGGGTCCGCTCCGTCGACCTGCTGGCCGCGCCGATCAGCGGGCCGATCGCCTTCGCGCTGGCCTTGCTGCTGCTCGCGCCGGTCGACTCCCCGGGCGTCACCGCCCAGGTGGTCTCGCTGGCGACCGGGCTGGCGCTGCGGGCCGGCTGGCTGTTCTCCGGCACCGGGCTCGCCGCGCTGATCGTCCTCGCCCGCTTCATCGCCCAGCGCCGGATCCAGCGCTCCCGCTGACCCGGCCCGGCCCTGCCGGACACCGCCCCACCGGGAAGCGGGCCTCAGCCCGCCGCCCGGGCCGCAGCCATGGCCGCCCCCACGATCCCGGCGTCGTTGCGCAGCTCCGCCGGCACCACCCGCGCCTCGCGGTCCTTCAGCAGCGGCAGGAACTTCTCGTGCTTGCGGCTCACCCCGCCGCCCATCACGATCAGCTGCGGCGAGAACAGCATCTCCACCAGGTCCAGGTACTCGTCGACCCGCCCGGCCCACTGCTCCCAGGTCAGGTCGTGCCGGTCCTTGGCGGCCGAGGAGGCCCGGCGCTCGGCGTCCTTGCCGCGCAGCTCCAGGTGGCCCAGCTCGGTGTTGGGCACCAGCACGCCGTCCACGAAGAGCGCGCTGCCGATGCCGGTGCCGAAGGTGAGCACCAGGACGACCCCCGGCTGCTGCCGGCCCGCGCCGTGCGTCAGCTCGGCGAGCCCGGCCGCGTCCGCGTCGTTCAGGACGGTCACGGGCAGGTCCAGCGCCTCGCGGAACAGGCCCTCCGCGTCCACCCCGATCCAGCCCTTGTCCACGTTGGCCGCCGTCCTGGTCCGGCCGCCGACCACCACCCCGGGGAAGGTCAGCCCGACCGGGCCCCGGTGGTCGAAGTGGCGGACCACCTCGCGGACGGCGGCGACCACGGCCTCGGGGGCGGACGGCTGCGGGGTGAGCACCTTGTGGCGCTCCTCGGCGAGCACGCCCCGGGCGAGGTCGACCGGCGCGCCCTTGATCCCCGAGCCGCCGATGTCCACGCCGAATACCGCCGTCATCACGTTCCACCCTCCTCCGGGGCCGCGCACCGGTCTGTCCACAGCCTGTGCACAAAGCTACGAGAGGGCGCGCGGGCCCGCACAGCAGAAGGCCCGGTACCCCGCACGGGGGTACCGGGCCTTCCGGTGTCGTCAGAGCTTGCCCGCCGCCTCGGCGCGCAGGTCGCGGCGCAGTTCCTTGGGCAGCGAGAAGGTCAGGTGCTCCTCGGCGGTCTTGACCGTCTCGACCGTGTCGTAACCGCGGGCGGCCAGGAATTCGAGCACGCCGTCCACCAGGACCTCCGGCACCGAGGCGCCGCTGGTCAGGCCGACGGTGGTGACGCCCTCCAGCCACTCCTCGCGGATCTCCTCGGCGAAGTCCACCAGGTGGGCGGCCTTGGCGCCGTACTCCAGGCCCACCTCGACCAGGCGGACCGAGTTGGAGGAGTTCTTGGAGCCGACCACGATCAGCAGGTCGGCCTCGGGGGCCAGCTGCTTCACCGCGACCTGGCGGTTCTGGGTCGCGTAGCAGATGTCGTCGCTGGGCGGGCTGACCAGCGCCGGGAAGCGCTTCTTCAGCTCGCCGACGGTGGCCATGGTCTCGTCCACCGACAGGGTGGTCTGGGACAGCCACACGACCCGGGACTCGTCCCGGACCTTCACGTTGGCGACGTCCTCCGCGCCGTCCACCAGGTGGATCCGGTCCGGCGCCTCGCCCATGGTGCCGATGACCTCCTCGTGGCCCTCGTGGCCCACCAGCAGGATGTCGTAGCCCTCGTCGGCGAAGCGCACGGCCTCCTTGTGCACCTTGGTGACCAGCGGGCAGGTGGCGTCGACGGTGGCGAGCTTGCCGGCCCGCGCCTCGTCGTGGACGGACGGGGCGACCCCGTGCGCGGAGAAGACCACGATCGAGCCCTCGGGCACCTCCTCCGTCTCGTCGACGAAGATCGCGCCCTTCTTCTCCAGGGTCTGCACCACGTACTTGTTGTGGACGATCTGCTTGCGGACGTAGATGGGTGCCCCGTACTGCTCCAGGGCCTTCTCCACGGCGATCACGGCGCGGTCGACACCCGCGCAGTAGCCCCGGGGGGCGGCGAGCAGGACACGGCGCGGCGCGGTGTTGGACATGGCTCCATCGTACGGGCGGCTGCGGGTGGCGCCGCCCGCAGCCGCGAGCCGCGCGGATGGCGGACACATTCCACGCCGACCCGGTCACAGGTGATCGAATGTGGTGCCTATGAGCCCTGTGAGCGAGCGGACGACGCCCGGCGGTCTGCGCCGCAGCCTGGGCGTCCGCGATCTGATGGTCTACGGACTGCTGTTCATCGCCCCGATGGCCCCGGTCGGCGTCTTCGGCGTGCTGGACGCCAAGAGCCACGGCGCCGTCGCCACGGTCTACCTGGTCGCGACCGTCGCGATGGGCTTCACCGCCTTCTCGTACGCCCAGATGGTGCGCGCGGTGCCGCAGACCGGCTCGGTGTTCGCCTACGCGCGGGCCGGGCTGGGCGAGGGGCCAGGGTTCATCGCCGGGTGGATGGCGATGCTCGACTACCTGCTGATCCCGGCGGTGGCGTACCTGTTCGCCGGGATCGCGCTGCACTCGCTGGTGCCGGACGTCTCGCGCTGGCTGTGGACGGCGGTCGCGGTCGTGGTGACCACCGCGCTCAACCTGATCGGGGTGCGGACGGCCGCGGTCGTCGGCTTCGCCGTGCTCGCGCTGGAGATCGTGGTGCTCGCGGTGTTCCTGGTGGCGGCCGTCGTCGCGCTGGCCCAGGACGGCGCCCGGCGCGGCTGGGACACCCCGTTCACCGCCGTCGGCGACTTCTCGCCGACCGCGGTGGTCTCGGCGGTGTCCGTCGCCGTGCTCTCCTACCTGGGCTTCGACGCGATCGCGACCTTCGTGGAGGAGGCGGTCGGCGCCTCGGCGGCGGTGGCCCGGGCGGTGCTCCTGTGCCTGGCGCTGGCCGGGGTGCTGTTCGTCGCGCAGACCTACCTGGCGGCGCTGCTGGAGCCGCTCGCGCCGCGGCAGCTGGCCGCCGACCCGGCCGCGCAGGGCTCGGCCTTCTACGACACCGTGGAGAGCGGGATCGGGCACTGGCTGCACGTCCTGGTGGCGGCCGGCAAGGCGATCGGCGCGGCCTTCGCGGCCCTGGCCGGGCAGGCGGCGGCCGCCCGGCTGGTCTACGCGATGGCCCGGGAGGGGCGACTGCCCCGGGTCCTCGACGCGGTCGACCCGGGCAGCGCGGTGCCGCGCCGGGCGCTGCTGACGGCCGCCGCGATCACCATGGCGGCGGCCGTCTGGGCGGCGAACCGGGACGACGGGCTGGACCAGCTGACCTCCGTGGTGAACATGGGCGCGCTGACCGCGTTCGCGCTGCTGCACGCCTCGGTGATCGGCTGGTACGCGGTGCGGCACGGCTCGCGGGACCGGCTGCGGCACGTGGTCGTCCCGCTGCTGGGGATCGCGGTGATCGGCGCGGTGGTCCGCGAGGCCTCGACCACCGCGCAGCTGGCCGGGCTGGTCTGGCTGGCGGCCGGACTGGTGGTGCTCGGAGTGCAGGGTTCGCCGGGAGGTGTCGGCGGGCGCCGCTAGCCTCGTACGCATGGCCAACACCAGCTCCCCCGAAGCCCCGCTCCCGGTCGGCAAGGTCTCCGCGCTGATCGGCGGCTGGATCGACCGGCTCGGCGCGGTGTGGGTGGAGGGGCAGATCACCCAGCTCAGCCGGCGGCCGGGCGCGGGCGTGGTGTTCCTGACGCTGCGCGACCCGCAGGCGGACGTGTCGCTCACGGTGACGTGCTTCCGCTCGGTGTTCGAGCAGGTCGCGGACGTCGTGCAGGAGGGCTCGCGGGTCGTCGTGCACGCCAAGCCGGAGTGGTACGCGGCGCGCGGGCAGCTGTCGCTGCGCGCCGCGGAGATCCGGCCGGTGGGGCTGGGCGAGCTGCTGGCCCGGCTGGAGCAGCTGAAGCGCCGGCTCGCCGGGGAGGGCCTGTTCGCGGCCGAGCGCAAGAAGCCCCTGCCGTTCCTGCCGCAGTGCGTCGGGCTGGTCACCGGGCGGGGCTCGGCGGCCGAGCGGGACGTGCTGGAGAACGCCCGGCGGCGCTGGCCGGCCGTCCGCTTCGAGGTGCGCAACGTCCCGGTGCAGGGCATCAGCGCGGTGGAGCGGGTGAGCGCGGCGGTGCGGGAGCTGGACGAGCACCCCGAGGTGGACGTGATCGTCGTGGCCCGCGGCGGCGGCAGCGTGGAGGACCTGCTGCCGTTCTCCGACGAGGGGCTGGTGCGGCTGGTCGCGGCCGCCCGGACGCCGGTGGTGAGCGCGATCGGGCACGAACCGGACCAGCCGCTGCTGGACTTCGTCGCCGACCTGCGCGCCTCCACCCCGACCGATGCCGCCAAACGGGTGGTTCCGGACGTCGGCGAGGAGCTGGCCAAGGTGCGCCAGCTGCGCGACCGCGCCCGCCGGCACGTCCTGGGCCGGGTCGAGCGCGAGCAGCACGGGCTGGACGGGCTGCGCAGCCGTCCGGCGCTGGCCGCTCCGCACCGGATGCTGGACGGGCGCGGCCAGGAGGTGGAGGGCCTGCTGGAGCGGGCCCGCCGCACCCTGCGGCACCGGCTGGACCACGCGCAGAGCGACCTCGGGCACACCCTGGCCCGGGTGGTCGCGCTGTCCCCGGCGGCCACCCTGGAGCGCGGCTACGCGGTGCTCCAGCGGGCGGACGGCACGGTGGTGACCGACCCCGGCCAGACCGCGCCCGGCGAGGCCCTGCACGCCCGGGTGGCGGGCGGCGGCTTCGGGGTCACCGTGGCCGCGGAGGACTAGCAGGGCCGGCGGTGTCCGTGCCACCCCCTACGCTGGCACGCATGGCAGAGCAGCAGGAGCAGCAGGACGCGGCGGCGCCGACCGCGGACGACGCGCTGGGCTACGAGCACGCCCGGGACGCGCTGCTGGACGTCGTCCGGCAGCTGGAGAACGGCGGGACGTCGCTGGAGGAGTCGCTGGCCCTGTGGGAGCGCGGCGAGCAGTTGGCGAAGGTGTGCCAGCGCTGGCTGGACGGCGCCCGGGCACGGCTGGACGCGGCGCTGGCCGCCGAGGAGGGCGGGGCCCCGGGCGAACGGTGAGGCGGGCCGGGCGGGTCCGAGCCGCACCGCCGGGAGTGATGCGGGTCACATGCACTTGAGGAATAGTTGAATATTCACCTATGTTGGAGGAGGTGATCGGCCGCGACCGGTCGCCCCCGACGTACTCCCCCCCTCCCGCATGAGGTGCAGAAGCATGACCACCGACGCCCTGGTACTCGACGCCGCCGCTCAGGACCTGCTGTTCCGCGAGGCCCGCACCGCGAACACCTTCACCGACGAGCCGGTCTCCGACGAGCAGATCCAGGCGATCTACGACCTGGTCAAGTTCGGCCCGACCGCGTTCAACCAGCAGCCGCTGCGCGTCGTCCTGGTCCGCTCGGCCGAGGGCCGCGAGCGCCTCGTCCGGCACATGGCGGACGGCAACAAGGCCAAGACCGCCGCCGCCCCGCTGGTCGCCATCCTGGCCGCGGACAACGAGTTCCACGAGGAGCTGCCGACCCAGCTCCCGCACTTCCCGCAGGCCAAGGACATGTTCTTCTCGGAGCGCAGCGTCCGTGAGCAGTCCGCCACGCTGAACGGCGCCCTGCAGGCCGCCTACTTCATCATCGGCGTGCGCGCCGCCGGCCTGGCCGCCGGCCCGATGACCGGCTACGACGCCGACGGCCTCAACAAGGAGTTCTTCGGCGACGGCGACCACTCGGTGCTGGCCGTGGTCAACATCGGCAAGCCGGGCGAGGACGCCTGGTTCCCGCGTTCGCCGCGCCTGGAGTACGACGAGGTCGTCACCACCGTCTGACCCGCCCCGCGCGAAGGGCCCCGCACCGGTTCGTCCGGTGCGGGGCCCTTCCGCGTCACCGCCGCCGCTCGCCGCGCTACTTGAGCGCCTGCGCCAGCTCGGCCAGTTCCTCGTAGGAGGCGGTGCCGGTGAGCACGGTCGCGCCGGGGCCGCCCTGCGCGGCCAGCGCGCGGGCCTTCTCGCCCTGCACGCGGTCCCAGGTGCGGCCGGCCACGTCGGAGGTGCCGTCCGGCTTGCCGCCCGCGACCTTGTCGGCCAGCAGCGCGTCGCGCGACACGTCGGTCTGCTCGACCGCCGCGTACTGGCCGGAGGGCGTCACGAAGCCCAGGTGCCAGGCGTTGCCCTTGCCGTTGTTCTGGTCGGCCGGCCGGTAGCTGACCGAGGTGGCCCGCCACTTGTCGGACAGGCCCTCAGGGGCGAGCAGCGGGTACGGCGCGGCACGCTTCGCGGTGGCCGCGGCCACCCTGTACTCGACCACGTGCACCGGGTCGCTGTTGGCGTCGTGCGGGAGGAACAGGTACCCGACCCAGACGACGAAACCGACCGCCAGCATCGACAGGACCATGTCCCGTACGGTCTGGCGACCCCTCATGCCCTTGCTCTCTGCAGCCACCCCCACATGGTGACTCATCCACATCCGGGGGCGGCCACCCGGGGTGTCCACGTACGGGTGAAGCGGGACGAACCGGCGCTTTTCGCCGAGGAGCGGCGACCCGCGCCACAGACAGTCATCTCGTGGGCAGATACGATCGCAGGACCCTCACCACGGCGTTCGACCAGGCAGTAGTCGGGCGCTCACTGGCCGTCGCGTACAGAGAGGTAACGACGATGACCACGCAGTACCCGCACCACCTTCCCAGTGCCCTGGAGGTCGCGCCCGAGGCCCCGGACCGGAACCTCGCGCTCGAACTCGTCCGGGTCACCGAGGCGGCCGCGATGGCCGCCGGCCGGTGGGTCGGACGTGGCGACAAGAACGGCGCGGACGGCGCAGCCGTCAAGGCGATGCGCACCCTCGTCTCGACCGTCTCGATGAACGGCGTGGTCGTCATCGGCGAGGGCGAGAAGGACGAGGCCCCGATGCTCTACAACGGCGAGCGGGTCGGCGACGGCACCGGCGCCGAGTGCGACGTCGCGGTCGACCCGGTGGACGGCACCACCCTCACCGCCAAGGGCATGAACAACGCCGTGGCCGTGCTGGCGGTGGCCGACCGCGGCACCATGTTCGACCCCAGCGCCGTGTTCTACATGGACAAGCTGGTGGCCGGGCCGGAGGCCGCCGAGTTCGTCGACATCACCGCCCCGGCGGCGGTCAACATCCGCCGGGTCGCCAAGGCCAAGGGCAGCGCCGTCGAGGACGTCACCGTCGTGGTGCTCGACCGCCCGCGCCACGACGGCCTGGTCCGGGAGATCCGCGAGGCGGGCGCCCGGATCAAGTTCATCTCCGACGGCGACGTGGCCGGCGCCATCATGGCCGCCCGCGAGGGCACCGGCGTCGACCTGCTGATGGGCATCGGCGGCACCCCGGAGGGCATCATCGCGGCCTGCGCGATGAAGTGCATGGGCGGCGTGATCCAGGGCCGGCTGTGGCCCAAGGACGACGCCGAGCGGCAGAAGGCCATGGACGCCGGGCACGACCTGGACCGGGTGCTCACCACGGACGACCTGGTCAGCGGCGAGAACGTGTTCTTCGTCGCCACCGGCATCACCGACGGCGAGCTGCTGCGCGGGGTGCACTACCGCTCGGAGACCGCCACCACCAGCTCCCTGGTGATGCGCTCCAAGAGCGGCACGATCCGCGAGATCAACTCCACCCACAAGCTCGCGAAGCTGCGGGCCTACAGCGCGATCGACTTCGACCGCGCCAACTGACGCACCGGCGACGACGCGTCCTGCGGACAGCAGGCGGCGGCCCCGGCGGGGATCCTCCCCCGTCGGGGCCGCGGCGCGTCCGGCCCCGGGGCTCGGCTCCTCGGGGCCGCCTCCGGGGTCTTCGACCCGCCGTCACCCGGCTATCCGGCGCCGCGCGGCCGCCGTCACCCGGGTCGCCTCGCGCAGCTCCGCATCCCGGCGGCGGCGCCGGGCCAGCACCACCCTCCGCTCGGCGGCCGTCAGCCCGCCCCAGACGCCGTACGGCTCCGGCTGGGCCAGCGCGTGCTCGCGGCACTCCAGCAGCACGGGGCAGCGGGCACACACCTGCTTGGCCTGCTCCTCCCGGGACAACCGGGCAGCGGTCGGCTCCTTGGAGGGCGCGAAGAACAACCCGACCTCGTCCCGCCGGCACGCCGCACCGGTGTGCCAGGGGTTGTCCTCGCCCGCGGGGGCACCCGCCTGGCCGCCCGGGGGCTGCGGCTGCGGACGGACGTCGGGACGGCGCTCCAGCAGCTGGGCGGCGGCGACTGGCGAGGTGGTGCGGGACTCCATCGGATGCAGCACGGCCGTACTCCTGACGAGGCTCTCGGACACGGGGAACCCTCGCTCCCCTGCCCGGCTGCGAGCCCCCGCTGTCCAACCTCCCGGAACGGCCGCTGGGCCGCCTCCGGTGCGCAGCCGTACAAGAAGCGATGTGCGGAAGGAACTACCCCGCCCCGCTCCGATTCATGCACACTGCACGCAATCGACTACGGAGTGCACTCGGCGCAACGTCGAGCGCCCGACCGGGAGTTGGCTCCCGGCCGGGCGCTGTGCAGGTCAACGGGGATCAGCGCTGTGCAGGTCAACGGGGATCAGTCGGTGCCGAGTTGGCGGCGGACCCACTCCTTGAGCTTCTTGCCCCGGCGCGGCTTGGCGGTGCAACCGCCGAACAGGGCAAGGCCCTTGACCCGGACAACCGGAGCGTACGGGTCCGCCGCGGTCTGCTCGCGGACGTCGAAACCGCCGAACAGGCCGACCCCGGCGCCCTGCAGGCTGACGTTCTCCGGCACCCGGACCTCGACCCCGCCGAACACCGCCACCACCACGATCTCCACCTCGGGAGACTCGAAGACGGCGTCGCTCAGGTCGATCTCCACGCCGCCGAACGCGGCGAAGGCCTTCAGCTGCGAACCCACCCGCCAGCGGCCCTTGCGGGACGCGCCGCCGAAGATCGCCACCACGGCCGGCGACTCCTGGCGGGCGGGCGGCTGGGGCGGCGCCGCCGGTGCGCCCAGCGGCTGCTTCTCGAAGGACAGCGGGCGGGCCGGCAGGTCCCGGGTCAGCGGTGCGAGGTCGCCGAAGGTCTTGGCGGCGTACGCGGCCTCGATCCGCTCCGCGTGCTCGTCCGCGTCCAGGCGCCCCTCCGCGTAGGCGTCCCGCAGCAGTTCCGCGATCCGCTCGCGGTCGGCGTCCGAGACGCGCATCTGCGCCTGCGGGACCGGCGCGTGCGACGGCCGCGACTCCGGCTTCGCCTCCGGCCTGGCCTCGGGCTCGAGTTCGGACTTGGTCATCGGTACGGGCGCCGGCACCGGCTGCCCCGGATCGTCGTGCGACGGCGAGTTGTCCACGGGCCCAGCCTAGTCGCTCGCACTCCAGCCCGAGTGAGCCCGATCACGCAAGGCGGACCTGTCCGCATGCCGACCGCGACCGGGTCCTACCCTGGATGGTGCTTCGCCGACGCAGCCGTACCACTGGACCCCTAAGGACCGCCCCGATGGCTCCCACGCCAGACTTCGAGTACAGCGACCTGCTCCCCCTGGGCGCTGACCCGACCCCGTACCGCAAGCTGACCTCCGAGGGAGTCTCCACCTTCGAGGCGGGCGGCCGCACGTTCCTCCAGGTCGAGCCCGAGGCCCTGCGGCTGCTCACCGCCGAGGCGATGCACGACATCTCGCACTACCTGCGCCCCGCCCACCTCGCCCAGCTGCGGCGCATCCTGGACGACCCGGAGGCCAGCCCCAACGACCGCTTCGTCGCGCTCGACCTGCTGAAGAACGTCAACATCTCGGCCGGCGGCATCCTGCCGATGTGCCAGGACACCGGCACCGCGATCGTCATGGGCAAGCGCGGCCAGAACGTGCTCACCCAGGGCGGCGACGAGGCCGCCATCGCGCGCGGGGTGTACGACGCGTACACCAAGCTCAACCTGCGCTACTCCCAGATGGCCCCGGTCACCACCTGGGACGAGAAGAACACCGGCAACAACCTGCCGGCCCAGATCGAGCTGTACGCCACCGACGGCGACGCGTACAAGTTCCTCTTCATGGCCAAGGGCGGCGGCTCCGCCAACAAGTCGTACCTGTACCAGGAGACCAAGGCCATCCTGAACGAGGCCAGCATGCTCTCGTTCCTGGAGCAGAAGATCCGCTCCCTCGGCACCGCCGCCTGCCCGCCGTACCACCTGGCCATCGTGATCGGCGGCACCAGCGCCGAGTTCGCGCTGAAGACCGCCAAGTACGCCTCGGCGCACTACCTGGACCACCTGCCGACCTCGGGCAACGCCAGGACCGGCCACGGCTTCCGCGACCTGGAGCTGGAGGCCAAGGTCACCGAGCTGACCCAGAAGATCGGCATCGGCGCCCAGTTCGGCGGCAAGTACTTCTGCCACGACGTCCGCGTGGTGCGCCTGCCCCGCCACGGCGCCTCGCTGCCCGTCGCGATGGCCGTCTCCTGCTCCGCCGACCGCCAGGCGCTCGGCAAGATCACCGCCGAGGGCGTCTTCCTGGAGCAGCTGGAGACCGACCCGGCGAAGTACCTGCCGGACACCACCGACGAGCACCTGGACGACGACGTGGTGCGGGTCGACCTCGACCAGCCGATGTCCGCGATCCGCGCCGAACTCTCCAAGTACCCGGTGAAGACCCGCCTCTCGCTCACCGGCACCCTGGTCGTCGCCCGCGACATCGCCCACGCCAAGATCAAGGAGCGCCTGGACGCCGGCGAGGGCATGCCCAAGTACCTGCAGGACCACCCGGTCTACTACGCGGGCCCGGCCAAGACCCCCGAGGGCTACGCCTCCGGCTCCTTCGGCCCGACCACGGCCGGCCGGATGGACTCCTACGTCGACCAGTTCCAGGCGGCCGGCGGCTCGATGGTCATGCTCGCCAAGGGCAACCGCAGCAAGCAGGTCACCGACGCCTGCGCCCGGCACGGTGGCTTCTACCTCGGCTCCATCGGCGGCCCGGCGGCCCGCCTCGCCCAGGACTGCATCAAGAAGGTCGAGGTCCTGGAGTACGCCGAGCTCGGCATGGAGGCCGTCTGGCGCATCGAGGTCGAGGACTTCCCGGCGTTCATCGTGGTGGACGACAAGGGCAACGACTTCTTCCGCGAGACGACGGAGGGCCCGCTGATCACCAACCTCCGGGTCCGCTCCAAGGAGTAGCCCCCGCCGCCACGGCGTAGCCCGTACGCCCCCTGACCGCCCCGTCCGCCCCTGCGGCCGGGGCGGTTTTCCTCGCAACCGGTACCGGAATCCCGTACCGTAGACGTACGGCTTTCCGGTTCGGACAGGAGGCGGATCGATGGCGATCAGCGCAAGCGAGGCCCGCACGCAGCTCTTCCCGTTGATCAAGAAGGTCAACGACGACCACGCCCCGATAAGAATCACCTCCAAGAGCGGCGACGCGGTCCTCATGTCGGCCGAGGACTACGACTCCTGGCAGGAGACGATCTACCTCCTGCGCTCACCCGCCAATGCCCGGCGACTCATGGAGGCCGTCGCCCGCGACAAGGCGGGAGATCCGGGGGTCACCAGGACGATGGAGGAACTGGCGGCCCTGGCGGGCGAGGTGTGAGGAGCGTCCACTTCGACCCGGACGCCTGGGAGGACTTCCTGTTCTGGCTGGGATCGAACCGGAGAATGGCCCAGCGGATCACCCGCCTGATCGGCGAGATCCAGCGCGATCCGTTCAACGGGATCGGCAAGCCGGAACCCCTGAAGGGCGACCTGGCCGGCTACTGGTCACGCCGGATCGATGACGAGCACCGACTGGTGTACCGGGCCGACGACAAGGAAGTGAAGGTTCTCAAGGCCCGCTACCACTACCAGTAGCAGCAGCCGCGCGGGCGGGGGCTCAGGCGTCGAAGTCGTACTCCAGGACGTAGGAGGCGGCGTCCAGGATCATCTCGTTGAGTTCGACCACCTGCCCCTCGTCGGCGAAGGCGGTGCGGCAGATCAGGATCACCGGGGTGCCGGCGGACAGTTCCAGGCGGGTGGACTCCTCCGCACCGGGCATCCGGGAGCGGACCTCCTCGCGGAAGTGCACGGGCTTGGCGCCGATCTCGGCCAGCCGGGCGTAGGTGCCGCCCGGGCCGGTGTCCTCGCGGGTGATCGCGGTGCCGGCCACCAGGCCGGCCGGCAGGTACGACGTCGAGAGCAGCACCGGCTTGCCGTCCAGGACGAAGCGGCGGCTCCGCACGCACATCGGGGCGCCCGGGTCCACGCCCAGCACCCGGGCCACGTGCTCGGGGGCGCCCTGTTCGGTGACGGACACCTGGTCGACCACCAGGGTGCGGTTGTCGATGTCCGCCGACCATATCGACCGGCCGGACCCCCACTGCCCCTGCGCCAGCCGCTGGATGCCGCGCCGGCGCAGCGGCCGGAAGTCCCGGACGAACACCCCCGCGCCGCGGCGCGCCTCGGCGATGCCCTCGCTCTGCAGCACCCCCAGCGCCTGGCGGGCGGTCATCCGGGCCACGCCGTACTCGTCCATGAGGTCGTTCTCGCCGGGCAGGCGGTCGCCCGCGCCGTACCGGCCGGTGTCGATGGCCGCCTTCAGCGCCTCGGCGATCCGCTGGTACTTGGGGCGTTTGTCGCCAGTGCTGCCGGTCATCGCCGCTCCCTCTGCCTCGGACCAAATCGTAGGCGCGCCCGCGGCCGCTAGTAAGCAGATACGACCGTTGACATCTCTAGAGATATTAGCTTCTCTAGAGATGCTGGCCAGTCGCCTCCCAGAGCGAGGAGCACAGCGGTGAGCATCCGACAGCGCAACGCCCCGGCCTACCGACCACACGTGGGTGAACTCGTCCTCGACCGGAGGACCGGACGCACCGGCATCTACATGGACACCATCGGCGGCGAGCACTACCTGCGCCCCGAGGGCGGCGGTCTCGAATGGGCCGTCGAACCCGCCCACGTCTCACCCGTTCCCGGGCCACGCGAATCGGCTGAATGAGTTCGGCGTCGATAATTCCGGCGAAATCCCCACGAACGGCTACATTCCGGACTTCGCAATCCCTGCGGTGAATCCGGAATTCCGGAACGCCCCGCGGCCGCCCGCCGGGCACGTTACGGATAACGCCGGTCACCATGCGTGCACCGGGGACGGGAATCGGCCACCGATCCGCCGGGGTACGAACTGGCGCGTACACCACCACACGTGCCCCCGCGCCCGGACGGGGGCACGGGGGCACGGGAGAGGAACGGCTTACGGGTGGCCGCCGACGACGCTCTCCGGCACGTACTTCTTGCCCGGCTCACCAGTGGCCGGCTCGGTGGATTCCTCCACGTGCTCGGCTTCGTCGCCGAAGAGGGCGCCCTCGATATCAGCCTTCTGGGTGTCGGTCGGCGCGGCGTACTCGGTCGGGTTCGAGGCCGCGGTCACCGCGCCCTCGACAGCCTTGCCCGCCTCCACAGCGGCGGCCGGGGCCTCGGTCTTCGCCGCGTTCTCGGGCGCCGACGCCACCGGGGTCTCGCTCTGGTCGTTGGCCATGGGTCGGCCGCCTTTCGGTCATCAAATGTGTCCAGCCCGGCCTCTGTGGCGCGGGCGCGCGGACAGTATCGTAGGGTTGATTAAATGTCCGATAAACATCGTGTGGCTTGCGCTGCCGTCCGGCAGAGTCGGGCGTCCGCCTAAGCTGAAGCACCGCGGCAGACCGCCGAGCGCCCTTTCACGGAAACGACACCACAGGCCATCGGGGGACTTCATGGAGTTTCGGGAGACGCCGCAGACCCCTGCGCTGCGCTTCCAAGTCCTCGGTCCGGTCCAGGCCTGGCTCGACGGCAAACCCCTCTCTCTCGGATCCCCGCAACAACAGGCCGTTCTGACCACCCTTCTGCTGCACTCCGGTCGCCCGGTCACCACCCAGGACCTGGTCAACGCACTCTGGGGAGAGCGGCCTCCCGCCCAGGCCGTGGCCGCGCTCCGCACCTATGTCTCCCGCCTCCGCTCCGTCATCGAGCCCCGGCGCGAGGTGCGCCGACCCGCCGAGCTGCTCGTCTCCGTCGCTGACGGCTACGCGCTCCGCATCCCGGCTGACGCCCTCGACCTGACGGTCTTCGAGCGGCTTTCCGCCGAGGCCGCGGCCGCCCGGACCTCGGGCGACAAGCACGAGGCGCACCGCCTCCTGGTCCAGGCGCTGGACCTGTTCAGCGGCCGTCCGCTCACCGGTATCCCCGGCCCCTACGCCGACACCCAGCGGCTGCGCCTCGCCGAACGCCAGGTGGCCGCCGCCGAGGAACTCTGCTCGGCTGCCCTCGACATCGGTCTGCACGCGGAGATCGTCGGTGAGCTCAACAGCCTGACGGCCGAGCACCCGCTGCGCGAGCGCCTGCGCGAGCTGCTGATGCTGGCGTTGTACCGCTGTGGCCGGCAGGCCGAGGCGCTCGGCGTCTACACCGACACCCGCAAGCTCCTGATCAAGGAGCTCGGTGTCGAGCCGGGCACCGGCCTCTCCGCGATGCACAACCGCATCCTCGCGGCCGATCCGGGCCTCGCGCTCCCCGCCGCCGCCCTGGCCGCCCGCGAGGACAGTCCGACCGCGCCCCCGGCTCCGGCCCAACTCCCCGCCGATGTCTCGGACTTCAGTGGACGTTCCGAGCTGGTCGGCGATCTCTCCAAGGTTCTGATGAACGCCACCGGCCAGGCCGTGGTGGTCACGTCGCTGGCCGGTATCGGCGGGGTCGGCAAGACCACTCTCGCGGTGCACGTCGCCCACCGCGTCCGCGCCGAGTTCCCGGACGGACAGCTGTACGTCGACCTGCGCGGGGCCGGGGCCTCCCCAGCCGACCCGGTGGTCGTCCTCGGTGACTTCCTGCACGCGCTCGGTGTCACGGAGAACCCGGACTCGCTCGAACAGCGCGCCGCCCTGTACCGCTCGCTGCTCGCCAACCGGCGGATGCTCATCCTGCTCGACAACGCGCGCGACGCCGAGCAGATTCGACCTCTCATCCCGGGCGTCTCCGGCTGCGCGGTGCTTGCGACCAGCCGGTCCCGGCTGGCCGGCATCCCGGGCGCCCAGCTCTTCGACGTCGAGGAGCTGACCCCCGCCGAGGCCTTGGCACTGTTCTCCGCCATCGTCGGCGAGCAGCGGGTCGCCGCCGAGCCGGAAGCCGCCATGAAGGTGGTCACCGCTTGCGGCTTCCTACCGCTGGCCGTCCGCATCGCTGCCGCCCGGCTGGCCAGCCGCCCGCGCTGGAGCGTCTCCGACCTGGCCAGTCGGTTAGCCGATCAACGACGGCGGTTGGACGAACTCCAGCTCGGCAACCTGGCCGTGGAGACCACCATCGGGCTCGGCTACGGACAGCTGTCCACGGACGAGGCCCGCGCCTTTCGGCTGCTCGCCCTGATCGACTCGCCCGACATTCCGCTGGCGGCCGCCGCGGCGCTGCTCGGCGTGGACGAGTACACCGCCGAGGACCTCGCCGAGGCGCTGGTCGAGGCGAACATGTTGGAGTGCTTCACCCCGGGCCGCTACCGCTACCACGACCTGCTCCGGCTCTACGCTCAGCGGCAGAACGAGCGGATCGGGGACACCGGAGAGCAGGAGCGGGCGGTGTTGCGGCTGCTCGACCTGCTGATACCGACGGTGCGGAACGCGGCCCAGGTCATCGAGCCGGACGACCCGTTGCCCGAACTGCTGACCACGCCCACGTCTCCGGGCCTCGACCTGCCGACGAGCCAGGCGGCACAGGACTGGCTCGGTACCGAGGGCGGCCTGCTCCTCAGCACCGTCGAGGCCGCCGCGAGCGGCCCCGGCGTGCTGCAGCGCGCCGCCGTCGACCTGTTGAACTACCTGATCAGCATCGATCCGGACCCGACCCGGGGCCCCCGAGCGCTGCGGACCCTGGACGCGATCGGCGAGGACGCGCAGCGCCGCGACGACTCGGCCGCGCTCGCCCGGGTGTACTTCGCCCGCGGCACCCTGCAGTCCGTCACCAGCGACTTCCAGGGCTCGGAGCAGTCCTTCCGCCGGAGCCTGGACCACCAGGCGCCGGACGAGCCGACCGTCATCCTGCTGGCCACGGCCAACATGCTGGGTGTCATGCTGAACGTCGGGAACCGTCCGGCCGAGGCGCTGCCCTTCCTGGAGCAGGCGCGGGCCACCAGTCGGGCCGTCGGCGCGCCTGTCCTGGAGGCACGGGTAGTCAGCAACATGGCCCGGGTGCAGCACCGGCTCGGCATGACCGAGACGGCGATCCGCTCAGCCGAGGACGGCGTCGCCGCCGCACGGGAGTCCGAAAACGGTCCGCTGCTCGCCCAGACGCTCTACCAACTGGGCGTGGTGCTCTCCGGCATCGAGGCCGTCCCCCATCTGCGCGAGGCCCACCGGCTCTACCAGTCCCAGCGCAACCCCCTCTGGGAGGGGTACACCCTGGCCCGCCTCGCCTCCGCGCTGCTCGCCTCCGGGCAGCACACCGAGGCCGCCGAAGCCGCCGGCGAATCGCTCGCGATCGGTCAGGAGATGGACTCCGCCTT
Source organism: Kitasatospora sp. NPDC053308 (assembly GCF_055585785.1). Classification (NCBI taxonomy): domain Bacteria; kingdom Bacillati; phylum Actinomycetota; class Actinomycetes; order Kitasatosporales; family Streptomycetaceae; genus Kitasatospora; species Kitasatospora sp. NPDC053308. Next base: position 79,630 of record NZ_JBVJJY010000005.1, on the reverse strand, counting down.
CTGCCAGGGCCTGGCCAACGCCGCACTGGGCGAGGCGCTGCTCGCCCTCGCCCAGCCCGCTCGCGGGCTCGCGTGCCTCCAGGAGGCGCACGCGATCTTCACGCGGCTCGGTGTGCCCGAGGCCTCCCCCGTGGCGGACCTCATCTCCCAGCAGCACACCGAGCCCATCTCTCCCCCGGCGCCGTAAGGCCTCCGCTCCCCCTCGGAGCACCTCCCCCGAACCGCGCGTCGGCGCTCCCGCAGCCCCCCGGCTGCGGGAGCGCCCTCAACGCTTCCCCGGCGCTGGACTCCACTGTGCACCCCGCCGATTGACGTTCGATAAACGTCCGATAGTCGGCCGGCGGCTCCGAGAAACCGCAGGTCAGCGCCGTCATCCCGGCGTCACCCCCGGCGCTCCGTACGGCGCGCGGCCCCTCGCGCACCACCCCGACCCACACCGCCGTGCTTCCGCAACCCCGGCCACATCGACCCAAGCACGACGAGTTGGCCGGAAAGGGACCCCATGGCGCGGTGATCGCGCATATTCTCAGATGCCAGTACGCACACGAGTGTCCGTCGCCAACGCGCCGGGGTGCAGTCGGTCCGCGTGCTGCGGGGAGTGTGACACGCCGCCACCGGCGGCGGCCCGGGAGGCCGCCGAGAGCCGACCGGAGGCACGGGTGGAAGGGTGCCTCTCAACGTGACGACCGGACGGATATCCGACCCGTTCCCCGTCGGCGAGGACGCCGGGGACGACGAGCCCGAGGTACGGCGGCGCCGGGCGGCGCGGGCCCTGCAGGCGGTCGCCTTCGACACCATCGGCGCGGGGTACGGGGAGGCCTTCCCCGCCAAGGACGGGCAGCTGGCCTGCGGCCGGCGTCTGGTCGCCGAGCTGGAACCGGGCGCCCGGGTCCTGGACGTGGGCTGCGGCACCGGGGAACCGACCGTCCGCCAGCTGACCGGAGCCGGGCTGCGGGTGACCGGCGTGGACCTCTCCGACGTGATGCTCACGCTGGCCCGGCAGTCGGCGTCCCCCGGCGCGATCCCGCCGGTGTTCCATCGGATCGACCTGTACGATCTGGCCACCGAGCGCGCCGAACGGGTCTGGAACGCGCCCGCGCTCGGACCGGACGGCCACGGCACCTTCGCCGCCGTCACCGCGTTCTTCACGTTGATCCTGCTGCCGCAGGACGAGATCCCGACCGTGCTCCGGCGGCTACGCGAACTCCTGCGACCGGGCGGACTGCTGGCGCTCGGCATGGTCGAGGCGGACCTGGATCACGTTCCGCTTCCGTTCCTTGGCAGAGAGCTGCGGATCAGTGGGTATCTGAGGGAGGATCTGGAGCGGGTCCTGGTCGCGTCCGGCTTCGCCGTCGAGGAGTGCTCGGGGCATCCGTACGCGCCGGCCAGCACCTCGCTGCCGCCGGAGGAACAGCTGTTCCTGTGCTGTCGACGCGTCGGCTGATCGACCGACCGGCCCAGAACTCCCCATCGACCCCACCGAATCCAGGACAGGCAGCCGTGCGCGACCAGCTCAAGACCGAGGCGGAGCAGCCGCCCGCCGTCCCGGGCCGGCGCCGCCACGTCCCGGCCCAGGCACCGGCACCGGCACCGGCTGCGGCCCCGACCCAGGCACCGGCTGCGGCTCCGGCCCCGACCCAGGCATCGGCCCACGCCCCGGCCCCAGCACCGGCCCACGCCCCCGCCCCGGCTCCCGCGAAGCCGTCCGCCACCGCCACCCGGCCGGAACGGGCCGAGGTGGCGGACCGCCTCGCCTACCTCGACTCGGCGACCCGGCGGATCAACAGCGCCCTCGACCTGGCCGCGACGCTGCGCAACATCGGCCGGGTGCTGGTCCCGACGCTGGCCGACGCCGCCGTGGTCCACCTGCGCGACCCGCTGCCCAACGTCGAACGCGAACCCGGCTTCCCCGAGGAGCTGCGGATCCACCACAGCACCGGCACCAGGATCGGCCGCCGCGGCCGCCCGGGGGGCTTCGACGACCGGCGCCGCTCCCGCTTCGGCGCCCGCTCGACCGCCGACAGCGGACCCGCCGTCCCCGTCACCCGGGGCGGGGCGCTCGCGCACGCCCTGCTGAGCCGCCGCCCCGCCGAGCCCGCCGTCCTCGGCACGCCCGGTGCCGAACGCACCGAGGTGCTGCTGCGCGAGCTGTACGGCACCCGCGGGGTGGCCCGGCTGGCGGCGGGCACCTCCGTCCTCGCCCTCCCACTGCGCGGCCGCAAGGCCGTCCTCGGGCTGCTGGTGCTGATCCGCCGTCCTCCCGAACGCAGCGGCCGCCCGGTCTTCGACGCCGCGGACACCGCGACCGCCGCGCACCTCGCCACCCAGGCCGGGCTGGCCGTGGACACCGCCCTGCGGTACGCCCGCGAGTGGGAGATAGCCAACGAACTCCAGCGCAGCATGCTGCCGTTGCGGCTGCCGCAGCCGCACGGCGTCCGGCTCGCCCAGCGCTACCTGCCCGGCGAGCGCGGCGCGCAGGTCGGCGGCGACTGGTACGACGCCATCCCGCTGCCCGGCAACCGGGTGGCCCTGATCGTCGGCGACGTGATGGGCCACTCGCTCACCTCGGCCGCCATCATGGGCCAACTGCGCACCAGCGCGCAGACCTTGGCCGCCCTCGACCTGCCGCCGCACGAGGTGCTCTACCACCTGGACGAGCAGGCCCAGCGGCTCGGCCGCGAACAGCACCTGGCGACCTGCGTGTACGCGGTCTACGACCCGATCGCCAACCGGGTGGTGCTGGCCAACGCCGGACACGTCCCGCCGGTGCTGGTCCGCCCGGACGGGACGGCCGAGGTGGTGGAGCTGGACTCCGGGGCGCCGATCGGGGTCGGCGGGGTCGACTTCAACTCGGTCGAGCTGCCCGCGCCGCCCGGCTCGGCGCTGCTGCTGTTCACCGACGGCCTGGTGGAGACCCGCAGCCGAGCGATCAGCGACGGCCTGGAGGTGCTGCGCGCCCGGATCGCCGCCGCCCGCTGGCAGTCCCCCGAGCAGCTGTGCATGGAGGCGCTGCGGATCCTGCCGCCCGGCGACCGCGGCGACGACATCGCCCTGCTCGGCGCCTGCTTCGACGGCATCCCGGCCGGGGACGTCGCGCACTGGTACCTGCAGCCGCGCAACGAGACGCCCGGCCGGGCCCGCCGGCTGGCCGCGCACACCCTGCGCCGCTGGGGGCTGGACGAGCTCAGCGAGGCGACCGAGCTGATGGTCAGCGAGCTGGTCACCAACGCCGTCCAGCACGCGACCCGGCCGATCACGCTGAGCCTGGTGCGCACCACCCGGCTGCGCTGCGAGGTCGGCGACGACAGTCCGCTGCTGCCGCGCCCGCGCCGCACCGGGCCGGAGGACGAACGCGGGCGCGGGCTGCAGATAGTGTCCAGGTGCGCGGACCGCTGGGGCGCGACCCGGCTGGGCACCGGCAAGGTGGTCTGGTTCGAGCAGCGGCTGCCGCAGCCGTAGCCGGCCGCGGCAGCCCCGGCCTCAGACGGCGACCGGCTCCTTCGCGGGCTGCTCCGCCAGGCGCGCGATCAACTGCTCGCCCTCCATGTCCACCTTCGGCACGACCTTCTCCAGCCGCTTCGGGAACCACCAGGCGGCCTTGCCGAACAGCGCCATCGCGGCGGGCACCAGCGCCATCCGCACCACGAAGGCGTCCACCAGCACGCCCACCGCGAGGGCGAAGCCGATCGGCTGGACGATCGGGTCGTGGCCGAAGACGAAGGCCCCGAACACCGAGACCATGATCAGCGCGGCCGCCGTCACCACCCGGGCGCCGCCCTTGACCCCGCCCACCACCGCCTCGCGCGGCGCCTTGCCGTGGACGTACTGCTCCTTCATCCCGGAGACCAGGAACAGCTCGTAGTCCATCGCCAAGCCGAACAGCACCCCGATCAGCAGGATCGGCACGAAGCTGACCACCGGACCGACCTTGGGCACGTCGATCACGCCGTCCAGCCAGCCCCACTGGTAGACCGCGACCACCGCGCCGAGCGAGGCCCCGATGCTGAGCAGGAAGCCCAGCACCGCCTTGAGCGGCACCAGCACCGAGCGGAAGGCCAGGGCGAGCAGCACCAGCGCGATCGCGACGATCACCCCGACGAACGGGGGCAGCGCCTGGCCGAGCTTGGTGGAGACGTCGATGTTGGCGGCCGTGGTGCCGGTGACGGCGATGTCCGCGCCGGTCGCCGCCTTCAACTCCCCGCGCTGGTCGCGGATCTCGGTGACCAGCGCCTTGGTGTCCGCGTGGTCCGGGCCGGTCTGCGGGATGACGGGGACGAGCGCGGTCCGGCCGACCTGGTCGACCTGCGGCGGCAGCAGAGTCCTGACGCCCTTCAGGGACTGCAGCTTCGCCGCCACGCCCTGCACCGCCTGGTCGGGCCGCGGGGCGTCGTGGGCGTCCACGACCACCACCAGCGGGGCGTTGAAGCCTGGTCCGAAGCCGTCGCTGACCAGGTCATACGCCGTGCGCGCGTCCGTCCCGACGGCCTGTGAGCCGCCGCCCGGCAGTCCGAGGTTCAGGCTCGCCGCGGGCACCGCCAGGGCGCCCAGCCCGGCCAGGCCGACCAGCAGGACGGGCAGCGGGCGGCGGACCACGAAGCGGGCCCAGCGCTCGCCCATGGTGGTCCGCCCGCTGGTGCGCAGCGCCCGCTTCCAGACCGGGAGCCGGTCGATCGCGCGGCCGACGAAGCCGAGCACCGCGGGCAGCAGCGTGATCGCGACCAGGACGGCCACCACGACCGCGCCGGAGGCGGCCAGGCCCATCACGGTGAGGAACGGGACGCCGGCGACGGCGAGTCCGGCGAGCGCGACGACCACGGTCAGCCCGGCGAAGACGACGGCGCTGCCGGCCGTCGCGGTGGCGCGGGCGGCGGCCTCCTCCGGTTCCAGCCCCTCGTCCAGGTGGCGGCGGTGGCGGAACAGGATGAACAGCGCGTAGTCGATCCCGACTGCGAGGCCGACCATCAGGGCCAGCACCGGCGCGGTGGTGATGATCCGGAACGAGCCGGTCAGCGCCAGCAGTCCGGCCATCGACACCCCGACGCCGACCAGCGCGGTGAGCAGCGGCAGGCCGGCCGCGACCAGGGTGCCCAGGGTGATCACCAGCACCACCCCGGCCACCAGCAGGCCGATCGACTCGGAGCCGCCCTCGATCTGGGCGAACCTGTTGTACGCGTCGCCTCCGAAGGCCACGTCCAGGCCGGCCGCGCGGACCGGTTCGGCGGCGGCCTTGACGGCGTCGCGCTGCCGGTCGGTGATGTCGGCGAGCTTGTGGTCGAAGGAGACCAGGGCGATCGCGACCCGGCCGTCGGACGAGACGGCGCCGGTCGCGTAGGGATCGGGCACCGCGGCCACGCCGGGGACGCCGGCGATCCGGCCGACCGCCTCGCCGACCGCCTTCGCGGCCTCGGGCGTGGTGGCGCCGCCGGGCGCCGGAGCGGCGAAGACGACCTGGGCGGAGCCGTGGGCCTGCGCCGGGAAAGTGTCCTTGATCCGGTCCAGCGTGGTCTGCGCCTCGGTGCCGGGCACCGTGAACTCGTCGCTGGTCTTGCCGGCGAAGGCGCCCGCGGCCCCGCCGATCGCGATCAGCACGGCGATCCAGACGGCCAGGACGGTACGCCGCCGCCGGAAGCAGAAGCGGCCCAGTCGGTACAGGTAGGTGGCCATGGGCGGTCCTCGGAGTCGGTCAGGGCAGGTCGCGTTCCACCGTACGCTCAAGTTTGTCGAGTGACAAAGTTGGTCGACCGGATCATCCGACCAGATCGTTTGACACAGTTGGCCGACCATGGCGCTACCCTGGCTGGATGGCTCACGTCCCCGCCTCCGAACGCCGCCCGCAACTGGTCCAGGCCGCCCTCGACCTGATGGCACGGGAAGGGGTCGCCGCGGGCAGCACCCGCGCGATCGCGGCCGAGCTCGGGGTCGCCCAGGCGACGGTGCACTACACCTTCGGCACCAAGAAGGACCTCTACCGGGCCGTGGTGGAGCAGCTGACCTCCGAGGCGATCGGCCAGGTGCGCGCCGCGACCCCGGGCGACGGGCCGTTCGGCGAGCAGGTCCGCACCCTGGTCTACGCGCTCTGGGAGGCCGCCACCGGCGAGGAGGGGCGCTGCGTGCTGCTCAGCGAGTTCGGGGCGCTGGCGATGCGCGACCCGGACGTGCGGGAGATCATGCTCGGGCTGCAGCGCGAGATCGAGGGCACCGCCACCGAGATGCTCACCGCCCTCGCGGCCGCCCACGGGCTGGCCCTGGCGATGCCCGCGCGCGAGATCGCCGTCCACTTCCTCAGCGGCTTCGACGGACTGACGGCCCGCCACCTCGCGCTGCGCGGCGCCGACGGTCGAGCCGAGGCGGACACCCTGCGGGCCCTGGACCTCCTGGTCGCGACGACGGTGGGGCTCTGCCTGGGCGCCCCCGCCGTCCGGCCCGAACCGCGCTGGCACGGGGAGCCGCACCCGGCCCGGGCCGATCAGGACTGAACCGCCCCCCGACCCCAGCCGGTCCCGGCCCCGAGCCGGTCAGGCCTCCACGATCCGGACCGGCAGCTCGACCAGCACCTCGCGCAGCGCGGCCGCGAAGCGCTCGTACTCGGCGCCGCGCGCCGAGCCCGGGCGGACGGCCAGCCCGATCCGGCGCCCCGGCGCCGGGGCGGCGAAGCGCACGGCGGCCAGCCGGTCGGTGCGCCCGGCCTCGACGTCCAGCGCGGTGGCGGGCAGCAGCGTCACCCCGAGGCCGCCGGCGACCAGCTGCACCAGGGTGGACAGGCCGGCCGCGCGGGTGGTGGAGCCCGCCGGATCGGCGCCGACCTCGCGGCAGATGTCCAGCGCCTGGTCGCGCAGGCAGTGGCCCTCCTCCAGCAGCAGCACGTCCAGGTCGAGCAGCACGTCGCGCGGCACGTCCACCCGCCCGGCCAGCGGATGGCCCGGCGGGGTGACCAGCACGAAGTCCTCGTCGAACAGCGGGATGTCCGTGGTGGGCGAGCTCCCGCCGGCCGGGAGCGCCAGCAGCAGGACGTCCAGCCGCCCGGCGGCCAGGCCCTCCAGCAGCGAGGGGGTGCGCTCCTCGTGGACGTGCAGCTCCAATTCCGGGAAGCCGTCCCGGACCAGCCGCAGCACGGTGGGCAGCAGGTAGGGCGCGACGGTCGGGATGACACCCAGGTGCAGCGGCCCGGTGAACGGGCGGCGGGCGGCCTCGACCTCCTCGGTGAGGGCCTGCAGCGAGGCCAGCACCCGGCGGGCGTGCCGGTGCACGCGCTCCCCCAGCGGAGTGACGATCACCCTGCGCGTCGTACGCTCGACGAGCTGCGCGCCCAGCGACTCCTCCAGCGCCGCGACCGCCCCGGACAGCGCGGGCTGGCTGGTCCCGGTGGCGGCGGCGGCCTCCCGGAAGTGCCGGTGCTCGGCCACCGCGACGAAGGCCCGGAGCTGGGCGACGGTCGGGGTGCGGGGTCCGCGGCCTGTGGCGCTCGCCACAGCCTGGCCGGCCTTCGCGGCGGAGGCCCGGCGGGTGCCCGGCCGCGACGTGGGGGATTCGGTACTGATAGCAACCTCCGATCAGACACATCCAGTCTAGCTATTTCCCTGATCAGTCCACGATGTGGAATTGTGATCCGTGTCCGGAATCCGGACAAAGCTCCCCTCAACTCACTTCAGGAGAAGCGAACGTGCTCACGATCGGTGACAAGTTCCCCGAGTTCGACCTCAAGGCCTGTGTCGACCTCGACGCCGCGAACGCCTTCGCCGACATCAACCACAAGTCCTACGAGGGCAAGTGGAAGGTCGTCTTCTTCTGGCCGATGGACTTCACCTTCGTCTGCCCCACCGAGATCGCCGCGTTCGGCAAGCTGAACGACGAGTTCGCGGACCGCGACGCCCAGATCCTCGGCGTCTCCGGCGACTCCGAGTTCGTGCACCACGCCTGGCGCAAGGACCACAAGGACCTGCGCGACCTGCCCTTCCCGATGCTGGCCGACGTCAAGCACGACCTGATGCGCGCCTGCGGCGTCGAGGGCGAGGACGGCACCGCCCACCGCGCCGTGTTCATCGTGGACCCGAACAACGAGATCCAGTTCGTCATGGTGACCGCCGGCTCCGTCGGCCGTAACCCCAAGGAGGTCCTGCGCGTGCTGGACGCCCTGCAGACCGACGAGCTGTGCCCGTGCAACTGGAACAAGGGCGAGGACACCCTCGACGCCCAGGCCCTGCTGGCGGGCTGACCCATGGCCCTCGACGACCTGAAGGCCGCCCTCCCGGACTACGCCAAGGACCTCAAGCTCAACCTGGGCTCGGTCATCGGCAACTCCGACCTGCCGGCCCAGCAGCTGTGGGGCACCGTGCTGTCCTGCGCGATGGCCACCCGCAGCCCCGGCCTGCTGCGCGAGCTGGAGCCCGAGGCCAAGGCCAACCTCTCCCCCGAGGCGTACACCGCCGCCAAGGGCGCGGCCGCGATCATGGGGATGAACAACGTCTACTACCGGACGCTGCACCTGCTCTCCGACAAGGAGTACAGCACGATGCGGGCCGGTCTGCGGATGAACATCATCGGCACCCCGGGCGTCGAGAAGGTCGACTTCGAGCTCTGGTGCTTCGCGGTCTCGGCCATCAACGGCTGCGGCCAGTGCCTCGACTCGCACGAGGCCGTCCTGCGCAAGGCCGGCGTCGAGCGCGAGGTCATCCAGGCCTCGATGAAGATCGCCGCCGTCCTGCAGGCCGTGGCCGGCGTCCTCGACTCCGAGGCCGCCCTCGCCGCCGTCACCGCCTGACGCACCCGGCACCCCGAGCGGGCCCCTCCCGGACACCACGTCCGCGAGGGGCCCGCCGCCGTTTCCGCCGGGCGCCCCGCGCTCCGCTACAGTGCTGGGCGATCCGTACACGACATTCGGTCCGAGGGGGCCCGCGGTGTCCGACCGACCGTCATCCGGCTTCCGAGCGAGTCCCCACGAACTCCGGCAGACCGGCGGCAGGGCCGTCGAGACGGCGTCCGCGATCCCCGGCGAGCTGAAGGCCCTGGTCGACGCCTCGCAGCAGTCCGCGGCCGGCTTGTCCGGCCTCCGGTGCGGCGCCGCCCTCGCCGACTGCACCGACGCCTGGAACACCCTGGTCGCCGGCCTGCACACGAGGATGAGCCACCAGGGCCGGGGGCTCCTCGACGCGGCCGACGGGTACGCGGACACCGACCGGCGGATCAGTACGGCCTTCGGCCCGGACACCCGCACCGCCACGCCGAGCCCCACCGGCTCCCCCGGCCCCACCGCGGCGCAGCGGCGGAACTTCGTGCTGCACTTCGGCTAGGGGGAGCCGCGTGGACCTCGCCACCCTGCGCGACACCGACCTCGCCCACCTGTACGCCGCGGCCGACGCCTACGACAGGCTCCACGGTGCCCTGCGGCGGCACGCGCAGACGTGGGGCACCACCGTCGACCACCGCACCGCCGCCTCCGACTGGTCCGGGGCCACCGCCGACGCGGCCCGGCCAGCACTCCACCGCACCACGGGCGAACTGGGGGCCGCCCGGAGCGAGGTCGGCCTGGTCGGCCGCTCCCTGCGCACCGGAGCCGACGCGCTGGCCGTCGCCCAGTCCACCCTGCGCAAGGCGCTGGCCGACGCGCGGACCGCCGGCATGTCCGTCGACGACCGCGGCACCGTCTCCTGGCCACCCGCGCACCCCGCCGACCAGGACGGCCAGCAGGACGAGGAGGACCGCGCACGGACCGCCGGGCAGCTGGCCGCCCGCATCACCACGGCCCTCGCCGAGGCCGACGCCGTCGACCGGGCGCTCACCGCCCGGCTCCGCCACCACACCGGCCGCGCCCGGGACGGCACCGGCCTCGACCCGGCGACGGCCGCCGGTGACCGGCTCGACCCCGGCCTCCTCCCGGACGCCCTGCTGCTCGGCGCCGTCCCGGACGCGGACGCGTCACCGGCCGAGGTCAACGCCTGGTGGAACGGGCTCCCCTCCGACGAGCGGCAGTGGCTGATCACGGCGCACCCGGACCTGGTCGGCAACCGTGACGGCGTGCCCGCGGCCGCCCGGGACCAGGCCAACCGGATCCTCCTGCCCAGGCTCATCGCCGCGTACGAGCGGGGCGACCACGCGTCCGACCCGGACGAGGAGCTCAAACTGAACGGGTTCCGGAGCATCGCCCGGCGGCTGCGCGACTCGGACGGAACGCACCCGCCCGTCCTCCTGCTCGGCATCGGGGGCGAGGGGCGGGGCCGCGGCATCCTCTCCTTCGGCGACCCGGACACCGCGGACGACGTCACCTCGCTGGTCGGCGGCCTGGGCACCGAGCTCCAGCGCATCGGCGGCGGCGACGCCACCCGGGCGAGGGCCGTGTACGACGCGGCCCGACGCGCCGACCCGACGCGCTCGACGGCGTCGATCGCCTGGCTGGGCTACGACGCACCGCTCTGCGCCGCGGAGACCCTCGACCTCGGACGCGCCCGGGGCGGTGTCGACGCCTACCGCAGGTTCCTCGAAGGGCAGCGCGCCTCGCACCAGGGCCGGCCGGCCCATGTGACGGCGCAGGGACACAGCTTCGGTTCGCTCCTGGTCGGTCTCGCGGCGCGGAAGCCCACCGGGCTGGCGGCCGACGACCTCGTCCTGGTCGGCAGCCCCGGAACGGACGCCTTCCACGCCTCCGACTTCTCCGTCGGCGCCGATCACACCTATGTCGGCGCGGCCGGATGGGACTACGTCTCCCACACCGGCTGGTACGCCAGGGATCCGGCGAGCGCCGAGTTCGGGGCCCGGCGCTTCGCCGTCGGCGCCGGGGCCGCGGACGGCACGGCGCACTCGTCCTACTGGGACGACGGGCCCGGCGACGACCGCACCTCGGTCGACAACATCGGCAGGATCGTGAGCGGGCACGGCAGCCGGATCACCGGGGCGCCCGGGCGCCGTGGCTGAACCCTCCGGCGAGCGGGGATCCGGCCGGCGGCCGTCGCCCGGACGACGCCGACGGCGCAGGTCCCCCCCCCGGACCGGCTTCGGCGCACCGTTGCGGGTTCGGGGGCCGGTGCTGCCCGCCCTACTCCGTGGCCGGCGCCGGGCGGGCGGCGGAAGCCGGCTCGGCGGAAGCCGGCTCGGCGACCGGTCCCGGGGTGGCGGCGGCGGTGCGTTCGGCGGCTTCGCGGGCGGCTTCGAGGGCGGTGAAGACGGCCTGGCCGGCCTCGTTGCGGCGGCGCAGATGGGTCACCACCGTGTTGGTGACGGCGATCAGCGGGACGGCGACGACCGCGCCGCCGATGCCGCCGATGATGCCGCCGGCCGCCACGCCGAGGACCACGCCCAGCGGGTGCACCCGGACGGCCCGGCCGAGGATCAACGGCTGCAGGATGTGGCTCTCGACCTGCATCACCGCGATCAGCAGCACCAGCACCATCAGCGCCGTCCACGGGTTCTGCGTGACCAGCGCGATCAGCACCGCGACGGTGCCGGTGACCAGCGCGCCGACCAGCGGGACGAAGGCGCCCAGGAAGATGATCACCGCCAGCGGCATCGCCAGCGGCACGCCCAGCAGGTCGATGCCGATCCCGATGCAGACCGCGTCGATGAAGGCCACGCACACGGTGCCGCGCACGTAGGCGGTGAGCGTCGCCCAGGCCTTCGGTCCGGCGCCGGCCATCGCGAAGCGCGAGTTCCGGGGCAGGCCGCGCAGCGCCCAGGACCAGATCCGCTCGCCGTCGTAGAGGAGGAAGAAGGTGGTGAAGAAGGTCATCAGCAGCGCGGTCAGGACCTCGACGGCGATCTGCGCGCCGGTGATCGAGGCCGAGGTGAGCTGATCGGTGTTGGTGGTGATCGCCTTGGTGATCTGGTCGGCGAAGTCCTTGATCTGCTGCTGGGTCAGGTGCAGCGGGCCGGTGATCAGCCAGTCCCTGAGCTGGTTGACACCGTCCTTGACCTGGGCGGTCACGTTCGGCAGGTTGGTGCTCACCTGCCAGACCACGAACCAGCCGACCAGTCCGATCCCGGCCAGGCCGCTCAGGAACACCCCGCCGGCCGCCAGCGAGCGCGGCGCCCCGCGCCGGCGCAGCCAGGACACCGAGGGCTCCAGCAGGGCGGCGATCAGCAGCGAGGCCAGCACCGAGAAGGCGACCAGCCGCAGCATGTCGACCACGTAGAAGACCACGTAGAGCGCGGCGCCGAGCAGCAGCAGCCGCCAGGTCGACTCGGCGGCCACCCGCAGGCCCCACGGGACCGCCTCGGCGGGAGTGGCGGGCCGGCCCGGGTGGTACTCCCGGCCGAGCCCCGCGTGCGCGCTGGCGGTGGGCACGGCCCGGGTGGCGGGCGCGGAAGTGCCGGAGGGGGCTGCGGCCGCACCCGCCGGCTCCGGCGCCGGGTCGGCCCGGGGCACCGGCACCGGGCCGGGCGTCTCGACGGCCGCCGGTACGCGCCCCTCGGTGAACACGTGCCCCTCGGCGAGCGCGGGGACGGCGAGTTCGTGCGGGTCGGCCGCCATCGCGGCGCGGCGGCGCCGTTCGATCACGGCGGCCGCGCTCGCCACCACGGCCATGCCCTTGGCCACGGCCTTGAAGGCCTTCCCGCCCCGCGCCATCCTCGCTACCACCGCTCCGCTGCCCGGTCCGCCGTGCCCGGCGGTACGCCGCGGGTCCCGCCGCGGCCGTCAGGGATGACGCTACCCGGCGTGGGTGCGGCCCGTCCGGCCACCGCCGGGTTCGATGCGCCCACCCCAGTCCGACGACTGGGACAAATCACCATGTTCCAGGTGGTTTCGGATGCACTTCGCTGGGGAGGACACGGGACGAGACCCGGAGACCACAGCCCCGGGAGCATCCGAAAGCCAACCGCCGGCGGACCGGCCGGTGCGGGAAGCAACCAGGACCCCTTCCCGCGCCCCGCGTCCGCAACCAGGACCGCACCGCCCGAGAGCGCACTGGTCAGCGCAGCCCGGGCGGCGCGGTTCGCTCGTGCCGGCCGCCCGCGGCGCCGGCCCCCCGAAAGCGACGGCCCCCGGTCGCCCACCCTTCCCGGGGCGGGCGACCGAGGGCCGCACGGAGTGCGCCGCCGCAGCGGCGGCCTCCTAGTACCAGTTGTGGGCCTGCCAGAACGACCAGGCGCCGCAGGGGCTGCCGTAGCGGCTGTTCATGTAGTTGAGGCCCCACTTGATCTGGGTGGCCGGGTTGGTGCGCCAGTCGGCGCCGACCGAGGCCATCTTCGAACCGGGCAGCGCCTGGACCAGGCCGTACGCGCCGGAGCTCTTGTTGGTCGCGGTGTAGTCCCAGCCGCTTTCGCGCTTCACGATCTGGCTGAAGCACTGGAACTGCGCGTCGTTGCCGACGATCTGCCGCGCCAGGTCCTGGACCGAGCCGGGGCTGACCGAGACGGCGGGGGCGCTGTCGTCGACCGCGGTCATCGCCGAACGGGCCTTGGACCGGTTCGCGGCCTCGGCGGCCTTGCGCTGGTCGTCGGCGGCCTTGGCGGCCTTCTCCGCGTCGGCCTTGGCCTGGGCGTCGGCCTTCGCCTGGGCGTCCGCGGCGGCCTTCTGGCGCGCGGCCTCCTCGGCGGCCTTCTGCTCAGCGGCGGCCTTGGCGGCGGCGTCGGCGGAGGCCTGCTGGGCGGATGCCTGCTGGCCGATGTTGTCACTGATGGTCTGCGCCTGGGCGCCAGAGGGGACTTCGGCAAGCAGGGTCGCGCCGGCGGCGACATCGACCGTCTGCGTGGTCTTGCCCTCGCTGCCCGAGGCCATGCCGACGACGGCACCGACAGCGGTGACGGCGGTGGCGGAGGCCACAGCAACTCCCCGGACCGAGATCCGAGTCACATGGATTCCTTCCAGCATCGCCCACGCGTGACCGTGCGGGCGCAACATGCCCCTTGGCACGGACCTCCGCACGGTGCTCTGGTCACGGGAGGTGCTGGCCCGGCGTCCGGCCGAGGTGAGGCGACCGGGCGTTGGAATCGGGCGGCGTACGGCTCATCGGTGTTCAATTGTGCGTCCACCGACCGGAGTTGGCGGACCTTCCGGGCCTGACTCCCGGAGTCCGGAAGCCCTGCCGCGCCGTACGCGGGGCCTGACAGAACCCTCACCATGCCGCACCGGGCGCTGTCGACGCAATTCCCGCCCGCGTGGCGCATGTCACATTCACCGTACGGAAGTTCCCCGGACGGAAAGCACTCGATGTGATGAAACGGGCGGGGCCCGCTCCATCAGGAGCGGGCCCCAGGGCGCGAGTTGACCGTATTGTCCGACTATGTCCCGATCAGGGGTGGATCACGGGTGGATGTCCTCCAGCATCTCCGTGACCAGCGCCGCGATCGGCGAACGCTCCGAGCGCGTGAGCGTGATGTGCGCGAAGAGCGGATGCCCCTTCAGCTTCTCCACCACCGCCACCACGCCGTCGTACCGGCCCACCCGGAGGTTGTCCCGCTGCGCCACGTCGTGGGTGAGCACCACCCGCGAGCCCTGGCCGATCCGGGACAGCACCGTCAGCAGGACGTTGCGTTCCAGCGACTGGGCCTCGTCCACGATCACGAAGGCGTCGTGCAGCGAACGGCCCCGGATGTGGGTCAGCGGCAGCACCTCCAGCATCCCGCGGGAGATGACCTCCTCGATCACGTCCGGGGTGGTGACGGCGGAGAGGGTGTCGAAGACCGCCTGCGCCCAGGGGCCCATCTTCTCCGCCTCGGAGCCCGGCAGGTAGCCGAGCTCCTGGCCGCCGACCGCGTACAGCGGCCGGAAGACCATCACCTTGCGGTGCTGCCTCCGCTCCAGCACCGCTTCCAGACCCGCGCACAGCGCGAGCGCCGACTTGCCGGTGCCGGCCCGGCCGCCCATCGAGACGATGCCGATGTCCGGGTCGAGCAGCAGGTCCAGCGCCACCCGCTGCTCGGCGCTGCGCCCGCGCAGCCCGAACGCCTCGCGCTCCCCGCGCACCAGCCGGACCCGGCCGTCGCCGGTGACCCGGCCGAGCGCGCGGCCGCGCTCCGAGGTGAGCACCAGTCCGGTGTGGACGGGCAGCTCGTCCGCCCCGTCGACGTCCACCGCGACGTCGTGGCCGGCCGAGAACAGCGCGTCCACCTGGTCGGCGGGGACGTGCAGTTCGGACATGCCCGTCCAGCCGGAGGTGATCGCCAGCTCGGCCCGGTACTCCTCCGCGAGCAGGCCCACCGAGCTGGCCTTGATCCGCAGCGGCAGGTCCTTGGAGACGACGGTGACGTCGTAGCCCTCGGCCTGCAGGTTGCGGGCGACCGCCAGGATCCGGGTGTCCGCCTCGCCGCCACCGGCCCGGTAGCCGACCGGCAGTATCGACACGTCGGAGTGGTTGAGCTCGACCCGGATGGTGCCGCCGAGTTCGCCGACCGGGATCGGCTCGTCGAGCCGGCCGTGGCGGATGCGGTAGTCGTCGAGCAGTCGCAGCGCCTGGCGGGCGAAGTAGCCCAGCTCCGGGTGGTGCCGCTTGGCCTCCAGCTCGGTGACGACCACCACCGGGAGGACGACCTCGTGCTCCTCGAAGCGGGTCATGGCGAGCGGGTCCGCCAGGAGCACGCTGGTGTCGAGAACGTACGTGCGCCGGTCTGGTGTCCGGCGGCTCTTGGAACTGACCACTAGGCCTCCAGAGCGGATGACCCTGCGTCATCCGCGGCAAGCCGGCCCCGCTGCCCCGGTGGCCTCGGAGCCGGTCTGACCGGAGTATTCCCAGGCGGGGGGCGGTGCATTCGCGCCCCCGGCGAACTGACGGATCATTGCCGGTGAACGTTTGGCCTCACGAGGCGGCCGGGTACGCCAGCCCTACGGCGGTCACTTCGCTCCGCGCCGAGCCCCCCGCCCGAGCGGGACTTACAGGCCCAGCCGTCGGTGGCGCTGCTCGTAGGCGCGCAGGGCGCGCAGGAAGTCGACCTTGCGGAAGGCCGGCCAGTACGCCTCGCAGAAGTAGAACTCGCTGTGCGCGCTCTGCCAGAGCAGGAAGCCGGACAGCCGCTGCTCGCCCGAGGTGCGGATGATCAGGTCCGGGTCGGGCTGGTTGCGGGTGTAGAGGTGCTCGGCGATGTGCTCGACGGTGAGGATCTCGGCCAGTTCCTCGATCGAGGTGCCGCGGCCGGCCTGCTCCTGGAGCAGCGAGCGGACGGCGTCGGCGATCTCGTGCCGTCCGCCGTAGCCGACCGCGACGTTGACGGTGATGCCGTCGATGTCGGCGGTCTCCTCGGCGGCGCGCTTGAGCACGTCGGCGGTGTGCTGCGGGAGCAGGTCGAGTGCGCCGACCGGGTGGACCCGCCAGCGGCGGGCGGCGGCCAGGCCGGTGACGGCGTCCTCGATGATGCCGAGCAGCGGGACCAGCTCGTCGGCCGGGCGGTCCAGGTTGTCGGTGGAGAGCATCCAGAGGGTGACGACCTTGACGTGGGTCTCGTCGCACCAGCCGAGGAACTCGCTGATCTTGTCGGCGCCGCGCTGGTGTCCGTACGCGGTGGAACCGCCGGCGGCCTTGGCCCAGCGTCGGTTCCCGTCCAGGATCACGCCGATGTGGTGCGGGGTGCGCGCGAGGTGGACCTCGACCCGGCGGCCGTAGAGCCCGTACATCCCGCCCAGCAGGGTGCGCAGCCCCGGCGTCCGTTCGGCGACATCGCGCAGACCCATGTTTTCCGGACCCCTCCGTACTCGTTCAGCTGGTGCGTCACCACCCCGGCGCAGCCTACTCCCGCGCGCAGGCGCACGGTAAAGCCGCAGGTAGCGGTCTGGTCACGGTCCTGTACGAAGTCTGTCGCGAGGGCGTGCCGGTGAGTGCGGAGGGCCGTCGGAGTGCCGTTCGACGGTGTTTCCGCGGATGTCCGGCGGCCGGGGCGGTGCGGACACGGAACGGTCTCCGGATCCTTAACGGAACCGTAAGCCGTCGGTTCCGTGCTTGACGACCCCCAATGGTCTAGTCCAGCTTGTGATCCGGGACGGAACAGCCCCCCTCGTCCTCCTCCCCCAGGCTCATCGCGGACGCAACAGCCCTCCCCCACACGCGGCCGCCGCGCCCCCCACCGCGGCGGCCGCTCCACCCCCAGGAGCGTCACCCCCATGGCCCGTACGCTGAACCAGGCCGCGCACAAGCGCCGGCGCAGCCCCCTCCCGGCCGTCGCGGCCGGTGCCACCGCCCTCGCCCTGGCCGGCGGCGGCCTCACCCTCTTCGCCGGCGGCGCGGGCGCCGCGGTCGGCAACCTGGTCACCAACGGCGGCTTCGACGGCGGTCTGGGCGGCTGGAGCTGCACCGGCGCCGCGACCACCGTCTCCGCTCCGGTCCACTCCGGCGCCGGCGCCCTGCAGGCCACCCCGGGCGCCGGCGACACCGCCGAGTGCACCCAGACCATCAGCGTGCTGCCCAACACCAGCTACACGTTGAGCGCGTGGGTGCAGGGCCCGTACGTCTACCTCGGCGCGCGCGGCACCGGCGGCACCGACCCGTCCACCTGGTCGAACCAGAACAGCTGGAACCAGCTCTCCACCACCTTCACCACCGGGGCGAGCGCCACCAGCGTCACCGTCTACCTGCACGGCTGGTACGGCCAGGGCGCCTACCTCGCCGACGACGTCGCGCTGGTCGGCCCGGGCGGCACCGGCACGCCCTCGCCGACCGCGACCCCCACCGCCACGCCCACCGCCACCGCCTCCCCGACGGCGACCGCCTCCCCGACGGCGACGGCCACCCCCACCGCGACGCCGACGCCCACGGCCACCTACACCCCGCCGGCCACCGGCCTGCCGGCCCACGTGGTCACCGGCTACTGGCAGAACTTCGACAACGGCTCCACCCCGCAGCGCCTGAGCGACGTCCAGAGCGCGTACGACATCATCGCGGTCTCCTTCGCCGACGCCGTGCCGACCCGGACCGGCGCGATCAGCTTCACCCTCGACCCGGGCCTGTCCAAGGCGCTCGGCGGCTACACCGACGCGCAGTTCCGGGCCGACATCAAGGCCAAGCAGGCGGCCGGCAAGAAGGTCGTCCTCTCCATCGGCGGCCAGAACGGCGCGATCAGCGTCGGGGACGCCACGGCCGGCGCCAACTTCGCCGACAGCGCAGCCGCGATCCTCAAGGACTACGGCTTCGACGGCATCGACGTCGACCTGGAGAACGGCGTCCAGCCCGGCCCGCTCGCCGACGCGCTGCACTCGTTGCAGGCGAAGGCCGGCTCCGGCTTCGTGCTGACCATGGCGCCCGAGACGATCGGGATGTACAGCACCGCCGGCGCCTACTTCCAGCTGGCGCTGAAGACCAAGGACATCCTGACCGTCGTCAACACCCAGTTCTACAACTCGGGCGGCATGAACGGCTGCGACGGCAAGGTCTACAACCAGGGCACCATCGACTTCATCACCTCGCAGGTCTGCACCCACATCCAGGGCGGCCTGCGGCCGGACCAGGTCGGCATCGGCGTCCCGGCCTCGGCCAAGGCGGCGGGCGGCGGCTACGTCTCGCCGACCGTGGTGAACAACGCGCTGGACTGCCTGGCCACCGGCAACAACTGCGGCAGCTTCGTGCCGCCGGCCAAGTGGCCCGCCATCCGCGGCGCGATGACCTGGTCGACCAACTGGGACGCCAACAACGGCAACGCCTTCTCCTCCACGGTCGGCCCGTTCGTCCACAAGATGCCCTGAGGCGTCAGGGCGGGCCTCATGCGTAACTCCCCCCGGCGCGCCGCTCCTTGAGGGTGGGGCTCGCGCGCCGGCGGAGGGGCCCGTCGTACCGGAGCCGGTACGACGGGCCCCTCCGTCATCCGGCCAGGACCGCGACGAGGGAGCCGAGCAGCAGGAACGGGCCCACCGGGACGGCGAGTCCGCGCACCGGACGGCGCCGGACCAGGGCCGCGGCGGCCCGCAGGGTGGCCCACAGCCCGGCGAGCACCACCGCGGCGAACAGCCCGCCGAACGCCACCGACCAGCCGTACCAGCCGAGCAGACCGCCCAGGGCGAACCCGAGCGGGGAGTCGCCCGGGCCCAGCGCCCGGGCCCAGACGGCGAGTTCCAGCAGCGCCCCGACGGTCAGCGCGACCAGCAGGCAGCGCAGCAGCACCCCGGGGTGCCCCTCGGCCAGGGCCGCCACCACCAGTAGCACGGCCACCCCGGCGAGCAGGGCCAGGTTCAGCAGGTGCGGCAGCCTGTGCACCCGCCCGTCCACGAAGCCGAGCGCCACGCCGAGTGCGCCGGCCCAGCCCAGGGCCATCGTCTGCGGACCGTCCGCCGCGGACGCCAGTGCGAGGGCGACGGCCACCGCGACCGCCTCCACCGTCCCGGCGCCGGCGCCCAGCCGGCCCCGGCAGCCCGGGCAGCGCCCGGTCGGCGGCAGCAGCCGCACCGTCCGCCCGCACAACGGGCAGGCCCCGCACCAGGGTTCGCCCTCGGGCACGGCGAAGTAGGCGATCAGCCCGCGCAGCGGCGCAGCCACCAGGAGACCGACCAGCACCGCCACGACCGCTACCACCGGCGCACCCTCCTCGATCCGGAACCCGGCGCCGACCCGAACCGGCGTCGGCCCGCGCGCCCGGCCCACCGGACGCGACGCGCACATCCTCCCGCGCGCGGGCGGGCCGGCGGTGTGCCGTCCGTCTCGTTCCGCCCGGGTTCCGCGTGGCGCTCCTCGCGTACGGGAGCATTCCGGACATTCGGCCACCGGTTTGGAAGGTCTCCGCTCGCCCCCGCCTGCCGTTCCAAGGAGGGCCCTTCGGGCCCTTTCACCCGGTCCTCCGGACACCCCACGCGCGGCCCCGGCGTACCCCTAAAGTAGGCAGACATGCAGGTCATCCAGTCCAGCAAGCTCGCCAATGTCTGCTACGACATCCGCGGCCCGGTACTCGACGAGGCGATGCGGCTGGAGGAACAGGGCCACCGCATCCTCAAGCTCAACACCGGCAACCCCGCCACCTTCGGTTTCGAGGCGCCCCCGGAGATCCTCCAGGACATCCTGCGCAACCTCGCGAACGCGCACGGGTACGGCGACTCCAAGGGCCTGCTCTCGGCCCGCCGCGCGGTCGTCATGCAGTACGAGGACCGCGGGCTGCACGGCCTCTCCGTCGACGACGTCTTCCTCGGCAACGGGGTCTCCGAGCTGATCCAGCTGGCCATGACCGCCCTGCTCGACGACGGCGACGAGGTGCTCGTCCCGGCGCCGGACTACCCCCTGTGGACGGCTTCGGTCTCGCTGGCCGGCGGCACCGCGGTGCACTACCGCTGCGACGAGCAGTCCGAGTGGTACCCGGACCTCGCCGACATCGAGTCCAAGGTCACCGACCGCACCCGGGCCATCGTGGTGATCAACCCGAACAACCCGACCGGCGCGGTCTACCCGCGCGAGGTCCTGGAGGGCATCGTCGAGATCGCCCGCCGGCACGACCTGGTGGTCTACGCGGACGAGATCTACGACAAGATCCTCTACGACGACGCCGAGCACATCCCGCTGGCCACGCTGGCCCCGGACCTCTTCTGCGTCACCTTCAACGGCCTGTCCAAGGCCTACCGCGTCGCGGGCTTCCGCTCCGGCTGGATGGTGCTGTCCGGCGACCGGCACCGGGCCCGCAGCTACATCGAGGGCCTCACCGTGCTCGCTTCGATGCGGCTGTGCGCCAACATGCCCGCCCAGCACGCGGTGGCCGCCGCGCTCGGCGGCCGGCAGTCGATCCGCGACCTGGTGCTCCCCGGCGGCCGCCTGCTCGCCTCGCGCGACGCCGCGTACGAGCTGCTGAACCAGATCCCGGGGGTCAGCTGCGTCAAGCCCAAGGGCGCCCTGTACGCGTTCCCGCGGCTGGACCCGAAGGTCCACAAGATCAAGGACGACGCCCAGATGGTCCTCGACCTGCTGCGCTCCCAGCGCATCCTGCTGGTCCAGGGCACCGGCTTCAACTGGCCCGAACCGGACCACTTCCGGCTGGTGACGCTCCCCCGGGCGGAGGAGATCACCGACGCGGTGACCAGGATCGGCGACTTCCTCGGCGGCTATACGCAGCCTTGACCTGCCCTTTGGTCACGGATGGACGACCGGACCGTAGGATTCCGGCGCGTCGGCGGCCCGGGTTCCTCCCCGGTCCGTAGGGGGGACGGGCCGACCGGCGATGTGCCGGGGCCCGGGCCGACGCGGACACCGAGGCGCCCGACGCCCCGGAAGGCTCCGCTCCCCTGCCCTACTTCTCCGCAAGGGACCGGTCCGTCTTGACCATCCGCATTCCGCTCACCCGCGCCCGCGCCGCCGCGGCCGTCTCGGTCGCCGCCATCGCGCTGACCACCGCCCTGCCGGCCACTCCCGCGTCCGCCTACAACGGCGGCTTCCGCACCCCGACGTCGAGCACCATCGTGAACGCCCACTCCGGCATGTGCCTGGAGATCGCCGACTGGCGCACCGACGACGGCGCCCCGGCCCGCCAGTGGGACTGCACCGGCGGCGCCAACCAGCGGTGGGACTACGTTCCCGACAGCGGCGGCTTCCGCCTGGTGAACCGCAACTCGGGCAAGTGCCTGGAGATCGCCGACTGGAGCCGGGACCTCGGCGCCCCGGCCCGCCAGTGGGACTGCACCGGCGGCTGGAACCAGCACTGGAACTACGCCGGCTCGATCGGCTCGCGCAACGAGCTCGGACTGGCCAACCTCAACTCGGCCCTCCTGCTGGAGATCGCCGACTGGCGCACCGACGACGGCGCCCCGGCCCGCCAGTGGCGGGGGTCGACGGTGGACGTCCCGCAGGGCAACCAGGCGTGGATCACTGCCATCACCCGGCTCTGATCACTCCGGTGCGGCAGCACGGGCGGTAGAGCACCACGGGCGGTAGAGCACTACGGCCGGAGTCCCGGCCGGACGATCTCCTTGGTCGGGGGAAGACCGTCCGGCGGAACTCCGGCCGTCCTGTCGCTCGGCGGACGCGCGGTTCGTGCCGCGCGTCCGCCTTTCGCTCGGTCGAGGCTCAGGCTCAGCCGAGGCGCGCGACGAGGTTCCGGTACTCGTCCCACAGCTCCTTCGGGGTGTGGTCGCCGAAGGTCTCCAGGTGGGCCGGCACGAGGGCGGCCTCCTGGCGCCAGATGTCGGCGTCCACGGTGAAGAGCAGGTCGAGGTCCTCCTGGGACAGCTTCAGGTCGCCGAGGTCGAAGCCCTCGACCGTCGGCAGCACGCCGATCGGGGTCTCCACGCCCTCGCCGGTGCCCTCCAGGCGCTCGACGATCCACTTGAGCACGCGGCTGTTCTCGCCGTAGCCCGGCCAGACGAACGTGCCCTCGGCGTTCTTGCGGAACCAGTTGACGTAGTAGATCTTCGGCAGCTTGGCGGGGTCGGCCTGGGCGCCGACCTTCAGCCAGTGGGCGAAGTAGTCGCCCATGTTGTAACCGCAGAACGGCAGCATCGCGAACGGGTCGCGGCGCAGCTCGCCCACGGTGCCCTCGGCGGCGGCGGTCTTCTCGGAGGCGATGTTGGCGCCGAGGAAGACGCCGTGCTGCCAGTCGAAGGACTCGGTCACCAGCGGGACGGCGGTGGCGCGGCGGCCGCCGAACAGGATCGCCGAGATCGGCACGCCCGCCGGGTCCTCCCACTCGGGGGCGATGGTCGGGCACTGCGCGGCCGGGACGGCGAAGCGGGCGTTCGGGTGGGCGGCCGGGGTGCCGGACTCGGGGGTCCAGTCGTTGCCGCGCCAGTCGGTCAGGTGCGCCGGGGGCTCCTCGGTGAGGCCCTCCCACCACACGTCGCCGTCGTCGGTGAGGGCGACGTTGGTGAAGACGGTGTTGCCCCAGAGGGTGTCGATGGCGTTGGCGTTGGTGTCCACGCCGGTGCCGGGGGCGACGCCGAAGAAGCCGGCCTCGGGGTTGATGGCGTACAGGCGGCCGTCGGCGCCGAAGCGCATCCAGGCGATGTCGTCGCCGATCGTCTCGACCTTCCAGCCCGGGATGGTCGGCTGGAGCATGGCCAGGTTGGTCTTGCCGCAGGCGGACGGGAAGGCGGCCGCGACGTACTTGGGCTCCGCCTCGCCCGTGGGGCCGGCCGGCGGGGTGAGCTTCAGGATCAGCATGTGCTCGGCCAGCCAGCCCTCGTCGCGGGCCATGGTCGAGGCGATGCGCAGCGCGTAGCACTTCTTGCCGAGCAGGGCGTTGCCGCCGTAGCCCGAGCCGAAGGACCAGATCTCCCTGGTCTCC
Source organism: Kitasatospora sp. NPDC053308 (assembly GCF_055585785.1). Lineage (NCBI taxonomy): Bacteria > Bacillati > Actinomycetota > Actinomycetes > Kitasatosporales > Streptomycetaceae > Kitasatospora > Kitasatospora sp. NPDC053308. The sequence goes on along the minus strand of NZ_JBVJJY010000005.1, from coordinate 56,533 downwards.
GGGAAGTGCGAGATGTACTTGGTGCTGTTGCACGGCCACGGCACGTCGGCCTCGCCCTCGGCGAGCGGGGCACCCACGGTGTGCACGGCCTTGACGAAGTCGCCGTCCTCGCCCAGCTGGTCCAGCACGGCCTGGCCCATGCGGGTCATCACCCGCATGGAGACGGCGACGTAGGCGGAGTCGGTGATCTCGACGCCGTACGCGGCCAGCGGGGAGCCGACCGGGCCCATCGAGAAGGGCACGACGTACATCGTGCGGCCCTTCATCGCGCCGCGGAACAGGCCCTGCTCGCCCTGGAAGACCTCGCGCATCTCGGCGGGGGCCTTCCAGTTGTTGGTCGGGCCGGCGTCCTCCTCCTGCTCGGAGCAGATGTAGGTGCGGTCCTCGACGCGCGCCACGTCCGTCGGGTCCGAGGCGGCGTAGTAGGAGTTGGGGCGCTTGTCCTCGTCGAGCTTCTTGAAGGTGCCCTGAGCCACCAGCAGGTCCGCGAGGCGCTGGTACTCCTCGTCGGAGCCGTCACACCACTCGATGCGGTCCGGCTGGGTGAGCTCGGCGATCTCGCTCACCCAAGCCAGCAGCTGCTTGTGGTGGGTGGGCGCGGATGCGCTGAGAGCAGAGATCTCGTACGACACGATCGCTCCGTTTCACGCCATCTCGGCGAAGAGAGGGCGTTGCGGGGGTCTGAGGGTGCTTGCAGCGTAGCTCCGGCCTCAAGGCCGGAACGCCCCGCGGAGTCGAAATTGACGCATCCTTTACTACAGTAAGTACGATTACTGGCCGGTAATAGGTCGCTCACGTCCCGGACGGAGTGCGCGGCGCCACACTGCGAATACTCCAAAACGTCCAAGAGTGATGATCGCCACTTCCTACGCGCCAGTAACCTACGCGTGCGTAGGTAGCCGGTAGCATGCTGCGCATGACTGCTGCTGTGCTCGCTGAGAGCCTCGCGGAGGGCCCTGCCGAGAACGGGGAGAGCAAGCCGAAGTGGCGCGGCTGGTTGCACGCGGGGATGTTCCCCGCCACGGTGGCCGCCGGGATCGTCCTGATCTGCCTCGCCGACTCCACACCCGCCAAGATCGCCTGCGCGATCTACTCGGTCAGCGCCTGGCTGCTGTTCGGGGTCAGCGCGGTGTACCACCGCTTCAGCTGGGGACCGCGCGGCGACGCCGTGCTGCGCCGGCTCGACCACGCGAACATCTTCCTGATCATCGCGGGCACCTACACGCCGTTCACGATGCTGCTGCTCAAGGGCACCAGCCAGCAGCTGCTGCTCTGGGCGGTCTGGGGCGGCGCGCTCGCCGGGATCGCGTTCCGGGTCTTCTGGGTCGGCGCGCCGCGCTGGCTGTACACGCCGGTGTACATCGCGCTGGGCTGGGCCGCGGCGTTCTTCCTGCCGGACTTCCTGCACACCGGCGGGGTCGCCGTACTGGTGCTGATGATCGTCGGCGGGGTGCTCTACAGCATCGGAGGCGTGGTGTACGGGCTCAAGCGGCCCGACCCCTCACCGCGCTGGTTCGGCTTCCACGAGGTGTTCCACGCCTTCACCCTGGGAGCCTTCATCGTGCAGTACGTCGGTGTCTCACTGGTGGCGTACAGCACGGCCGGCTGAACCCGGCGCACCACGACGGGCGGTCGAACGGTCCACGGACCGGGCGGCCGCCCGTTCCGCCGTCCAGGGGCGCTCGTACGGTGTCCGGCCCTGCGGGCGGCGCGCGTACGGAGCGTGGTCGGCCGACCCGGGCTCGGGCTGCGGGGCGGCCTCCCGGCGCCCCTCGCCCCCCACCGGGCCCCCGTGCTCCGTACGGCCGCCCTGCTCCGCGCGCCCACCGGGCTCCACGTACCCCCCGCGCGCCTGCCGGGCGTCCAGCGCCTCGCGGGCCCGGCGGCAGCGCTCGCAGTGCGCGGCGTCCGGCATGCCCCGGGCCGGACGGTGCCGGGCCGGGGACGGCCGCCCGTGCAGGGCCCGCCAGCGGCGGCCGACATAGACCATGAGCAGCAGGGTCTCGACCCCGGCGACCCCCAGGACCAGCGCGGCGCCGTTGATCAGATAGGCCGCGACCACGGCCAGCGCGGAGGCCACCACCGCCGCCGCACCCCACACCTGGGCACTCGCCCGCCTGTCGTCCGCGTCAGCCACTTCGGCTCCCCTTTCCCCGGTGCCGGGCTCGTGGTCGGCTCCTGCCGCCCCACCCCTTCTCCGCTCTCGGCACGCGTCGGCCCGCACTGACCGATTGCCACATGGTATCTACCGACAGTCACCCGCCACCGCCCTCGGGCGGCGAACGACAGATCAACGTTGCGTCAATTCCATGTGCGGAAGCGGCACTTCCAGGACACGTCACAGAACGTGAGGGAACTTCGGCGGTGTCACCGTGTTGACGGTCGCCATCTTCCGGGGGTCACCGTCGCGGCGGTCTCGGCGGCGCTGGTCGCGGCGTGGATGCCGGCGATGCCCGCGGACACCCCGGCCGCCGACGGAGATCCCGGACAGCCGGGGGCATGACTCCCCAACGGCCGACCGCGGCCCCTCCGGACGTCCCCGCCCCGGAAGCCCGACGCCGGGACGCCCCCTGCTTCGGGCGTCCCGGCGTCCGGTCCGGGCTTCGGGCGTCCCGGCCGATCCCGTGCAGGCGATGCCGGTGTCCGTGAGCCCCGGGTGGGCCCCGCCGAGGCTCAGCCTCCAGGCCGGCCCGAGCCCCGGTGGGCCCCGCCGAGCCCCGGTACCCCCCCGCGGCGGGAAAAGCCGCGGGGCCCGGCCCGTTCGGCCGGGCCCCGCGGCCCCTTCACCCGCGGCGGACGCCCGTCCTCCGCCGCAGGACGGCGCCCGCGCCCACCAGCGCGGTGGCGCCCAGGGCCGCGACCGCCGTCACGGCCGGCAGCACCTGGCCACCACCGGCCGCCGGCTCCGGCGCGGCCACCGGCCGAGCGGCGCCGGCGGCACCCGCAGCACCCGCGGTGTCCACCTGGTAGCCGCCGCCCTCGCCCGCCCGGTCGTACGCCGAGCCGGGCAGCTTGTCCCCGTACCGCTGGTGCACCAGCTGCTGGTACGCCGCCAGCGACACCCCGCCGGTGCCCACCGAGCGCCGGGCCTCGTCGTCCAGCGGGAGCACCCGACCGTCGCGCAGCACGTACCAGGCGTTGACCTGCGGTTCGCGGAACGCGGTGCCGCCGCCGCTCGCCGCCTTCGCCGCGTAGTCGCTCTCGTCGCCGCCCGAGGCGATGTTCACGACCCGCCAGGCGTCGCCCTGCCGGACGGTCCAGACCGAGGCGGTCTGCCCGTCCGCCGCCACCACCGTGCTGGCGGTGAACTCGGCCTTCGCCACCGGTGCGCCCGGGGTGCCGGCCACGAAGCCGGCGTCCAGCACGTACACCGGCACGGTGTCGCCGGCCAGCCGCGGCGCGGACGCGCTCGCCGCCCGCGCCTCCTCGGCGGCGCCGATGGTCAGCTGCTGGGTCGGCGGGACGCCCTTGCGGGCGAAGAAGTGGCCGACCTTGTCCAGGACGGCCGGGTCCTGGACGGCGCTGCGGGCCTGCGCCAGTTCGGCGGCGGGCACCGGAGCGGGGGCCTGGGCGGGGGCCTGCGCAGGCACCTGGGCGGGGGCCTCGGCCAAGGCCTGGGTGCCGGCCGACGCGGGCGCGTCGGCGTGCGCGGCCGGGGCGAGCGCCAGCGCGAGACCGGCGGTGAGCAGGGCGCCGGCGGCGGCCCGACGGAGGTTACGGCTCTCGGTCATGGTCGCCCTCACGCGCCGATCCGGTACAGGGAGTGGGTCCACGAGAACGTGTCGTTGTTCACGTAGTACCAGTAATCCGCCCAGTTGTAGCGGTAGTTGGAGGGCCACGGGTCTCCCCAGTAGACCCAGTTGTTCCCGGTGTCGTAGCCGTACAGGACGTGCATGTGCCCGCCGCCCGAGCTCCACTGGATGCGGGTCTCGATCGGCCGGTTGGCGTCCACCTCGGCCTGCACGGTGCTGTAGCGCAGGTAGCCGGTGACGTACGAGCCCGGGTTGATCCCGACCCGGTCGAACCCGTTCTGCACGTCGCCCAGCGTGGCCTGGCTGTTGGGGCAGCTGGAGGTGCCGGCGCGGCCGAACGCGGCGTTGCAGAACTGGTTCTGGCTGTAGTTGTAGCCGAACCAGGTGGCGATGGTGTTCCCGCTCGCCGCCCAGCACCAGTTGGTCTGCTGTTGCTGCTGCATGGTGATGTTGAGCTTCTTGTACGTGCCGGCCAGATCGGCCGTGCTGCCGGGCGCGGCGGCCTGGCGCACCTGGTGCGGGGCCCGGTCCGCCGTGGGGGCGGCGATCGCGGGCGCGGCCACTGCCGCCGTGAGCGTCGGCCCGAGCACGCCGAGGGCGAGCAGCGAGACGGCACGGCGCAGCCGTATCCGTGGAACTGGCATGTGGGGATGCCTCCTTGCGCGAATGGAGCGAGGTGCTGTGGGGGGCGCGGTCCGGATCGCGTCCCGAGCATCGCGCCGCTTCCCGAAGGCGGTCAACGGGCTTCGCGACGACCCGAGTCGAGGTGTGAATGCCCGGGCGGGGGTGTGAACGGCGCGCCGGAAACCCCCGCGCAGCAGGCGTGGACCGGTGACAAACCGCCGCACCGATGTGAATATTCACGGTCAAAAGCCGGTCCGCCCGCCCCGCCCCGTCCGCCAGGAGACCGCCATCCACCGGAGCGACCCAGCCGACCTCGCCGCCGCCCTGCGCACCGGCCCGTTCCACCTCGCCCTGCGCACCGCCATCACCGCCCGCGGCCTCGCACTGCACCGGATCCGCCACCGGCTCGCCCTGCGCGGCGTGAACGTCGGCCTCACCAGCCTGAGTTACTGGCAACAAGGCCGCCGCCGCCCGGAACGGCCCGAGTCCCTGCGCGCCGTCGCCGCCCTGGAGGACGTCCTCGACCTGCCCGAGCACTCCCTGACCCGGCTGCTCGGCCCCCGCCGCGCCGCCGGACCGGCCCCGGCCGGCCCGCCCGTCCGGCCGTACCGGGACCTCATCTCCCCGGCCGCCGCCGTCGACGACCTGCTCACCGCACTCCCCGGGCCGCGCGACACCGGCCTGCACACCGTCACCCACATCGAGCGCATCCGGGTCGGCCCCGACCGCCAGCTGACCCGCCGCGACTCCCAGCACGCGCTGCGCGCCCACCGCGACGGCATCGACCGCTACCTCGCGCTCTACCAGGGCGACCCGGGCAGCGACATCGCGCTCGTCGGCGTCCGGGCCGAGGAGAACTGCCGCCCCGGCCGCATCCGCCGCGACCCGGCCCACCACCTGCTCGCCGCCGAACTCCTCCTCGACCGCCGGCTGCGCGCCGGCGACACCCACCTCCTCGGCTACGGCTTCGACGACGCGCCCTCCCCGGACCCGAGCTGCGAGTACGTCCGCGGCTTCAACTCCGGCGCCGGGCAGTACGTCCTCCAGGTCACCTTCCACCCGGACGCCCTCCCGGTGCGCTGCCACCGCTTCGCCCTCCACTCGCCGGGCGAGGCCCCGTACGAGACGGAGGAGCTGACCCTCGACGGACACCACTGCGTCCACCTGGTCGCCACCGCGCTGCGGCCGTGCATCCTGGGGATCCGCTGGGACTGGGAGTAGGGGCGGTCAGTGCGACCAGTACGGGTCGTCGAGGCCGGACGCGGGCTCGGGCCCGGTAGCGCGCGCCGCGGGCGCTTCACCCGCGCCGGCCCGTCAGCTCGACGTCACCGCTGCCGCTCACGATCGCCGCGATGTTGTCCAGCGAGGGTCCGCCGCGCCCGTTCAGGTACTTGGTGTGCGCGTCGATCGGATTGCCGCGGCTCCAGTCGTCGACGGTGAAGCGGTTCGCGCCGAAGTGCTTGCTGGACGGGTCCCGCCCGTACCAGCGCTCGTCCGGGTCCAGGCTGAACTTCGAGGGGGCGTGCGTCACGACGTCGTTGTCGGCGGCGCCGACCCAGACGTGGCCGGGCGGCAGACGGAGGTCGGAGGCCCTGTCCGCTCCCACACCTGGACTGCCGATGAAGACGACGTCGTCCGGAGGCGCGTCGTGCGAGCCCGGCCGGGTGGCGATCATGGTGGCCTGGCCCACCAGGTACGAACCGTAGCTGTGACCGACCGCGGTGAGGTGTGGGGGCCGCGTGCCGTCGTGCCCGGCCCTCACCCCGCTCAGGAACTTCGCGTACACCGGGGCACCGTCCTTGCCGGCCTTCGTCGACGCGGCCCCGAGGTCCATCCCCGGCGAGTCGTACCCGAGCCAGACGATGGAGGCGACGGAGTGGCCTGCCGGGGCCTTGCCGCTCGCGGCGCGGTAGAGGTTCAGCGCGTTCTCCGCCTCGTTGGTCCCGTCGTTCTCTCCCGGACCCAGGCTCGTCATGGTGGTGGTGATCCCCGGCACGTAGGCGGAGATGTCGGTGGCGGTGTCCGGGTTCCCGTACGACAGGATCGCCCGGCCCCGGCCTTCGCCGCCCAGACCGAGCAGGAAGACCGGCGGGTCTCCCGTGTGCTGCCGAAGGCGCGCGTCGATGGGCCCGTAGAGGGCGACCAGGTCCTTCTCCACGGCGTTCATCTCGTCCGGTTCCTTGGTCCTGACGGACTTCATCAGGGCTTCCAACCGGTCGCGGTTCACCGTGTCCCGCACTTCCGCCGGGATGCCGTCGAGGTTGCCGAGCACCTCCGGGTGGTGGCCGAGGAACCACCGCTGCCCCTCCGGGCCGAGGCCCTTCCACCAGCGGTTGACCTCCGTCGGAGCGGCGTCCTTGCCGGGCACGCCCCGCTGCCACATCGGGCCGCACGTGTCGCCGAACCGGTCCAGGTACACGTCGGCGGCGGCCGCCTTCTCGTCCAGGCCCGACCTGTCCCTGGCGTGCCCCGCGAACCTGTCGAGCGTGCCGGCCAGCGCGGTGTCGGCGTCGGCCGCGTCGGAGAGTGCCTTTCGGATCCGCTCGCCGATCTCCTCGGCGGCCGCCTTCCGCCTGGCCTCCCAGTCGGCGGCCTGGAACGGGCTGGTCGACGGGGGCCGGCTCACCGTGCCGCTGTCGCTGACCGGGAAGCCCTGGGCGCACGCGTCGGAGAGGGCCTGGACGAGCCGCCCCTGGGCCAGCGTCATGGCGTCGGCGCAGTCCCGGATCTCCTTGCCGATGAGGCCGAGTTCGGTCGTCGCCGCGCGCACCTTGCCGGTGATGCCGTCCAGCACCGGGATCGCGGCGTCGGCCGCCGGACCGCTCCACTGGGAGCCGTGCACCCGGTCCGCGGTGCCGCTCTTCCAGTCGGTGGCGTGCCGCGACATCGCCGTGGCCAGCGCGTCGTACTCGTCCGCCGCCGTGTAGAGGTCCGCCGGTACGGCGTCGCGCAGGCTCGCGATGTCCATTCCTGCCCCTGTGTGCTCCGTGTCCACCACGACACTCACCGCTACCATAGCGTCCGCGGCCGTCACGGATGCCAGGGGGAACCGATGGGTCAGGATCCGGGATTCACGGTGAAACCATGGGAGTTGACCGCCGCCGGGAACAGCGCGCTGGCAGTGGCCGGGAAAGTCCCCGACGAGACCGCGACGTTGACGGAGCCCAGCGCCAACGCGGCCGCGGGTCTCGCGGGTTGGCGGAGCGGGGCGGCACTGCAGCGGTGTGGCGCCGCCTGGAAGGCGCTGCTGGACGGGCTGGCGAACGACATGAAGGCGGCCGGGGGGAACCTGATCACCTGCGCGCGGACCTATCTGGACTCCGACCGGCTGCCGGTCCCCGCCGCGGCGGGGGCCACCGACCCCTTCGACACGAAGGCGGCCGGCCGGCACCCCGCCGAGGACGCGTAGGCCACCCGGGCCCCGCCCGGAGCGCGCAACCCCCGCTACGCCCGGAAGTCCAGGATCAGACAGTCCTCCACCGCCCGGTAGCCGATCTGCTGGTAGATCGAGTTGCTGATCGGGTTGGCGAGGTCGGTGTAGAGCAGCACCTCCTCGGCCCCCAGGGTGAGGACGTACGCGGAGGCCGCGGCCGTGACGGCGCTGCCGTACCCGCGGCCACGCAGTTCGGTGGGGGTGTAGACCGGTCCGATGCGGGACATCCCGGCGATCACCGGGCTGCTGCCGGCCAGCGCGACCGCGCGGCCGTCGTCCTCCCACAGGTGGAGCCCGCCGCCCGCGATCTTGTCGTCCACCGCCCGCGGCACGTCCGGCAGCATGACCTCGGCCTCGGCCAGGAACTCCTCGTACCAGCGGATCGCCAGCTCGCGGTCGGCCGGTGCGGCGAGCCGGTGGCGGCCCGCCGGCGGCCGCGGGGGATCGGTCAACTCGCCCAGGCGGTAGAGGCGTTCGTCGACCCGCACGGACTGCACGGTGCCGGTGGCCGCCGTCCAGGCCGCACCGAAGGCCCGGGCGGCGTCCGCCGACCCGCCGACCCCGGCCACCTCGGTGAACCCGGGCCCGGCGGCGGCCAGGGCGACCGCGAGCTCGGCGGCCGCGGCCGGCGGCATGCAGGAGAGCCGGGGGTCGAACGGCGGTGTCTGCAGGAAGGCGCCGCCGACCGGTGCGCCGTCCGCGGGCCGCCACCAGCCGAAGACCGGCGGACCGCCGAACACGTCCAGCCCGGCCTCGGCCAGCCGGTGCGCGATGGTGAGCAGGACGGTGTTCTCGGCGGGGCGGGCGGCCAGGAAGGCGCCCGCCTGCTCCCGGAAGTCGTCGAGCGAGGTGCTGAAAGTCCAGGTCATGGCCCATCCTCACCCGGTCCGCGCGCCCCCGCCAGCGATTATCCGGGCGCCCGCCGGTCCCCGCCGGTCCCCTGCCGTTCGCTCACCACGCGACCGCCGCTCGCCCGCTACTCGACCGCCGCGCCCAGCCGCTCCGCCAGCGCCGCCGGATCGGTGGTCGGCGCGTCGCAGGCGAAGTGCCGGCAGACGTACGCCGCGGGCGCGCCGCCGACCAGCGGCCGGTCCGCCAGCAGCGGCACCTCGGTCTCCCCCGGCTCGCCCACCGCGACCACCGCGCCCGGCGCCGTCCCGAGCAGGGCCGCCCGCCGCAGCGCATCGGTGGCCGGGTCCCCGGCCGGGCCGACCACCGCCACCTCGCGCGGCCCGTCGAGCAGCGCCTCGGCGACGGCGAGGCCCCAGCCGATGAACCGCGGCGCCCGCCCGGCCAGCGCGCCGACCACGCCGAGGGCCCGCTCGGCGGCCGTCCGGTGCCGGTCGGAGCCGGTGTACGCGGCGTACGTGAGCAGGGCGCCGGCGGCGGCCGTCCAGCCGGACGGGGTGGCGTTGTCGGTCGGGTCCTGCGGGCGGCGGATCAGTTCCTCGGCGTCGTCGGCGGTGTCGTAGAGCGCTCCGGAGGCCTCGTCGGTGAAGTGCTTGAGGACGGTGTCCAGCAGGCCGCCGGCCAGTTGCAGCCACTCCGCCTCGCCGGTGACGGCGTACAGCGCGAGGAAGCCCTCGGCGGTGTCCGCGTAGTCCTCCAGCACTCCGGCGTTGGCGCCGGCCCGGCCGTCCCGGGAGGTGCGCAGCAGCCGGCCGTCGGGGGTGAGGTGGACGGCGAGCAGCAGGTCGGCGGCGCGCTCGGCGGCCTCGACCAGGTCGGGCCGTTCCAGCAGGGCGCCGGTCTCGGCGAGCGCGGCGATGGCGAGGCCGTTCCAGGCGGCGACCACCTTGTCGTCCCGGGCCGGTGCGGGCCGGGCCGACCGCGCGTCGAGCATCCGGGCGCGGATCGTCTCGTACTCGGCGAAGTCCTCTGGCTCGGCGAGGAGTTGGAGGACGGACGTGCCGTGCTCGAAGGTGCCGTCGGCGGTGACGGTGAACAGCCGGGCGGCGGTGGCCGCGTCGGCCGGGCCGAGCAGGTCGACCAACTGGCCGGGCTCCCAGACGTAGTACGCGCCCTCGGCGGACTGCCCGGTCTCCTCGTCCAGGCTGTCGGCGTCCAGCGCGGAGGCGAACGCGCCCTCGGGCGTGCGGAGTTCGCGCAGCAGGAAGTCCGCGGTCGACAGGGCGACCCGCCGGGCGAGCGGGGAGCCGGTGGACCGCCACAGGTGCAGGTAGGCGCGCAGCAGCAGGGCGTTGTCGTACAGCATCTTCTCGAAGTGCGGCACCACCCAGCCGGCGTCCACCGAGTACCGGGCGAAGCCGCCGCCGAGCTGGTCGTGGATGCCGCCGCGGGCCATCGCCTCGCCGGTGCGCTCGGCCATCTCCAGCGCCGCCTGCGAACCGGTGCGCGCGTGGTGACGCAGCAGGAACTCGACCACCATGGCGGGCGGGAACTTGGGCGCGCCGCCGAAGCCGCCGCGGGCCTGGTCGAACTCCCGGCTGAGGGTCACCAGCGCCTGGTGCAGGTCCGCCTCACCGGGCGGGTTGTGGGCGCCGGCGGAGTACACGGCGGCCCGCTGGGCCAGGTCCGCCCGGATCCGCCCGGCGACCTCGGCCACCTCCTGCCGCCGGTCCCGCCAGGCGGCGTCGACGCCCTCCAGCACCTGCCGGAAGGACGGCATCCCGTGCCGGGGCTGCGGCGGGAAGTACGTGCCGAAGTAGAACGGCTCCTTGTCGGGCGTGAGGAAGACCGTCATCGGCCACCCGCCCTGCCCGGTCGCGGCCTGCACCGCCTCCATGTACACGGCGTCGACGTCCGGCCGCTCCTCCCGGTCCACCTTGACCGCGACGAAGCGCTCGTTCAGGTACCCGGCGAGCCCGGCGTCCTCGAAACTCTCGTGCGCCATCACGTGGCACCAGTGCATTAGTAGAAGCATAAGTGACAGGACGCATACCCCACCGAGAGGAAGATGGGTACGTCCCGCCGCTTAGCTTCATTCATCGCCTCCTCTCCCCATGGCCACCAATCCACCGGATTGGAAGCATGCTGGAGTAGATAGGGCGACTGCTCGTTAGCCAGTCGGTTCATAACGGCATCGTCGCACGTTTCGTTACGTTCGGCCTACGACATCAGCAACCCGGGGCCCTGCCGCCGGTGCGTCCATGAGCTGCCGGAGCGTCACCTGCCGGTCCCTAGACCGTTAAGCCACCGGAGCACATTGCCGCGCGGCCCGGAGCTGCGTGATGGCCAGGCCGGAAGCAGGTCCCTAGGAACTGGCTTCCCGCGGAAGGGATCAGCTGTGCGGGTGCGGGGCGTGAAGCACGCCTATGGGCATCGACAGGTGCTGTCGGGGGTCAGTCTTCAGTTGGAGCCCGGCGTGCTGGCGGGGATCGTCGGGGAGAACGGTTCGGGCAAGACCACGCTTCTGAGGATCCTCGCCGGTCATCTGCGGCCCGACCGGGGGACAGTCGAAATCGGCGGGAAGCTGGGATATTGCCCTCAGCTTGCTGTCTTGAATGAGTCTCTGACCGTCTCCCAGCACGTGCGCTACTTCCGCACGGCCTACCGGTTGCCGAGCACCGAGCGCCGATCGCACGAGGTGATGGAGGAACTCGGGCTCACCTCGTACGCGGACGTCACAGCGGATCGGCTGAGCGGGGGAACCCGGCAGAAGCTGAACCTGACGCTGGCGCTGATGCATGATCCGCAGGTCCTGCTCCTGGATGAGCCGTACCAGGGCTTCGATTGGGACACCTATCAGCGGTTCTGGGTCATGGCGTCCAGGCTGAGGGACGCGGGCCGCTCCGTCCTGGTCGTCACGCACCTCGCCCACGACACTCAGCACCTCGACGCCCTGTGGCGTCTGAGCGACGGTGCCCTGCACCGAGAGGAATCGGTTCTCCGGACGTGAGCAGCATGGAGCAGACCCTCACGACAGCCCGCTTCACCCTGACCGAGTACGTGCGCAACCGGTTCGCGATCCTTCTGGCCGCGGCGTTCGTTCCCGGCTGGAGCGCTATCACGTACGCCGTCACCTACACCACCGCCGTCCCCTTCCTGCTGCGCTCGGACGGGACGACGGTGCATGTCGCTGGGAACCGGTTGATGCAGCTGACCGGTGCCCTCAACGCGGTCGTCCTCATCATCGGATTCTTGATGTTCGCCGCGACCTTCACCAGCTACCCCTTCGACCACCGTCTGGCACTGGCCAGCTATTCGCGACCCCGCCTGGTTTTGGGCAAGCTCGTGGCGCTCGCACTGGCTTGCGCCCTGATCGCGACCTACGCCACCGCCGTGCTGTGCCTGTTCCACCCTCTCCCCCGACCGCAGGAGGTGGCGGCGGCACTGTTCATGGCGACCATGACCTACGGCGCCTTCGGGGTAACGCTGGGAACCGTGTTGCGGCGTGAGGTCACCGGCATGTTCGTCATCGTCATGATCAGCCTGGTCGACATCTCCCTGCAGACGCCGGTCGCCAGCGCGATCGCCGACCATCCGATGGTCGCTCTCCTGCCCAGCTGGGGCGCCGTTCAGGCCGCCGTCACTGCCACGTTCACGACCCATTCCGCTGCACCCGCGCTGGCCGCCCAAGGCCTGTGGTTGGCCGTGGCTGCCGCCGTGGCCGTGTCCGCCTTCCATCGCCGCACGCGCACCTCTCGCACCGTGCGCCCGAGTCTGGCTACAGCGGCCAGCGCACTTCCCCATGTGGCTGAGAACTCACGCGGGTAGGCATGGGTCGGGCAGCAGATGCGGCAGCCGCGGGTTCCGTGATCACCGTGCGCAGCCTGATCCCACGAGCTTGGGCCACTCACCATGGGAAGCGCCGCCCGCGGCGTCGCGGGCATCTCAGCTCTGCTGCTCATCGTTTGCCTGCTGTACGCCGTCCAGATCGTCCGCGTAGTGCTCGATCGCCCGCCGGTAGTCCCGCACCCGGGGGTCGTTGCTGGTGGCGGCCAGCGTTTTCAGCAACAGACTCACTGCCTCGCGACCTTCCCCAGCGTTGTACAGCGCCATGGCCAGGAAAGCGCACAGCGCCGCATCGTCCGGGAATTCTTCAAGCCCGTGCCGCAAGGTCTGCACGGCTGCCTTGTAGGAGCCCAGGACCCGGTGAGTGCTCCCCAGCCCGAGGAAAGCCCCATGGCGGTCCTCCGAAGACAGTCCCACACCAGTCAGGGCCCGCTCATAGAACGGCACGGCCTCGCGCTCCAAGCCGAGAACATCGTGTGCCCAGGCAGCCTGGTAGGCGATCTCGGCGTCCTCGGGATACCGCTCGGCCAGCGCCACCAATTGTTCTCGGGCTGGCCCAGCCTGACCCTGTTCCCGCAGCTGAACCGCTTGTTTCAGCGCCGCGGTCCTCCCCTGATCATTGCTCATGCCGCCCTACGGTGGCACACCGCCCTCTGATCGGCCAAGCATCGCTCATCCCACCAGCCGGACCATTCCGCGCGAGCCCTTAAGCCTTGGGACAGATGGGGTGTCGCCGTCCTCCGCACGGGTGGGCGGGCCGGTATGTGTGGGGCTGTTGCGCCGGCCGTAGTCCAGGGCGCCGAGCAGTTGACTCCAAGGTGCGTGGTACGTCCGGGTCCTGGTCCGTCGCAGTCGCGGCAGTCCAGGGTGGACCGCGTAAGTCGACCATCCTCCTGTGTGGTGGGCGGGCCCCAGTCGGGCGGTCAGCCCGAAGACTTCCGCCGGCACCGGCGAGCCGGTGGTGGGTTTGGCATCTGGGTTTCGTCCATGTCGCGGGCGCTTCCTTGTCTGATACCGACGCATACGGGGGTCAGTGCGGGGTTGCGGCTGTTTGCAGGCCGGTTTCGGCGTGGCGGGTGGTGGGGGCGGCGGTGGTGGCGGACTCGGTCCACAGGGAGTGGGGGTAGCGGTAGCGCAGGCTGCGGGACTGGTAGGTCCAGGTGCTGGCGACCAGGACGTCCAGGGCGGTGAGGTAGCGCGTGAGCGCGGTGGGCGAGCAGGGCTGGTCGTGGGGCAGGTCGTTGGCGCGGGTGCTGATGTGCCGGGACAGGGTGATGAACTCCTGGAGCATGTCGGCGACCATCCGGCCGGCGGCGGTCACCGCTTCCAGCATCCCGGTCTCGGGCCGGTTGAGGGCGACGACGCTGATGAGGTTGTTGCTGGAGCCGAGGTCGACGATCTCCTTCTCGAATCCGTAGACGTCGTTGCCGACAGCGGGGATCGCGGCGGCGAGGAAGACCAGGCGCTCCAGCGCGGTCGTGATGTCGCGCGGGCCTTGGAAGAGGTCGTCGAGGTAGACGCCGGCCGCGTACTCGGCCAGGCTCGTGCAGTAGAGCATGCCGGAGGTGCGGCAGCGTTGGCGCAGGTAGCCGAAGACCGAGGGCACGGCGCCGGTGGCGGCGATGCCGAGATCGGCGTGGGTGAGTTCGACCTGGTCGGTCCAGTGCTCCAGGAGGGACGCGAACCAGCGGGCGGGGGCGGCGGCGCGGATCTCCTGCAGAAGGCCCTGAAGGGCCTGGGCCTGGACGTTGGGGTGCGCGAGCGGTGCGTCAAGGTCCTGGCCCATGGCTGCCGCGGATTCGATCAGGTGCAGGCGGCCGTGGGGGTTCGCGCCGGGCAGGTCGCGGCCGAAGGTGTCGTTGAGGTACCAGTCCACAGTGGTGAGCTTGGTGATGTGGACCAGCGCACTCTCGGTGGCGTGGGCGTACATCCAGGACGGAGCCTGGACGACGTGGGGGGTGGTGGTCAGCCACATCTGGTGCTCGCGCATCCAGGCGTCCACCAGGCCGGAGACCAAGTGCATCGCGGGGTGGTGCTCGATGTGGGCGGTGTACTGCTGGAAGTCGACGCCGACGGGGCTGAGGAGGTCGTTGATCGACAGCTGTCCGGGCCCGTTTCGGGTGATGTACTCGCGGTACTGCTCGCGCAGGGTTTCCAGACGCTTGAGGTCGGCGGGTGTGCAGGGGCGCGGGTGGTCGTCGACACGGGTGAAGAACGGGTTCGCGGGCTGCGGCAGGGCGGTGGTCATCGGATGCTCATCCTCGAAGAGTCGGCTGGGCGGGGTGGAGTCACGCGGATCGGTCGGTCAGGGAAGCGGCCAGGTCGGCGAGCGGCTGCCGCACGCGGGCCGGCAGGTGCGCCAGGGCCTGGGCGGCGTGCCGGGCGCGCGTGTGGGCCATCGCTTCGACCTCGGCGCGGGCACCGGTTGCTTCCAGAACCTCCCGCACGCGCTCGGCGCCCTGCTCGTCCAGGCGCGGGTTGCCCACGTGCTGCTGGAGGGTGCGGGCCTGCGCGGCGTCGGCACGCTGGAAGCCGAGGGCGAGCAGGGCGGTGGGTTTGCCTTCGCGCAGGTCGTCCAGGCGGGATTTGCCGGTGGCGTGCGGGTCGCCGAAGACGCCGAGCAGGTCGTCGCGCAGCTGGAACGACTCTCCCAGGGGCAGGGCGTAGGCGCTCAGGGCGGCGGTGAGACCGGGTGGGCCTTCGGCCAGGGCGGCGCCCAGGTGCAGGGGGCGTTCGACGGTGTACTTGGCGGTTTTGTAGCGGATGGTCGCAAGGGCGCGGTTGACATCGGTCATGGGGACGCCGGTGGCGGTGATGTCCAGGTACTGGCCGTACATGACCTCGGTGCGCATGGCGCTGACGATGGGCAGCACCCGTGCGAGCTGGCGTGGGGTGAGGTGGGCGGTGTGGAGTAGTTCGTCGGCCCAGCACAGGGCGAGGTCGCCGATGAGGACGGCGGCGGCCTGTCCGGTCCGTTCGGCGAGGCCGTGTGAGCGGCCAGGGGCGTAGGCGGTGGCGAGTGCGCGGTGGACGGTGGGCTGTCCGCGGCGGGTGTCGGAGCCGTCCATCAGGTCGTCGTGGATGAGGCAGAAGGCGTGGAACAGTTCGATGGAGGCCCCGACCTGCGCCACGGACTGGGGCAGTTCGTCGCCGCCGCCGGCCTGCCAGCCCAGGACACACAGGAGGGGGCGGAGTCTCTTGCCCCCGGCGGCCAGGAACGTGGCCATTATCAGGGCGGCCTCGTCGGGAAGGTCCTGCGCGCGCGCCTGGTCGGCCTTCGCGTGTAGGAACTCGGTCAGCGCGTTCTCGGTACGCCCAAGGGCCTGGGCGAGGTCGTGGGGCGGTGAGGCGGCGGCGGAAGCAATGGTCATGATTGTCTGCTCGAAGCTCTCCGGTCGGTGTAGCTGTCGTGGAACCTCACGGCCTTGCCTGGGCTCGGCCACACGGTGGCGTCGGCAGGGTCGACGTGCAGCGGGTGGTGGCTCAGGGCCTTGTGGGCGCGGGTACGGGGACGGTCGGGTGGGCGGCCGGCTGTGGCTGCGGGCGCGCCGGGCCTGTCCGGAAGGGGTTTCGGCGGGGCGTTGTCCGAGAGGGTGGGCCGCCTGCGGATGGGAACGGTGTGCGCGCGTGGGTCAGCTGTCGCCGATGGCGATGGTGGTGGCGAGGGCGGTGAGGGCTTGGCGGGTGGCGGCGTCGCGGACCAGGTGTTCCAGGGGTTCGAGGGCATCGGCGAGGCGGAGCTGGATTTCCTCACGGGTGTGCTCTCGGCCTCCGCACTGTTCGATGAGGTCGGCTGCCTGTCGGGCCTGCTGTTCGGTGAGGGGGCCGGGGGTGGTGTCCCGGTAGAGCTCGGCGAGGCGTTCGCGCTCCTCGCCCCTGGCGGCCAGCACCGCCAGGGCGGGGTAGGTCCTCTTGCGGCGCGCCAGATCCTCGTGGGCCTGGCCGCCCGTCGGGCCGGGCTCGCCCCAGATGCCGAGGTAGTCCTGGCGCAGCTGCCAGATGATGCCCAGGCGACTACCGAAGGCGGCCAGGCCGTCGGCGGTGTCCGCGTCGGCGCCTGCGAGGAGGGCTCCGAGCGCGCATCCGCACTCGGCGAGGGAGCTGGCCTTGGCGCCCGCCATGGCCAGGTATTCGGGCACGGTGAGGTCGGTGCGCGCCTGGAGTTGGAGCTCAAGGAACTGGCCGGCGTTGAGGTTGGCGACGGTGCGGGCCAGTCGGCTCGTGGTCGTGCTGGCCAGCTCGGGCCGGGCGGTGGCCAGGGACTGGAAGGCGAGTGCGGTCAGTGTGGTGGCGGCTTGGACCGCGGCCGTCTGCCCGAACAGGGACCAGACGCTCGGCCTGCCGCCGCGGGTGGGGTCACGGTCGAGGACGTCGTCGTGGATGAGCGCCGAACTGAAGGCCAGCTCGCAGGCCAGCGCGGCGGGCAGGCCCCGACGCCAGTCACCTCCGTTGACGGTGGAGGCCAGCAGCGCCAGGGTGCCGAGCTGACGGCGCCCGCCCGCCGCGTCGTGGCCAGGCTCCTCCGGCCAGCCGAAACCGTGGGCCACCGTCTGGAAGGTCGCCAGGTCCAAGCCTGCGACGGCGTCCCGCAGCCCCGCTTCGACGCTGCTGTGGGCATCGCGCAGCCAGTCCGGTCCGCCTGGCACCCCGTGGGGGCTTGAAGGGTGAAACACGCCCTGCTCCTGTCGATGCGCGGCGAGCGGCATCGTCCTCCCGGCCTGGCGAACGCGACAGGAAAGAGAACATGCTCACCGGAGGGTGCCGAACTCGGAGAATGTGCCGGCGTAGCGGTGCGACGCAGCCGCGGAGATCGGCGGTGAACATCAGGAACTTCCGGTCAATGCGCGGAGAATTCGATTCATCGGGGCAGACCGGGCCCCGAAATTGTCTCTGCGGACTGAGGGAATTGTCAAAGGCGCTCGGCGCACGCGCGGGTGGGCGGCGTACGCCCGGCGCACAGCCCCTCGCGAACGCACGTAGGGGTGAACCGATGGTCGACCTGCGTGGTCACGCAGGCAACAGGGTCAAAGACAGTCAGCCAAATCACTTCAGTCACATGAACGCATCGCGACCTCGACCGCCACACCCGGGAGCCCGACAGTTGGATCGTAGAATCATTCTTTTATTCACTCGAATGGGCAATGCCACGAAATCCCGTCATTTCCTGACGTTAATGTGAGTTCGGCAATGCCGCAGGTGGCGTGTGCCCGATCGTGCGGGAGGACCGGTATGACGTCGGCACCAGAAGATGCCGGGCTGGAACGGCGGGCGCTGCTGCTCGCCGTCGGTCTGGCGGACCTGGCGGTGAGCACCGCCGGATCGGCTCTGGGGGGAGTGCGCAAGCTGCTGCGGCGGTCGGACGGTCCCGAACTCGTCCGGGACGCGCAGCACGACCTGATGGCCCGTGGCCGCGTGGCTCTGGGGCGCGTCACACCGACTGCCCCTGCCCACCTGGAGATCCTCGCCCGGCGCGTCGTGGCCCGGCAGGCCGCCTCCTGCGGCGATGCCTGAGTCCTGGGATGCGGCCGGCTTCAAGGACCGCGTCGACACGGCCCTGGACGGCTTTCTGGCGGGCGAGGCCGAACGGCTTCTCATGATCGACGAGGCGCTGCGGCCGGTCGCCGGGCAGCTGCGGGCGGCGGCACGGCACGGTAAGCGCATGCGAGCCGCCTTCTGCTACTGGGGGTGGCGGGCGGGCGGCCAGCCCGAGAGTGACGATCTGCTGCGTGCGGCCGCCTCCATGGAGCTGGTCCACGCCGCGGCGACCGTCCACGACGACATCATCGACGACAGCCCCCTGCGCCACGGTCTGCCCACCGCCCACGTCGCCCTGCGGGCCGCGCTCGCCGGACGGCCGCAGGCCCACGGCGCCGCTCGCTCGCTCGCCATGATGGTCGGTGACCACCTCATGGCGCTGGCCGGCCAGCTCTTCACCGGCTGCGGGCTGCCCGCCGCCTACCTGGCCCGGGCCCGCCCGCTGTGGGCGGATCTGGCGCGCGAGCTGATCGCGGGTGAGTGCCTGGAGATCCTTGCCACGGGCGCCGACCCGGACCCCGAAGTATCCCTCAAGGTCGTCCGGTACAAGACGGCCAAGTACACCGTCGAGCAGCCCCTGCTCATCGGTGCCCTTCTCGCCGGCGCCTCGCCGCAGCTGCGACAGGCCCTGTCCGGGTACGGGCTCGCACTGGGTGAGGCATTCCAGCTGCGTGACGACCTGCTGGGTCTGTTCGGAGAGCCGGAGCGCACGGGCAAGGCGAACCTGGACGACCTGCGCGGCCGGCGCCCGACCGCGCTACTGGCCCTGACCTGGCAGGCCGCGCCGCCCGACCGGCGTGAGTACCTGACCGCCGTCCTGGGCCGCCGCGACCTGGACGAGAGCCACCTGCGCCAGGTCCGCGAACTGATGACGGAGTTGAAAGCCCCCCAGCGCATCGAGGACCTGATCGCGGCACGGACACGGGAGGCGGTACGCCACCTGGGCGGGGCCTGTGTCCCCGCGCAGGCGCGCCGGGTGCTGACCGACCTCGCCCAACGCGCCGCCGACCGCCGCACATGATCAGCCCCACGCCACGCCCGCGAAGCCTTCGGAGAAGGAACGACATGCCCTATACCGAAACCTCGATGAACTCCCTGCGCGAAGCGGGGGACGAGATCGCCGACGCGGTGGTGGCGACCCTGTTCGAGCGGGGGGAGGTCGGCGCGTTCAACACCCTGATGCGCCACGTCTCCACCGCCGGCTCTCCACTGCCCGACGGACTGCCCGACGTCGCCCGCGAATACCTTCACACCACCAGCGCGCCCCCGGCCTGGATCGACTGGAACGAGATGGAGAAGGCGCGGCTGTTCTTCATCGACAACAACGTCCACATCAACACCGCACTGTCCTTCGCCTCCATGCCCGCCTGCTACCTGGTCCCGCACGTGGCCCGGCTGCTGTCCGCCACCCACGGGCTGAACTACCCCTCCAAGCGGATGGCGGAGACCGGCCAGTTCACCACCTACCTGATGCAGCCCGACGCCTTCGAGGCCGGCAGCCGCTTCATCCCCGCAGCCCAGAAGGTCCGCCTCCTGCACGCCTCCATCCGCCACCACCTCACGCGCGAGGACCGCTGGGACAGCCGGGCTCTGGGCACGCCGATCTGCCAGGAGGACATGATCGGCGGGCAGATGTTCTTCTCCCTGCTCGTCCTGGACAGCCTCCACCGGCTCGGCATCCACATGTCCACCGAAGGCGCGGAGTCCTACTACTACGCCTGGCGTGTGGTGGGCGCCATGCTCGGCGTCGACCAAGCCGCCGTGCCGACCACTCTCGATGAGGCCCGGCAGTTCCTCGACCTGTACATGCTGCGCCACATGGGACCCTCCGACGAGGGCACCCACCTGACCCGCCAGCTGATCGACCTCTACGAAGAAGTCGTCCCCGGCACCTTCTTCGACCCCATCGTCTCCGCCCTCATCCGCTACCTCGTCGGCGACACCTGCGCCGACTGGCTGCGCGTGCCCCGCACCACCTGGGACACCCTCGTCAAAGCCGTTCCCAGTCTTCTGGGGGTCCTGGAGACCATCGAGGACCACTCACCGCTCGGCGCCTGGGCCCTGGACCACCTCGGCCACCTCACCACCATCTTCGAGCTCTCCTCCCTCACCCGCGGCCGCGTCATGCACTACGCCATCCCCGAACACCTCAAGAAGGACTACGGACTCGGCAACACCGTGCCGCCCACCAGCCGCTGGACCCCGCCCGCACCTACCGTCGCGCGATGACCGCGCCTCCCCCGCCTTCCGGCGACACCGCAAAAGCAGACCCCGCAGCTCCACCCCCACTGAACCCTGCCCCCGGGCCCCGAGGACTGCCGGGCCTGGGAAATCTGGTGGCGTTCGGAAAGGACCCGCTCCGCTTTCTGACCCGGTTGCGCGAGGACTACGGGGACTCCGTCACCTGGACGCTCGGCCCCGTCCGCAACCTCTTCCTCTCCCACCCCGAACACATCGCCGAACTCTTCGCGAAGCGCACCACCACCTTCGACCTCGCCGACCTCGGCTGGGCGTTCCGCCAGATCACCGGCCAGAGCCTGGTCCGCAGCACCGGCGCCCAGTGGCGGCGCAAGCGCGCCCTCCTGCAACCCGCCGTCCGCCCCCGGCAGGTACGCGCACAGGCGGAGACCATGGTGGACTGCGCCCGCTCGGCGGCCGACAGCTGGCACGACGGACAGCACCTCGACCTGGCCGCCGAAATGGCCGGCATCACCCAGCGCATCGTCGTACGCACCCTCTTCGGCAACGACGTCGGCGACCAGGCCCACGCCCTCGCCGACGCGGTAGACACAGCCGTGACCACCGTCGGACATGAGCTGCGCAGCACCAGCCTCTTCCTGCCCGGCTGGGTGCACACACCCCGCCGTAGACGCCTGCTCGCCGCCGTGAAGACCGTCGACACCGAGATGAACCGGCTGATCCGAGAACGCCGACAGGACCCAGACGCCCAGACCCGCGACGACCTCCTCGGACGGCTGCTGGCGGCCCGCGACGAACACGGCCACCCCCTGCCCGCAAACGAGATCCGCGACGAGGCGGTGGGCCTGTGGGCCGCCGGCCACGAAACCACCTCCACCGCCCTCACCTGGACCTTCCACCTCCTGACCCACGCACCCGCGGCCCGCGCCCGCCTGGAAGCCGAACTCGACCACGTCCTGAACGGCCGCCCACCCGCCATCGAGGACTACGACCGGCTCGTCTGGACCCGCCAGATCGTCAAAGAGGCCCTACGCCTGTACCCGCCGGTGTGGCTCAGCGCCGCCGCCGCTCAGGAAGGGGCAATGCTCGCCGGCAGCCCCGTCGCGGCTGGGACCGTCGTGTGGTGCAGCCAGTGGGTCACCCACCGCGACCCGCGCTGGTTCCCCGACCCCGGCGCCTTCCGCCCCCAACGCTGGGACGCCGACACCCCGCACCCCGTTCCCGCCCGCGCCTGGTTCCCCTTCGGCAGCGGCCCCCGCGGCTGCCTGGGATTCCACTTCGCCCAGGTCGAAGCCACCCTGATCCTCGCCACCCTCGTCCAGCACTACCGGCTGGAAACGACCCCTACCGAAGTGGCCCCGCACGCAGCCCTCTTCCTACGCCCCGCACAGCCGATCCAAGCAGCCGCATACAGGCGGAACAGATTAGCCAGATAGTTCGCACGTGATCATTTCAAGGGATCTGAGGGGCGCTGCACCGAGCTGGCCAACCAAAGCACGAAGGAGCCCGACGGTCCCCACGTGCGACCGTCACCCGCGTTCCGGGCCGCCGCTTACGCAGGCGCAGAATTTCAGGGAAGTAACTTCTAGCTTCCTCGACGCGGGCATCTAGCACCAGTGGCACGCCGCGTAGCCCACGCTCAGCAGCACCGGCACCCCGCGCCGCCGGGCCTCATCGAACGCCTCGGGGGACCACTCCCACCAGTCGACTGGATTGTCAGCGTGCTGCAGCAGATAGGGCGAGGTCACACCAGCCAACCGGTTCATGACGGCATCGTCGCACGATCCGCGGGCCGGGGGCGGGAACGCCGGAACCCCCGCCGTGGGCGGGGGGCCTGCGGCGGGGGTTCGTCGGTGGGGGTCCGTCCGGCGGGGCCGGGGTCAGGCCGGGAGCGGGGCGGGTTCCTCGGACTCCTCGAGCGCCGCCCACTGCTGGCTCTCCACCAGGTCCCGGTAGTGGTCGTCGGTCCTGATGAGGTCGGCGTGCGTGCCGGTCGCGGCCACGGTGCCCTCCTTCAGGACCACCACGTGGTCGGCGTGCATCACCGTCGACATCCGGTGCGCCACCACCAGGACCGCCCGGTCGCGGGCGAGGGTGTCGATGACGTCCCGCAGCCGCAGTTCGTTCAGGGCGTCCAGCTGGGAGGTCGGCTCGTCCAGCAGGATGATGTCGGCCGGGCTGAGCAGTGCCCGGGCGAGGGCGATGCGCTGGCGCTGGCCGCCGGACAGGTCGGTGTCGCGGCCGAGGACGGTGTCCAGGCCGTCGGGCAGGGCGCGCACGGTCTCGGCGAGGCCCACCGACTCGAGGGCGTCCATCAGCCACTTGTCGTTGCCGACGGTGCTCTGGTCGTCGTCGATCTCGATACCCAGCAGGAGGTTCTCCCGGATCGTCCCCTCCAGCAGGGTGAACGCCTGGTCGACGTAACCGAGGCGGTCGCGCAGCAGCGGAAGGGGCCACTGGGAGATGTCCCGGCCCAGCACGCTCAGCGTGCCGCCGGTGCTCCCCATGAAGCCCTCGATGAGCCCCAGCACCGTGGACTTGCCGGCCCCGGAGTGGCCCACGATGGCGGTCAGACCGTGCCGGGGGGCGCGGAAGCTCACGTCCTTCAGGACCGGCACGCCGTCGTAGGCGAAGGAGACCCGGTCGAACCGGACGGCGTCCTGCGACTCGGTGACGGCGGGATAGGCGGTGACGGCGGTCCCGGCGGCGGCCGGGTCGTGGCCGGGCGCCCCGGTCGGCTCGACGGGGACGGCCAGCAGCTCCTCGAAGCGGCCCTTGGCGGCCAGCCCGGTCTGGAGCTTGCCGAAGCCCATCACCATCACGGTCAGCGGGCTGACCAGCTGGAGCAGGTAGAGCAGGAAGGCGACGAAGTCCGGCAGGGCGATGGCGCCGTCGGCGATCCGGGCGCTGCCCACGATCACGATGCTGGCCAGCGCGACCTCCTGACCCAGCGACATGATGGGGAGGACCACCGACTGCAGCCGGGAGGCGTGCAGCATCGTCTTGGTGATCTCGGACGCGTCCGCCGTCAGCGACTCCGCGGTGCGCCGCTCGGCCCGGTACGCCTTGACCGTCAGCAGCGAGGTGAGCGCGGTGGTGAACCGCTGGGCGAGACCGCCGGTGGCGACCTGGATGGCCTCGTACCCCTTGCGCACCCGGCGCAGGACGTACCAGATGGCACAGCCCGCCAGCGCGAAGGCGGTGAAGGTGATCAGGACGAGCATCCAGTCGATGACGGCCATCAGCACGATGGTCGCGAGCCCGGTGAGGACGGCCACCGGGATCTGCACGGCGCCCGCGTCCACGACGGATCGCAGCAGCATCGCGTCGGAGGTGATGCGGGCGACGAGGTTGCCCGCGCCGGCCGCGCGGACCACCTGGAGGGGCATCCGGAGGGTGTGCTCCATCACCCGGGCCCGCAGCTGGAGGATGAACTGCTCACCGGCGCGCGCCAGCAGGTAACCGGAGAGGGCAGAGGCCAGCGCACCGCTGAGTGCCAGCGGCACCATCCACAGCAGGATGTCCCACATGCTCCCGTGCGTCGACAGGGCCTC
Source organism: Kitasatospora sp. NPDC053308 (assembly GCF_055585785.1). Classification (NCBI taxonomy): domain Bacteria; kingdom Bacillati; phylum Actinomycetota; class Actinomycetes; order Kitasatosporales; family Streptomycetaceae; genus Kitasatospora; species Kitasatospora sp. NPDC053308. The sequence goes on along the minus strand of NZ_JBVJJY010000005.1, from coordinate 32,741 downwards.
GATCAGGTCGCGGACCAGCAGCGGGATCGCCAGGGTGGACGCCGCCGCGGCCAGGCTCAGCAGGAGGGCGAAGAGGATCGGGGCGAGCTTGTCCCGCAGCAGGGCGCCGAGGATGTTCGGACGCTGCGGACCGCTCGCGGAGGTGGGGCTGATCCGCATGGCATATCCCTTCCAAGGAGTCCGAGAGGGGGTCGAGCCCCGGCCGGGCCCTGGCGCTGACGCTCAGGGCCGCGGCCGGGAGGGGATCAGCAGCCGCTGGAGATGGTGAAGCCGGCGCTGAAGCTGGCCCCGGCACCGATGGAGAAGACGGCGCTCTCGACCGAGACGATGGTGATCGTGGTGGTCGGAGTGATCGCGGGAGCCTCGGCGGAGGCGTCGGCGGCGATCTCGGCCGAGTCGGTGTAGGCGGTGTAGCCGGCGATGAGCTGGTCGGTGGTGTTCATGATTCCTCCGTGATGGAAAGCCAAAATCGGCTGAGGAATTTCTCTCACGCCGCACCGCCGAAGGACCACCCCGTTTGTTGGCGGGAGCCGCGGCCCCAACTGGAGCGACACGGGGGGAATATTCTTTACTGGCTCACCCTGGCGCCGCCGATGCTTGGGAGCCGCACTCCCGGAGGACGTCCGACAATGGGCGCGGGGGAACACGGAAAAACCGATGATGCCACCCGGGAAAAGTGGCGTCATCGGTTTTCGCGGATCGGCGGACCGACCGGCGGACGGCATTTTGCCGCAGGACGGCCCCTAGGGCCCCGCCGGACGGGCCCCCGCGCCCGGTGCGGTCAGGACGACCCCGGAGAACGCGTCGACGGCGTAGTGGCGCTCGACGGTGTCACGCACCTGAGCTGGGGTCACTTCGCCGAGCCGTTCCGGGAATTCACGCAGCCAGTCCGGTTCCAGCCCGCTGGCGAGCACCCCGGCCAGGGTGGACGCGAGGCCCGCTTGCGAGGTCTGGCCGATGTAGGTGACCCCGGTCATGTAGTCGCGGGCCGCCGCGACCTCCTGCCCGGTCGGCGGTTTCCGGTGGAGTTCCCCGATTTGGTCGCGCAGCTCGGCGAGGGTCTTCTCGGCATTCTCCGGAGCCGTCGCGCAGGTGATCAGGACGGCCGGGTTCGACAAAATTTCGTCGATGGTTGACTCCACCTGGTAGACGAGTCCGGCCTCCTCGCGCAATCGCCGCATCAGACGCGCGGAGAAGTATCCGCCGAAGAGGCAGTTCGTGATGCTCAGGGCGGCGAATCCGGGGTCCGTCCGGAGAAGCGCGGGAGCGGCCAGCGCGATTTGGGCCTGCACCGCGTCCGGCCGTGCGACGACCCGGACGCCCCGCCCCGACCAGACCGGGGGGCGCTGCTCCGGGGCCGGACCGCCGTCCCGCCAGCAGCCCAGGGCCGCGGCGCTCTCCGCGAGTGCCCGGGACGGCTCGACGGGCCCGACGACCACCAGGACGGAGCCGGACGGGCGGGCCGTGGCCGCGTGGAGCTCCGCGACCCGGTCCGCCGTGACGGCGGCCAGCTCCCCGGGAGAGGGCTGCGGGGCGTGCGGGGAGCCGGGGAAGCAGTGCGTGCGCAGCTCCGCGTCGACGGGCACGGCGCGCACCCGGCCCGCCCGTTCGGCCAGCCGGTGCGCGACGGCCGTACAGGCCTCGGCCGTGTGGTGCGGCTGCCCGAGGAACTCGGCGAGCAGGTCGAGCACCGCGCGCAGGCGGGCGGCCGGCAGGGAGGCGCTGACCAGGAGGTGGTTCCCCGCCCGGGCCGCGGCGAGGACGGAGCCGTCGTCGGCTAGCGCCTCCTCGATCTCGGTGGCCGACCGGACGGCGGTACGGACCGTGATCAGGGCCGCGAGCACGGCGGCCGTGGCCGCGTCGGTGCTGTGCGCGGGCAGTGGGAGCAGCAGCCGCACCTCCGCCAGGTGCGTCGTGGCGGAGTGCACGGCGACGACCCGCAGGCCGTTGGGCAGCCGGTCGTCCAGGTGCGGCGGGAGCGGGAACGGCGTCCGCGGCCCGAGCGGCGGGATCCCGTTCGCGAGCGCGGGGAGGGCCGCGGCGGCGGGGCCGTGAGCGGTGGCGGTGACGGGGTTCATACCAGGGCCTCCTGACGGGTGCGCAGCCGCAGGACCGCACGGGGGTGCGCGAGCAGGGCGGCCGCGGCCGCGGACACGGCTTCGGCGTCCACCCCCGCGATGACCGCGGGCAGGTCGTCGACCAGGCCCGCCCGGCCGTGGAGGAGCTCGAACGCGCCGACGTGCCGGGTCCGGGTCAGCAGGCTGTCGTAGCCTCGGGCCGTCGAGGCCTGCAGCCTGGCCAGCGAGCGGGCCGGCTCGGCCGGCCCGGCGCCCCGCTCGGCGATGTCGCGCAGCACCCCGTCGGTCTCCTGGAGCACGTCGTCGACGGCGGACTCCGGGAGGTGGGTGATCACGAACTGGAAGGTGTCCGGGTCGCGGGCCTGCAGCGGGCCGAAGAAGCCGCAGCCGGAGCGCACGGCGGTGGCGAGCCGGGTCTGCTGCACGAGCCGTCGGGACAGCGGGGAGCGGTCGGTGCCCGTCAGGAGCGTCGAGAGGACCATGTGCGCGACGTACGAGGGCAGTTCGGTGACCGGGTCGGGCATGCGGTGGCCGAGCGCGAGCGCGGGGAGCGGCGCGGTGGCGTCCTCGCACGTCCCGCGGAGCACGGCCTGCGGCAGCGGTTCGGCGAGGTCGGCGACGGGTGCCGCGGCGCGGGCCGGGATCCCTCCGAAGTACCGCTCGACGAGGCCCTCCGCCAGCGTGTCGTCGAAGCCGCCGGAGACGGTCAGCACGGCGTTGCCCGGCGCGTAGTGGTCCCGGTGGAAGGCGGCGCAGTCCTGGAGCGTCGCCCGCTCGAGGTCGTGCGAGTCGCCGTAGCCGTTGTGGCCGTTGGCGTAGGAGGAGTAGAGCACTCCGGGGAGGAGGGTCCAGGGGAACCCGCCGTAGGGGCGGTGGGAGACGTTCGCGAGGATCTCCTCGGCGACCACCCGGCGCTGGGTGTCCAGGGCGTGCTGGGTCAGGCGCAGCCCGGCCATCCGGTCCGCCTCGAGGTACAGCAGCCGTTCGAGGGCCGCGGCCGGGGCGATCTCGTAGAAGTCGGTGTAGTCCTGGTGCGTCGACCCGCCGGCCGCCCCGCCGGACCCCTGGACGTGCGAGAAGTGCTCGCCCGCCGCGACATGGGCACTGCCCTGGAACATCAGGTGCTCGAAGAGGTGGGCGAATCCGCTGCGCCCGACCGCCTCGCTGCGGAATCCGACCCCGTAATGCACGGCGACACCGACGACGGGGGCGGTGGCCCGGGCGTCGAGCACCACCCGCAGGCCGTTGTCCAGCGTGATCCGCCGCATGGTCGGGTTCTCTCCTCGGTGTTCTCCGTGCTCCGGGGGGGGAGGCGTCGGGTCGTCCCGCCGGCTCGGCGCCCTGTGGTCCAGGGTGCCGAGCCGGCGGGACGGAGCGTGCGCGACGGAAAGGGTCAGCAGCCCTTGCCGACGGTCCAGCCGACGCTCAGGCTGATGCCGGCGCCGCACGCGTAGGAGGACTCGGTGATCGAGACGGCGATCGAGAGGCTGATCGGGCTGATCTCCGGGGCGCCTGCGCCGAGGGTCGAGGCGATCTCGTCGGCGGAGGTGTAGGTCGCGTAGCCGGCCATCAGGTTGTCGGACGTGTTCACGGTGGCTCCTGTTCACGATCGATTCCGGCGGCAATTCCCGCCTTCGAGATATTTCTACACCCGAAGTCCGGGAGGAATCCAGGAAAAAAATAACGCGGCCCAGGTCCCGGCTCGGGAAACTTTGCCCGGCGCATTTCCGGTGGCCCTGCCACCGCTCTTCCCGATTCGGGGCCGCCGGCGGCCGGGGGAATTACTTGGGAACATTGGGCCGACCCGGGGGCCGTCGTCCGTCCACCCCACATACCGGAATACCCGATTCCGTTAAGGCCCGCACCAAAGACCCGCCCGGACACCGCCCGGAGGCACCCTCGCAGGCCCCCCGGAGGCACCCGCGCAGGCCGGCCCCACAACGGGGCGCGGCCGAACCGGTAACCGGTTCGGCCGCGCCGGGAGCGGGCGCGGACCGCACCCGGCCCGCACCCGCCCTCCGCAGAACCCCTCCGACTAGGCGGGGAGCTCCTCCACGTAGCGCTTCGCGAAAGCGAGCGACACGTAGGGGTAGTTCTGGCGCACCACCTTGATCGCGGCGATGTCGCCCTTCTCGTTGCGGACCTGCTGGACCTTCTCCTTGTCCACCTGGGCCCGGAACCCCTCGAAGGATCCGTAACGCTCCCGGAAGCCCTTCTTGCGCTTGCTCGAAGAGCGGTCGGCAGCGGCTCCCAGCGCCCCCGTGACGCCAAGAGCGATTACTCCTGCAATTCCCTCGATCATGACCCTCCCTCAGTCGGCCATCCTTATCGACCGGACACTGCTCACTTTACCCGCTCATAGACAGAAATATGCCGCGGGCTCATTGCAGTGTACGGCTGCTGGTGCCAACCGCTCCAGCGCGCCGTGAGCTTCAGTCCGGCCAATTCGGCCAGGGCGTCGAGCTCGAACGGGAATGCGTACCGGATCACGTGCTGGGTGGTCTGCGGAGGTCCGCCGTCCACGATCGTGTGGGTGGCGAGCATCAGCTGCTGGGCACGGTCGACCATCATCGTGTCGAACATCAGCGAATTCTCGCTGAGGTGGCGCACGGAGAGTTCCGGCTTGGTCATCGAGTGGTAGGGAGCCGGGTCAAACGCTTCCAGGACGAACTTCCCGTCCTCGGCGAGCTGGGAGGCCGCGTTGCGCAGGCAGTTCAGCTGGGCGTCGCGGGTGACCGCCACGAAGAAGGTGTTGAGGACGACCGTGACCAGGTCGAAGTCGCCGCCCAGGTCGAGGTCCGGCGCGGTGAAGTCGCCCAGGGTGACGGGGATCGAGCCCTCCGGGTCCCGCTCGGCGAGCTTCGCCAGCATGGCCTCGGAGGCGTCGATGCCCTGCACCCGGAAGCCCTGCTGGGCCAGCGGGACGGCGATGCGGCCGGTGCCGATGCCCAGCTCGAGCACCTTGGCGTCGGGCTTGACCAGCGTGGACAGGAAGTTCACGGCCGCATCGGTGTCGACGCCGATGGGGTACATCTGTTCGTAGACGCTGGCCATCTTCTCGTCGTAGTGCGCGTTCTGCGAGATCACTGGTCCTCCGGTTCATCGGTGGGGCGTTGTGAGGTCTGGCTGCCGCACGCGGCTTCGAGGGCCACGGCGGGGTCGTCGATCAGGTCGGCGAGCAGATCGAGGTAGAGCGTCACCTGGTCGATCCACTGCACGAACGCGGAGAAGTCGTGGACGTGGGTGAGGATCCGCAGCACCGCGATCCGCGCCACGGCGTCCGGGTCGACGGCGGCGGGCTCCCCGCCCGCGGCCTCCCGGTACCCGCCCAGCAGGGCGGCCCCGGCCTCCGCGCACCGCTCGGCGACGGCGGACCGCCGGCCGCCGTCCGCGAAGTGCAGCAGGGCGAACTCGGCGATTTCACCGACCGCCCAGCCCAGGTCGTAGGCGGCCGGCCCGCGGGCGAGCTCCTCGCCCGCCAGGACGTGGCACCCCGCTCCGCTGCGGGTCGGCACGACCCCGCCGAGGGACAGCCCGCCCAGCAGGAGGACGTCCTCGTCGGCGGGGGCGACCAGGAGCGAGCACCACTCCGCGGCCCGGTTGAGCCGGGCCTCGCCGAGCCGGGCCCGCGCTTCGTCCCGCAGCCGGGCGGTGGCTCCCCGGTCGGAGCGCCCGGCCAGCCAGCCGGCCAGTCGGCCGGCGCCGCGGGGAGCCGTGAGGCCGGCCGGGACGGGAACAGCGGTGTGCAGCTCCCGGAGCGCCCGGCCGCAGTGCTGCAGCAGTCCGGGCAGGGCCTCCCACTGGTGCGGCACCGTCTGCGGGCCGGCCAGGACGTGGCCCAGCGAGTAGGCGCAGTCGGCCCGGTACCACCGTTCGGCTCCGGACCCGCCATCGGATCCGGACCCGCCGTCGGATCCGGCTCCCCCGTCGGATCCGGGCCCCTCCGCACCGAGCACGATGCGCGCCCCGGTGACCGCTTCCGGGGCGGTGGACCCGCTGTGAGCGCCCAGGGCGCTCCGCAGGCCCGCCGGGACCGCGGTGAAGGGCTCGGGACGGTCGGGGCCCGGCGAGCGGACCCAGAGGTGACCGACCCCGTCCGAGAGGATGCGGGTGCTCAGGTAGCCCGTGCCGAACTCGGCGACCGCCGTGCGGGCGGGTGCCGCGGTCACGACCGGTCCTCCGCCGCACCGGTCGCCCCGGCACCGTGCCCGTCCCGCGGCGCACCGGCCGCGAGCGCACCGCGCAGGGCCTCCGCCGCCGCGAAGACGGCGGGCATGGGCGCGTTGACCATCGCGTCCCAGCGGCCCGTGGACGAGCTCAGCCCGGGGACCGGCGGGACCACGGTGACGTGCGGGAACTCCGCCAGCGCGGCGGTGGCCCGGCGGTAGGCCGGGGACTCCGCGCCGCCGGGCGGCAGGGAGGGCGCGAGCGCCACCGGCGCCCGGGTGCACTGGAGGGCGAGCAGCAGCGGGCTGTCCCCCAGCCCGGCCGCCAGCCGGGAGCAGAATCCCAGCGTCGCGGGAGCCACGACGACGGTGTCCGCCCACTCGGCCAGTTCGACGTGCGGGGCCTGCGCCGCGGGGGCGTCCGGCCAGACGTCGACCATGACGTCCGCGCCGCTCAGCGAGGCGAGCGCCTGCCGGGTGACGAACCGCTCGGCGGAGCGGGTCACCACCGTCCGGACCTCCACGTCGGGGTAGTAGAGCCGTGTCCAGTTCACCCAGAAGGGGGTGTGCGCCGCGGTCAGCGCGCCGGTGACCGCGAAGACCAGGCGGCGGCCCGTGAAGGCGGGGACGTCCTCCGGGCCCGGGGACGACGTGTCAGTCATCGGCCCGGACCGCCTCCAGGATCTCGCGCAGGTCGTCCATCGCGGCCCGGGCCCCCTCGATGAGGTAGACCCCGCAGACGTTGATGACGACCTCGTCCACCCCGGCCTCCCGGTGGGCACGGACGACCTTGGCGATGTCCTCGGCCGTCCCGTGGGCGAAGACCTGCGCGTCGAGCAGCGCCTCGGCGCCCCTGACCGGCTCGCTGGGGTCCACCGGCAGCCCCGCGCGGCGCAGCATGTCGGTGTAGTGGGGCGACCCGAGGTGGGGGCCGGCGGCGGTGAAGACCAGTCGGCGCAGGTTGCGGCCGGGCCGGTCCAGGGCGGCGTGCACGATGCTCACCACGCGCGGCACCCGGGGCCGCTCGGCCTCCTCCGCGCCCCGCGCGATGGCGGGCATCAGCTGCTCGCTGATGTAGTGGTGCGGGGTGAGCCAGGTGATGGCCACGTCCGCGATCCGGCCGACGGTCTTGGCCATGCCCGGGCGCAGCACGCCGAGGCCCACCTCGATCGGCGGGGACGGCACGTGCAGCATCGGGCAGCTGGACTTGAAGTACTCGCCGTCGTGGACGACGTGCTCGCTGTCCAGCAGCCGGCGGATCACGCTGACGTACTCGGTCATCGCCTGCAGCGGCTTCTCGTAGGGCGCACCGAGGAACTGCTTCTGGGAGCCGACGGCCCCCGGGCCGAACCCGGCGACGTACGGGGCCCCGGACAGCGTGCTGATGGAGCGCGCCTCGACGGCCGCCTGGTACGGGTGGCGCAGGATGGAGAGGGCCACGCTGGTGCCGAGCGCGACGCCGGGGACCCGCGCCGCGAAGGCGGCGAGCGCCAGGTGGGTCTCCACCCGCAGGGACTGCCCGAGCCAGAGCCGGCGCACCCCGGCGTCGCGGGCGAAGGTCCCGAACTCCACCATCGGGTCCAGCGCGTCCGGCTGGATCGGGAAGATCGCGGATATGTGCCGCAGGGTTCCTGTCATTGCGATGCCTTAACTCTCTTGGGTCGAGTGCCGGTCGCACGGCGGGTCATGCGCTGCAGGACGCGCGGGGCGACCGTGAAGCCCGCGACCGCCCATGCGGCGTTGATCAGGTGGACCTTGGACAGTTCCCACGCGCCCGCCGTCTCGGAGCCGAGCGCCGCGTCGGGCAGCAGTGCCGCCCGGATCCCCTGTCCGGTCCACTTCAGCGGGAAGGCCCCGACGATGTCCTGAACGGCGGTCGGCAGCGCGGAGATCGGGAAGTAGAGGCCGGAGAAGACCATCAGCACGAGCAGCGGGATCATCAGGAAGCCCAGTGCCTCCCGCGCGTTGGGCAGGACCGCGCCGAGCACGGCCCCGAACGGGACGAGCGCCAGCAGGCCGATCGAGACGACCGACACCAGGACCAGCCAGTGCCCGGCGTCCCGGGGCAGCGAGGACCCGACGAACAGCACGCCGCCCGCCAGCACCAGGACGCTGCCGCCCAGCGCGGTGAGCGCGACCACGACGGTCTTCGCCACCAGGTAGACGGAGATCCCGTGCGGGACTGCCCGCATCCGGGCCAGGGTCCCGTCCTCGCGCTCCACGGCGAGGGTCTGGGTGAGGCCGAGCAGGCCGGCCTGGGCCACCATGGTGGCCATGCCGCCGGCCACCATCAGCTCGGCCATCGGAACGGTGGATCCGGGGATGTCCCCGTCCAGGAAGGTGCCGAGCAGGACGAACAGCAGCGGGGTGCTGAACAGTCCGAAGGCCTCCCGGGGACTGCGCAACTGCTGGGCGAGCTCGAGGAGTCCGCGCCTGACCCCGGCGGCGAGGACGCGGCGGGTGGAGGAGGAACGGCCGGTGAGGGGTTCGCGCACGGTCACTCGCCCGTCTCCGTGATCATGCGGAGGTAGACGTCCTCCAGCGTGGGCCGCTGCACCACCAGTCCGGGCACGGGGCCGTCGAACCTCTGGTGGAGTTCCCAGACGAACCGGGACGGGTCCGGGGTCCGTTCCTCGTGCGGCTCGCCGTCCTCGGTCCACAGCACCTTCGCCTGCGCGTGCGCGACGGCCGCCAGTTCGACCTGGGTGCCGACGGCGGTGATGGCCCCGTCGACGAGGATCGCGGTGCGGTGCGCGAGGCGTTCGGCCTCGTGCAGGTCGTGGGTGGTGAGCACCAGCGTCATGCCGTCGTCCTTGAGTCGTTCGATGAGTTCGTGGAACTCGCGCCTGGCGACGGGGTCGAACCCGGCGGTCGGCTCGTCGAGGAAGAGCAGCTCCGGGTCCCCGATGATGCCGAGGGCCACGTCGAGGCGCCGGCGCTGCCCGCCGGAGAGCCGCCGGCAGACCTGTCCGGCCTGTGCGGTCAGGCCCAGGGTGTCGAGGGTCTCGGCCACCGACCGCGGCGCCGGGTAGCAGGAGGCCACGTGCTCCAGCAGTTCCGCGACCCGCCAGCGGGCGTGGTCGCGCCAGTCCTGCAGCACGACGCCCACCCGGGCCCGCCAGTCCTGACCGGCCCGCTGGGGGTCCTCCCCCAGCACCCGGACCTCGCCGTCGGTGCGGGCCCGGAAGCCCTCCAGGATCTCGATGGTGGTGGTCTTGCCCGCCCCGTTGGGGCCGAGCACCCCCAGCACCTCGCCGTGCCGGACGTGGAGGTCCACCCCGCGCAGCACGGTTCTGTCCCCGTAGCGCATGGTGAGGCCCCGCACTTCAATCGCCGGCAGATCCGGTTCCCTCGGACCGCGCTTCGCCATGCTCTTCCCGTTCTCCGTGCTGCTGTTCCCTGTACTGCTTCAACCTGCGGGTGTAGGTCCGGCGCGGAATCCCCAGAATCACGCAGAACCTCGAAACACTGATTCCTAGTTCCGTGCGAACTGTTTCGAGGTCGCGGAAGGGACATGCCGCGACACCCCGGTCCGCCGACAGGCCATCAGCTCGACGTAGGCCTCGCCCAGCGCCTGCTTGAGCCGGTCGACCTCCTTCATCAGCGCGGCCTCGCGCAGGTCGGCGGGGCTGGCCGGCGCCTTGCCGGCCAGTGCCAGGCTGCCGCCCTCGACGAACTGACGGCGCCAGTTGGCGATCGACTGCTCGGAGACCTGCGCCATGCGGGCGGCCTCGGACACCGAGCGTTCCTTGGACAGCACCGCGAGGACGAGGCGCGTCTTCTGTTCGGACGGAAGGGCCGGCGGACGCGGCAACCCTCAGCCCTCCTTTCGGGGATCGGCGTGCGGTCGGCCCAGGCTCCGGGCCGGATGGGCGGGGTCGACTCCCGCTTCCACCAGCGCGGCCGCCACGGCCGCGGCCGGTGAGGGGTGCTGCGGGTCGACCCGGTGCGCGGTGAGGCCCGCGGCGACCGCGGCGGCGCGGTGCTGGCCGAAGCTCATGTTCCGGTGGCCGGGCCGGTCGTCCTCGGGCTCCCAGGCGGCGGCGAAGCCGGGGGTGATCTCGTCGGCGAACGGCGAGGTCTCGGCACCGATCCCGGGCAGGCCGCGCACCGCCTCACCGACGGTGTTCACAGCGTGCAGCGCGTCCTCGCCCAGGTAGACGACGAGCGCGTCACGCCGGGGGTAGAGCAGCGGGGAGGAGCTGATCTTGGCCCGGTACGGGACCACGGCCGCCTCCAGGGCGGTGAGGACCGAGTGCCAGACGTCCGGGGCGTACGACGCCTCCGAGACGTGGGTGTAGAGCCGGAGCAGCGAGCCCCGGGACGGCCGGCCGTGCGAACCGTCCACCAGGAAGAAGCCCGGGGACAGGGCCGGTCGCGCCGCCGCGATGCGCACGTCGGCGTAGACGGGTTCGGTGCTCGTCGCCGAGCGCTCCGCGGCCTCGCGCAGGGCGGCCCTGGCGGCCTCCTCGGCCGGGTCCGCGGGCCCCGGCCCGGCGGCCGGGACCCGGACCCGCACGCCGTCCAGCTCCACCACGGCGAGGCCCTCGTACAGGCCGTGCAGCCGGGCGCGGTAGGGCGTCGTGGTGTGCGGGGTCGCCTCGAGGAAGCGGGCCTCCAGGGTCCGGTCCCGCAGGTTCCGGGGCATCGGCTCGTCGCTCGCGGGGCGGCCGGCGTGCAGGGCCTCGTAGATCGTGGCGGCCAGCCGGTCGCGGAGTCCGGCGGTGGTGTCGGCGGTGATCTCGCGGCCCTCGACGGCGGCCGACAGGCAGTCGGGCGCCACCTCGATGGAGTCGACGGCCCGGGCCAGCCGGCCGTTGAGTCCGTCGACCACGGCGGGAACGTCCTCCAGTGCGGTGGTCATCGCTTCTCCTCGATGCCAAGGGCGGAGACGAAGTGCTCCGGGTCCAGCAGCGCGTTGCGGCCGACGCCCATCGCCGCCCGTGCGACGGCCGGGAGGGTGGCGCTGCGGACGGCCGTCGCCATCGCGCGGTCGATCATGTGCCAGCCGGCGAAGGCGGTGGCCCGGGCGGCGAACCCGGGGTCGTCGCCGGTGCGGACGGACCGGTAGCCGGACCAGAAGGCGGAGATCATCGGCCGGGCCTTGTCCAGTTCCCGGGAGCCCCGCGCCACGATCTCCTCGTGGGTCGGCTCGGCGGGCGACAGGTCGTCCTCGTCGCGCCCGGTCAGGCCGGTGACGGCCCGGTAGAGCCACTCGCCCGCCATCGCGCCGACGTCGCGCGCGCCGTCGGCCAGCCGGAACTCCTCGCCGTCCGTCAGGTACAGCTCGTCCCCGGAGAGCAGGAACTGGTCGAAGCGGAGGTCGCAGTGGGTCGGTACGAGCGGGGCCTGCGCCTCCACCGACCGCAGTCGGGCCGCGGCCCCGGCGAGCACCTGGTCGCCGTGCAGGAGCTGCCAGAGCGTGGTCTCGGCGAAGGTGAGTCCCATGAAGCCCGAGAGCGGCAGGGAGTGCATGAGCCCGAGGCTCGGGAAGGGGAACGGCGAGCGGTCGACCGCCGGCTCGGCCCCTTCGACGTCGAGTTCGTGGAGCGCGGCCGTGGCCCGGCCCGCGCGGTGGGCCAGGTCGGTGTCGATCCCGCCGTCCGTGGTCAGCTCGGCGAAGGTCCGGGTGTCCGGCAGGAGCCGGAACACGACCATCCTGGATTCGTTCTCGTAGCCGATGAGTTGGGGCGTCACGAGATCCCGGGAGCCGTTCCGCTCGATCAGCGAGGCGAAGGTGCGCGACCTGCCGATCCGGAGCTCGGCGTCCTCGGGCCCTCCGTCGAGCGACACCCTCTTGACGAAGACTCCGACGCCGGCGTCCGTCGTCCCGGCCCAGTTCTCGTTTCGTCCGAAAAACGATTCGACGTCGTCCGTGCCCAGACGGCCGATGCCGAGTTCGTCGAGCACACTGTTGACCTCGGGTGCCGTGGCGAGGTCGACGGGTGCGAATGTGTTGCGCCGCGGAAGCACGCTTCCCCCTGTCGCGTGGTGGTGTGCCGGAACAAGCCGACGGCATGATCATGCCCGCCCCCGCCGCGTCGCACATCGGCCGAACAGCGGTTCCCACCCCCGCCGAACAGCGGTGCCGGGCCCACCGGTCGGCGCGTCCCCCGGAGTCGTCGGCTACTCACCGGTCACCCGCTCCCACGAGCGCGAAGACCCGCGCGCGCCCGTCACCGAACCCTCACCGGTCCGTCACCGGCCCGCCCCGGCCGCCCGTCGCCACCCCCTGGTAGCCTGACTTGGAATCAGATATCACGAATGACCGTTTTGGGCATTGAGGGCGGTGGGCATGACCTACACTTAACTCAAATAATCCTCAATCTTTGCCATGGAATGAGCGCCTCCGGGGCAACCGGTCACAGAATCAGTGACGAACATTCCACTCTGTCTTGGACTCTTGGGGGGAGTACACAGAGATGATCCGTGTTCTTATCGTTCACGAGGACGCAATCATCAGAGCGGGGCTGAGCGCCCTTCTCGGGGAGGCCTCGGACATCGAGGTCGTCGGACGGTGCGGGCTGGCTGAGGTCGTCGCCACCGCGGTCCGGCGGAGCCCCGACGTGGTGGTGATCGGAGGCCGGCCGGGACTGTCGGCCCCGCTGGCCGACCTCGCCTCGCTCCAGCGTTCGGAAAACCGTCCGAAGGTCGTTCTGCTGGCCCACGACGGCGAGGACACGCTCGTCTCGGAGGCCCTGCTCAACGGCGTGGCGGGCGTGCTGAGCCCGGACACCGAGCCGGCGACGATCCAGGACACGATCCGCATCGTCGCCGCCGGCAACCGCGTGCTCACCTCGGCCGCCACCCGGTCGCTCTTCGACGCGCTGGGACGAGAGGCCGTACCGCGCGAGATCCGGGAGCGGGCCCGCGCCCTCACCCGGCGCGAGCAGGCCGTCTGCACCATGCTCGCCTCCGGCCTCTCCAACGTCGAGATCGGGCGGTCGCTGCTGCTCAGCCCGGCCACGGTGAAGGACCACCTGAGCGCCATCTACTCGAAACTCGGGACCGGCAACCGGGTCTGTACCGCCGTGCTCGCCTACCGCCTCGGTCTGGGGCACCCCGACGACGCACTCCCGCGGCGGGACCGGCGGGCACCACTCCCCGACTCCCTGTCGGCGTAGGACCTGCCCCACGCCGCCGGACTCACTCCTTCGGGGCCTCCGGCTCCTCCACGAAGTCGACCTTCTTGAACTGCCGGTTCATCGACTTGGCCAGGAACCAGGTCGCCACGCCGAGGGCGGCGAAGACGAGGAAGCCGAGCAGGCCGGGGGTGACCTTGGCGTCGTCGACGGCGAGGTCGGCGGCGAGGTGGAGGACGTTCACGGGGGCGCTCATATCTCTATGGTGGCCCGGCTCACGGGGAGCCGGGCCATCGGGGGGTGGTTCAGTCGCGCGTGTCGGCGGCCTCGACGGCCAGGGTGGGGGTGCGCAGCCCGGCGAACAGGTCGTCCTCGGGCAGGTCCACGTCCACCAGGGTACGGGCGAGCTCGTAGTCCTCGGTGGGCCAGACCTCGCGCTGGACCTCCAGCGGCACCCGGAACCACGGGCCGTCCGGGTCGATCTGGGTGGCGTGGGCGATCAGCGCGCGGTCACGGGTCTCGAACCAGTCGGCGCAGCGGACCCGGGTGGTGATCTCGCGCTCCTTGCGGCCGCTCTTCTCCCAGCCCGCGATCCACTCGCCGTAGGGCGACTCGTGGCCGTGCTCGGTGAGGTACTCGTGCAGGGCGCGGATGCGGCCCATCGGGAAGCCGTGGTTGTAGTAGAGCTTCAGCGGCTGCCAGGGCTCGCCGGCCTCCGGGTAGGCGTCCGGGTCGCCCGCGGCGTCGAAGGCCAGCATCGTGATCTTGTGGGTCATGATGTGGTCCGGGTGCGGGTAGCCGCCGTTCTCGTCGTAGGTCGTGATGACCTGCGGCTTGAACTCGCGGATCAGCCGGACCAGCGGCTCGGCCGCCTCCTTGACGTCCTGCAGGGCGAAGCAGCCCTCCGGCAGCGGGGGCAGCGGGTCCCCCTCGGGCAGGCCGGAGTCCACGAAGCCCAGCCAGGCCTGCTTGACGCCGAGGATCGCCCGCGCTTCGTCCATCTCCTTGCGGCGGACCTCGTGGATGTTCTCCTCGACGTACGGGTCCCCCTGGAGCTTGGGGTTGAGGACCGACCCGCGCTCGCCCCCCGTGCAGGTGGCCACGAGCACGTCCACACCCTGCTCGACGTACATGGCCATGGTGGCCGCGCCCTTGCTGGACTCGTCGTCCGGGTGGGCGTGCACCGCCATCAGTCGCAACTGCTCAGTCAACGCCTTGCGTTCCTTCCACATCGTCGGGCGTTCCGCGAAGTCCGGGTCTGCCCACCGTACGAACCGCTCACTGCGGGACCGCGTCGCCGCGGGGTCGGCCCGCGGGAGTCGCCGCGCCGGCCGAGCCCTGCCCCCGCCGGACCGGCCGCGGGCGTGCCCCTCCTATAGTGACGGACTGGAGGAGCGTCGCATTCCCCGCACCGCACCGCCCTTACGGCACCGCCCGTACTGCACCGCCCCGTCCCACCCGTACTGCACCGCCCCGCACCGCCCGCGCACCCCCGTGCGCCCCCTCCCCCAGGAGAGGACCGAGTCCGATGACCGCAGAGACCACCGCCAGCACGCTGCCCGAGGGGCGCTACGGCCGGAGCGGCGACCGCGACTCGGACCGCCGCCTCAAGGTGGTCGGCGCGGTCTGCGGCGTGCTGGGCCTGGGCCTGATCGCCTGGCTGGGCGGTTCCTACCTGCTGCGCGAGACCAAGATCAACGGTTCGGTGCCGACCTTCCAGGTGCTGTCCGACTCCGAGGTGCAGCTGCACCTCACCGTCCGCAAGGGCGACGGCCAGGCCGGGACCTGTACGGTCCGCTCGCAGGGCGACGACCACGCGGTGGTCGGGGTGGCCGACTTCCCCGTGCCGGCGGCCGGTTCCAGCTACGAGGCGACGGTCATCCTGCGCACCACGGCCCGCGGCACCACCGCGGAGCTGCTGGGCTGCACGCCCGCCCGGTAGCGCGCATAGTCGGCCGGGGGAACGGGCATCCGTAGGGGGTCGCACCCCGTCCTGTACATCGCGGCGTAACGCCACCGTCAATGGCACGCCAACGGCTCTCCCGCTTGTCGGCAGGACTTGTTAGGCTCGTGGTTTCGCCCCTTCCGCACCGGATGGTACGGGAGCGGGCGTTGCTTTGTAGTTGAGACCGATATACCACCAACCCTGCTGACGACTCACACCCTCAGCACAGCCCCAGCACCTACGAGGAGCACCCGTGACCCAGACCAGCGAGAACGTGACCTGGCTCACTCAGGCCGGTTACGACCAGCTGAAGGCCGAGCTGGACCACCTGACCGGGCCCTGGCGCATCGAGATCGCCCAGAAGATCGAGGCGGCGCGCGAGGAGGGCGACCTCAAGGAGAACGCCGGCTACCACGCGGCGAAGGAGGAGCAGGGCAAGTACGAGCTGCGGATCCGCCAGCTCACCCAGCTGCTGGAGCGGGCCAAGGTCGGCGAGGCCCCGGCCGACTCGGGCGTGGTGGCTCCGGGCATGGTCGTCACGGTCGCCTTCGACGGCGACGAGGACGACCTCATGGAGTTCCTGCTCGCCTCCCGCGAGGTGGCCGGCTCCGACGACCTGGACGTCTACTCCCCGCAGTCGCCGCTGGGCCGCGCGATCGACGGCAAGAAGATCGGCGACGAGGCCACCTACGACCTGCCGAACGGCAAGCCGGCCATGGTGAAGATCGTCAAGGTCGTGCCGTACGCCGGCTGATCCGGCGCCCGGCCCCCGAAACGCCGGCGAGGGCGGCCGCGGAGTCCTGGACTCCGCGGCCGCCCTTTCCGTGCCGGGAACCGCCCGCTCGGACGGAGCGGCTCAGGCGGTGGACGAACGGTACTTGCGCACCGCGAGCCAGGAGAACACCGCCGTGATGACGATCGACCACATCACCGACACCAGCGCCGCGTGCTGCATCGGCCAGACGTCGTCCACCGGCCCCACCTGGTTGCCGAACAGCACCCGGCAGGCCTGCACGGTGGCGCTGAACGGGTTCCAGTACGCGACCTGCTGCAGCCAGTCCGGCATCGAGCTGACCGGCACGAAGGCGTTGGACACGAAGGTCAGCGGGAACAGCCAGATCAGCCCGGCCGACGTGGCCGCCTCGGGGCTGCGCACCGACAGGCCGATCAGCGCGCCGATCCAGGAGAAGGCGTAGCCGAGCAGCAGGAGCAGGCCGAAGGCGGCGAGCGCGTTGAGCAGCCCGTCGTGGATCCGCCAGCCGACCAGCAGTGCGACCAGGGCCAGCACGACCAGGGTGATGCCGGTCTGCACGAGGTCCGCCAGCGTGCGGCCGACCAGCACCGCCGAGCGGGCCATCGGCAGCGAGCGGAAGCGGTCCACCAGGCCCTTGGTCATGTCCTCCGCGATGCCCGCCGAGGCCCCGGCGGTGGCGAAGGTGACGGTCTGGGCGAAGATGCCGGCCATCAGGAACTGGATGTACGTGTGGGAGCTGGAGTCCGCCCCGGGGATCTTGATCGCCCCGCCCATGACGTACGAGAACAGCAGCACGAACATGACCGGCTGCATCAGGCCGAAGACGACGATCTCCGGGATGCGGGTCATCCGGCGCAGGTTGCGCTTGGCGACGACCCAGGAGTCGTGGAGCATGGCGGCCGGCCCGCGGCGCTGCGGGGGGATCGCCGCTCCGATGGCGTGCTCGGTGGCGGTGCTCATCTCAGCGCTCCTTCCCGGCCGCGACGGCCTGCGCGTCCCGGCCGTCGGCGTCGTCCGCGCCGGACCTGCCCTTGCCCCTGCCCCGGCCGCGCGCCTCGGGGCCGGAGCCGCCCTCCTCGTCCTGCTGCTCGGCGACGTGGCCGGTCAGCGTGAGGAAGACGTCGTCCAGGGTCGGGCGGCGCAGGCCGATGTCGTCGATCTCGATCCCGCGGGCGTCCAGCTCGCGGATGGCGTCGGCGAGCACCCGGGCGCCGCCGCTGATCGGCAGGGTGATCCGCCGGGTGTTCCGCTCCACCGTCGGCTCGCTCAGCGCGTAGCCGGACAGCGCCCCGACCGCGTCCGCGACCAGGCCGGGCTCGTGCACCACGACCTCGATCCGCTCGCCGCCGATCTGCGCCTTGAGCCGGTCGGCGGTGCCGCGGGCGATCACCCGGCCCTGGTCGACGACCGCGATGTCGTGCGCGAGCCGGTCGGCCTCCTCCAGGTACTGGGTGGTGAGCAGCAGCGTGGTGCCCTGCTCGACCAGGGTCTCGATGACCTCCCAGAGCGCGAGCCGGTTGCGCGGGTCGAGGCCGGTGGTCGGCTCGTCCAGGAACATCACCGGCGGACGGACGACCAGCGCGGCGGCGAGGTCCAGGCGGCGGCGCATGCCGCCGGAGTAGGTCTTGGCGGTGCGGTCCTTGGCCTCGGTGAGGTTGAACCACTCCAGCAGCTCCAGCGCGCGGGCCTTCGCGTCGCGGGTGCTCATCTGGTACAGCTCGCCGACCATGGTGAGGTTCTCGAAGCCGGTCAGGTACTCGTCGACCGCCGCGTACTGACCGGACAGGCCGATCAGGCTGCGGACCCGGTGGGGGTGCTTGAGCACGTCGACGCCGGCGACCACCGCGTGGCCGGAGTCGGGGCGCAGCAGGGTGGTGAGGACCCGTACGGTGGTGGTCTTCCCGGCGCCGTTCGGGCCGAGCAGCCCGAGCACCGTGCCCTCGGGGACGTCGAGGCTGACGCCGTCCAGGGCTCGTACGTCGCCGAAGGTCTTCACCAGGTTCTCGGCTTGGATGGCTGGCGCCATGGCCTGCCTCATCTCCTCGGACGTATGGAGCGATCTGTCCCACTCTGCCCCGCTTTCGGGCGCGCGGGCGACTCGATTCTCGACCCGCGGGACTCGAACGCGATGTATCGCGAGTCTCCCAGTACGCGATATATCGCGTCAAGGGATGCGGCTCCGCCATCGTTCCAGGGAGGACTGACATCGCACCGCGGCCACGACAGGCCCCCAGCACCGACACCCGGAAACCCGCCGCCCGCGCCGCGGGAGCCGCGCGCCGAGGGCCGAGGGCCGTCCGCCGCCGGCCAGGTCCTAGCCGGCGACGACGTACCCCGAGTCCCGCAGCTCGCCGACCACCGCCGCGCAGTGCTCCGGCCCCTTGGTCTCCAGGTGCAGGTCCACCTCGACCTCGGTCAGCCCCAGCTTCGGATCGGTCCGGACGTGCGCCACGTCCAGCACGTTGGCGTCCAGCCTGGTCAGCACGCCCAGCAGGTCCGCCAGCGAGCCCGGCTTGTCCGCCAGCCGCACCCGCAGCGACAGGTAGCGGCCGGCCGCCGCCAGCCCGTGCCGCAGCACCCGCTGCATCAGCTGCGGATCGATGTTGCCGCCGGACAGCACCGCCACCACCGGGCCCTCGAAGGAGTCCGGCCGCTCCAGCAGCGCCGCGATCGGCGCCGCCCCGGCGGGCTCGACCACCAGCTTGAGGCGCTCCAGGCCGAGCAGCAGCGCCCGGGACAGCGCGTCCTCGGAGACCGTGCGGATGCCGTCCGCCAGCGTGTTGACCACCTCGAAGGGGATGTCCCCGGGGCGCCCGACCATGATCCCGTCGGCCATGGTGGCGAAGTGCTCCAGCGACACCGGCCGCCCGGCCGTCAGCGAGGGCGGGTACGCGGCCGCGCCCGCCGCCTGCACCCCGATCACCCGGACGTCCGGCCGCAGCGGCTTGACCGCCGCCGCGATCCCGGCCAGCAGCCCGCCGCCGCCCACCCCGACCAGGATGGTGCGCACCTCGGGGCACTGCTCCAGGATCTCCAGCCCGACCGTCGCCTGGCCGGTGACCACGTCCCAGTGGTCGAAGGGGTGGATGAACACCGCGCCGCTCGCCTCCGAGAACCGCTGCGCGGCCTGCAGCGCCTCGTCCACGGAAGCGCCGTGCAACCGCACGTCGGCGCCGTACTCGCGGGTGGCCGCGACCTTCGGCAGCGGCGCCGCGACCGGCATGAACACCGTCGAGCGCACCCCCAGCAGCGAGGCCGCCAGCGCCACCCCCTGGGCGTGGTTCCCGGCGCTCGCGGCGACCACCCCGCCGGCCCGCTGCACCGGCGAGAGTCCCGCGATCCGCACGTACGCCCCGCGCAGTTTGAACGAGCCGGTGCGCTGCAGGTTCTCGCACTTCAGGTGGACCGGCGCGCCGATCAGCGCGGAGAGGTGCCGACTGCCCTCCATCGGGGTCACCCGGGCGATCCCGGCGAGCATCTTCTGGGCGCCGCGGACGTCGTCGAGGGTGAGGGGCCAGTGGTGCATGTCCCCCAGGGTAGGACTCCGGGGGTGGCAATCCGGGACGCCGGGCCTGTTCCCGGGCCAGCCGCGCCCGCGTACGCTGCTGCTCCTGAGCCTCCCTCACCGCACGACGATCGTGAGCCGCGATGACGACGACCTCGCCCCAGGCCACCGACCGCACCGACCCCGTGCACACCCAACTCCAGTACCAGCTCGCGGTGTTCGCGCGCCGCATGGAACAGGTCCGGGCCTCCGGCGGCGGGGTCGGAACGCTGGACCGGGCCGCCTACCTGCTGCTCGACCGGCTGGAACGGCACGGGCCCGCCAACGTCAAGGCGCTGGCCGAGTCGCTGGGCGTGGACTCCTCCACGGTGACCCGCCAGGTCGCCCCGCTGGTCGCGGCCGGGCTGGTCGGCCGGGTGCAGGACCCGGCCGACCGCCGTGCCGTCCGGCTCGCCCTGACCTCGCGCGGCGCCGGCCGGCTGGACGAAGTCCGCGACGGGCGGGCCGAGTTGACCCGCCGCCTGGTGGCCGACTGGCCCCCGGAGGAGCAGCGGGCGTTCTGCGCCCTGCTGGCCCGCTTCAACGACGCGATGGAGTCGTACACGGCGGACCAGCAGGGGCAGTGAGCCGTGCCTAGCCCAGCGCCTGCGTGAGGTCGGCCAGCAGGTCGTCGATCGACTCGATGCCGACCGAGACGCGCACCAGGTCGGCCGGGACCTCCAGCGGCGAGCCCGCCGCGGAGGCGTGGGTCATCCGGCCGGGGTGCTCGATCAGCGACTCGACGCCGCCGAGCGACTCGCCGAGGGTGAACAGCTGCGCGCGGTTGCACACCTCGACGGCGGCCTCCTCGCCGCCCGCGACCCGGAACGAGACCATGCCGCCGAAGGCCTTCATCTGCTTGGCGGCGATGTCGTGGCCGGGGTGCTCGGGCAGACCCGGGTAGAGCACCTCGCTGACCTTGGGGTGGCGCGCCAGCAGCTCGGCGACCTTCTCCGCGTTGGCGCTGTGCCGGTCCATCCGGACGCCCAGCGTCTTGATGCCGCGCAGCACCAGCCAGGCGTCGAACGGGCCGGAGACCGCGCCCATCGCGTTCTGGTGGTACGCGACCTCCTCGCCGAGCGTCGCGTCGGCCAGCACCAGGGCGCCGCCGACCACGTCCGAGTGGCCGCCCATGTACTTGGTGGTGGAGTGCACGACCGCGTCCGCGCCGAGCGCGATCGGCTGCTGCAGGTACGGGCTGGCGAAGGTGTTGTCCACCACCAGCAGCGCGCCGGCGCCGTGCGCGATCTCGGCCAGCGCGGCCAGGTCCGTGATGCCCAGCAGCGGGTTGGACGGGGTCTCCACCCACACCGCGCGGGTGTGGGGGCGGATCGCCTCGCGGACGGCGGCCAGGTCCTGGGTGTCGGCCACGGAGAACTCGACGCCCCAGCGGGTCAGCACCTTGGCGAACAGCCGGAAGGTGCCGCCGTAGGCGTCGTTGGGGATCACGATGTGGTCGCCCGGCTTGAGGATGGTGCGCAGCAGGGTGTCCTCGGCGGCCAGGCCCGACGCGAAGGCGAGGCCGCGGGCGCCGCCCTCCAGCGCGGCGAGGCACTCCTCCAGCGCGGTGCGGGTCGGGTTGGCGCTGCGGCTGTACTCGTAGCCGCCCCGCAGGCCGCCCACCCCGTCCTGCTTGTAGGTGGACACCTGGTAGATCGGCGTGACGACGGCCCCGGTCTGGGGGTCTGCTTCCTGACCCGCGTGGATGGCGAGGGTCTCGAAGCCCTGGGGAAGCTGGTGCTCGGTCATGGGTCCGAGCCTAACGGCCGCACGCCCCCGTGCCCGCCGGAACGGCGACCCGGCCCGGCCCCGGGCGGGCCACGCGCCGCGCCCGGCCGGTGCGGCCGGGCGCGGCGGGGTTCCCGGAATCCGGGGGCGGCCGTTCGCGTTGCACACGGAGCCACGTTTTCCGACCCGCTGGAGCAGGCCGTGTTGTTCAACCGCCACAAGACCTCGCTCGTCCCCGCCGACCAGGCGCTGCCCGGTCGGCCGGCCCCGGCCTTCGAGCTGCGCGACCCGCACACCGTGCTCGGCCACCCGCTGACCGGCCCGTACCCGGAGGGGCTGGAGGTGGCCGACTTCGGGCTGGGCTGCTTCTGGGGCGCCGAGCGCACGTTCTGGCGCCTGCCCGGCGTCTGGACGACGCTGGTCGGCTACCAGGGCGGCTACACCCCCAACCCGACGTACGAGGAGGTGTGCAGCGGGCTGACCGGGCACACCGAGGCGGTCCGGGTGGTGTACGACCCGGCCGTGATCTCCTACGAGCGCCTGCTGAAGACCTTCTGGGAGGCGCACGACCCGACCCAGGGCAACCGGCAGGGCAACGACGTGGGCACCCAGTACCGCTCCGCGGTCTACACCCACTCCCCCGCCCAGGCCGAGGCCGCCGCGGCCTCCCGGGACGCCTTCCAGCCGGCCCTGACGGCGCTCGGCTACGGCCCGATCACCACCGAGATCGCCCCGGCCGGCCCGTTCTTCCCGGCCGAGCCGTACCACCAGCAGTACCTGTCGGAGGCCAAGAACCCCAACGGCTACTGCGGTCTCGGCGGGACCGGCGCGTCCTGCCCGATCGGCGTGGCCCGCACCCAGGGCTGACGGCCCGGTGGCGATCACGGGGGCGCGACTCCACACGTGACCGCCGCCCGCCGCGGGCGCAGACTGGAAGGGCCAGCAGGGGCGGCCCGGCCACCTCTCCGGTGGCCGGGCCGCCCTCGTGGAGAGGAGTGCGCCATGTCCGGTCTGGTCCGCAAGAGCTTCGACGAACCCGAGGAAGTCCGCCCCTTCGAGGAGGCCAAGGGGGAGGTGCGGCTGGTGAACCTGGAGGCCGGCCCGGTCGGTCGGGCGGTGTTCGAACCGGGGTGGCGGTGGTCCGAGCACGTGAAGCCGATCGCCAAGACCGACAGCTGCCAGGCCTCCCACATGGGGTACGTGGTGTCCGGCCGGATGAAGATCGTCATGGACGACGGCCAGGAGGACGAGTTCGGCCCCGGCGACTTCATGGTCTGCCCGCCCGGGCACGACGGCTGGGTGGTGGGCGACGCGCCCTGCGTCGTGATCGACTGGCAGGGCGTCGCGGACTACGCCAAGCGCTGACGGGCCGGGCCGGGGGGGCGGGGGGGGGACGCCCCCGCCCCCCCGGGGCACCCCCCCCAAAAGGGCTGTCGGGCTTCCCCTCTGTCCCGCACACGTTTTCGCCCTTCCAGC
>NZ_JBVJJY010000005.1:0-9958 GCF_055585785.1 Kitasatospora sp. NPDC053308 | reverse complement strand
GTGGGCGACTCACCTGTTTTTGTGTTAGATGACCGGGTCTCCGTGGCCTCCAACATGAGCCAACGACCGGGCCGGGGGGCCCGGGCGGGCCCCCCCCCGTCCCCCCGGCGGCACCCGCTCAGACGGCGCTGCCGGCCTTCCACTCGGCCCAGCCCATGTTCCAGCCGTTCAGGCCGTTGTCCGGGGCGACCGTCTTGTCCCCGGAGTTCACGACCTCGACCACGTCGCCGATCATCGAGGACTTGTAGAACTTGTAGCCGTCCGTCCCGGTGTCCTGCGCGCCCTTGGCGTCCTGCAGGCCGACGCAGCCGTGGCTGGTGTTCTGGCTGCCGAAGATCGACGCCGAGGACCAGTAGTTGCCGTGGATGAAGGTGCCCGAGGTGGTGAGGCGCTGCGCGTGCGGCACGTCGGCGATGTCGTACTCGCTGCCCAGGTTGACGGTCTGCGAGTTCATCCGGGTCTGGGTGTACTGCTCGGAGATGACCATCTTGCCGCCCCAGGTGGTGTGCTCGGGCGAGCCGCCGGAGATCTTGTAGACCGCGCTGACCTGGCCGTCGGTGGTGACGGTGAGCTTCTTGGTGGCGAGGTCGGCGACGCTGGTCTGGGCGCGGCCGATGGTGAAGGTGACGTCCTTGGACTGGGTGCCGTAGACGCCCTTGGCGCCCTCGACGTCCTTGAGCCGGAGCTTGAGGGTGACCTTGGTGCCCTTGGCCCAGTACTCCTGCGGGCGGAAGTCGAGGCGGGTGCTGGAGAACCAGTGCCCGACGATCTCGACGCCGGGCTCGGCGGTCA
Source organism: Kitasatospora sp. NPDC053308 (assembly GCF_055585785.1). Classification (NCBI taxonomy): domain Bacteria; kingdom Bacillati; phylum Actinomycetota; class Actinomycetes; order Kitasatosporales; family Streptomycetaceae; genus Kitasatospora; species Kitasatospora sp. NPDC053308. The sequence continues at coordinate 9,166 of NZ_JBVJJY010000005.1, read as the reverse complement.
CGGTGATCGCCTGCTGGACGGCCTTGCGGTCGGTGATCGGCTTGCTGAAGTTGATCGAGACGGGCATGCCGACGCCGACGGTCGAGCCGTCCTCGGGGGTGAAGTAGCCGACGAAGGTGTTGGCCGGGGTCGCCGTGGTGAAGACGGCGTTGGAGTCCGCCTCCAGCTTGTCCTTGTCCACCGCGACGGCGGCGACGGTGTACTTGGTGCCGCTGGCCGGGGCAGCGGCCGAGGTCCAGGCGGTGTTGTCGGCGGAGAGCTGGCCGGCCAGCTCCTTGCCGGTGGAGTCGGTGACCTTGACGCTGCTCAGGGTGCCGTTGGCGACGGTGACCTTGACCGGCTCGCTGAAGCTGGCGGCGGTGACCCCGTCCGCGGGCGAGACGGTGATCACGGCGGCCGAGGTCTTCGGGGTGCTGCTGCCGCCGCCCCCGCCCGGGGTGCCGTTCGCGCTGCCGCCGGAGCCGCCGGCGCCGCCGTTGTCGCTGTTGTCGTTGCAGGCCGCCAGCAGCAGGACGGGCGCCCCGATCAGTCCCGCGAGGACACCGCGTCGGCTCCAGCTTCCTCCGGCCGCCCGCCCCTGACCGTCCCGTGCCGTCACGTCGCGTCTCCCTGCTGATCATCCCGGGCATTTACGGATACAGAAACGCAATCCGCCCGCTCACGGTTCCATCACCGAAGGGTAAGCGATCGTATGAGATGACCCAATGGGCCACCGAACACGCGGAAACGCCCGGTCCGCCGTGGCGGACCGGGCGTCGTCGAGGGGCACGGCGGGCTGCCGCTACTCGGCGGACTCGTCCACCGCGTACTCGTCCCACTCCTCGCTGTCCGGGTCGAACTCGGTCTGCGCCGACTCCCAGGTCGCCGAGGCGAGCTCCACCCCGGGGACGTCCCCGAGCAGGGCGACGGGGTCGATGAAGTGCGCGAGCGAACCCGACGGGTCCACCTCGATGGCCTCGACGGACTGGGCGCGCTCCTCGTCGTCGAGGTACTCGTCCTCGGTCACCGCCTGCAGGGCCGCCGCCTTGAGGGCGCCCTCGTCGGTGATCTCCGCGATGAGCTCGATCTTCACCCGGACGTAGCGCGGGGCGTCCTGGTCGGTCGTTTCAGTGCTGGTCATGCGTGCGAGCGTACGGGAACGGCGGGCCGCCCGGGGCACGCCGCGGGCGCCGGACCGAGGCCCGGCGGCGAACGCGGGGGGGCCAGTGGGAGACCAGCGGGAGCGCAGGGCCGGACGGAAAGGCCGGCCGGAAGGGACGAACGGAAGGGGCCGGCCCCTCGGAGAAGGACCGGCCCCACCGTTCCCCCGCATGGGCTCCCCCACCCGGGAGCCGCGGGGACGCGCCGTAACGGCGCGCGCGGCCGCGGGAGCCGCCACACCCTGTCGACCGGCCGGAGCCGGACAGGGGCGGGACAACGGCACCTCCCGCGGAAGGCGGACACAGCGGCCGGGTCAGGGCCGCCCGATGTGTCCGGAGTCGACCGCCTCCGCCGGGGAGCCGCTCCCGGACGGTTGCCGTCGCCTCTTTCGGCGTCTTGCCGTTGACCACCACGATGCCGGAGCCGTGTTAACCCCGTGCTGCGGGCAGGTGACGCCGGTGTACCACTTCGCCCGTGGACGAACCCTGCTGATCCGTCCACGGGCGGGGCGGGGTGACCGCGCGTCAGTGCGCGGAGCGGCCGGTCAGGTAGCCCAGCAGGTCCTGCCGGGTGACGATGCCCTGCGGCTTGCCCTCGACCAGCACGACGGCCGCGTCGGCCTTCTCCAGCACGGTCATCAGGTTGGTGACGGTCTCGCCCGAGCCGACCACCGGCAGCGGCTTGGACATCACCTTGTCCAGCGTGTCGGTCAGCTCGATCTCCTTCGCGAAGATGCCCTCCAGCAGCAGCTTCTCCACCACCGAGCCGATCACCTCGCCGGCCATGATGTCCGGGTGCCCGGCACCCGGGGAGACCACCGGCATCTGCGAGACGCCGTACTCGCGCAGCACCCGGACCGCCTCGGCGACCGTCTCGTTCGGGTGCATGTGGACGAACTGCGGGACGCCGCCCTGCTCGATGCTCTCCTTGCGGGCCAGCACCTCGCCGATGTGCGCCTCGTCGGTGGACGAGGGCAGGAAGCCGTAGTCGGCCATCCAGTCGTCGTTGAAGATCTTCGACAGGTAGCCCCGGCCGCCGTCCGGCAGCAGCACCACGACGACGTCGTCCGGCCCGAGCCCGCGGGCGACCTCCAGCGCGGCCACCACGGCCATGCCGCACGAGCCGCCGACCAGCAGGCCCTCCTCCTTGGCCAGGCGGCGGGTCATCTGGAACGAGTCCTTGTCGGAGACGGCGACGATCCCGTCCGCGACCTCGCGGTCGTAGGCGGTCGGCCAGAAGTCCTCACCGACGCCCTCGACCAGGTACGGCCGGCCGGTGCCGCCCGAGTAGACCGAGCCCTCCGGGTCGGCGCCGATCACCTTGACCTTGCCGCCGGAGACCTCCTTCAGGTAGTTGCCGGTGCCGGAGATGGTGCCGCCGGTGCCGACGCCCGCCACGAAGTGGGTGATCTTGCCCTCGGTCTGCTCCCACAGCTCCGGGCCGGTGGAGTGGTAGTGCGACGCCGGGTTGTCCGGGTTCGAGTACTGGTCCGGCTTCCAGGCGTTCGGGGTCTCCCGGACCAGGCGGTCGGAGACGTTGTAGTACGAGTCGGGGTGCTCGGGGGCGACGGCGGTCGGGCAGACGACCACCTCGGCGCCGTACGCGCGCAGAGTGTTGATCTTGTCGGTCGACACCTTGTCCGGACAGACGAAGATGCACTTGTAGCCCTTCTGCTGGGCCACGATCGCCAGACCGACACCGGTGTTGCCGGAGGTCGGCTCCACGATGGTGCCGCCCGGCTTCAGGGCGCCTGAGGCCTCGGCGGCCTCGATCATGCGCATCGCGATGCGGTCCTTGACGGAGCCACCGGGGTTGAAGTACTCGACCTTCGCCAGCACTGTCGCGCTGATGCCCTCGGTGACCTTGTTCAGCTTGACCAGCGGCGTGTTGCCGACCAGGTCGATGATCGAGTTGTGGTACCGCACGGGGGTCCTCCCGGTCTGTGGGCATGCGAGTGTCAGTGCTATCGGTACTGCAAAGCCTAGGGCGTGGCGCGCACCGCAGCGCCCGCTCCCGTCCACCGCCACGAACGACCCGCCCGGCACTCCCGCCCCGGACCGCTCCTCGCGCGGCTCCGCGGGGCCGCCGGCCGGGCCCCCGCCGCCCCCAATGGCCCCGCCCCCGGTACTCCCGTCCTCCGCGCGGGTAGGAGGGGTGTACGGCCCCGCTCGGGGCGGCACGAGGAGGCGAAGGGGGCACCGGATGCCAGGCGCACACGACTCGCGGGCCCGGGTGGCCCGGCGGATCGCCACCGCGGCGGCGTACGGCGGCGGCGGGCTCGGGCTGCTCGGCGTGGGCCTGGTCGGCCTGCTGCTGACCGAGAGCAAGCTCGCCATCCAGGCCATCGGCATCCTGGAGACCCACCCGCCCAAGTCCGACGGCGTCTACGGCGAGGCCTTCGCCGACGGCGCCGCCGACCCGCAGCCGCCGCTCGTGCTGGCCGTCCTCGGCGACTCGACCGGCGCCGGCCTCGGGGTGGCGCGGGCCCGGGAGACCCCGGGGGCCCTGCTCGCCGCCGGCCTGGCCTCGGTGGCCGAGCGCCCGGTCCGCCTGGTCAACGTGGCCCGCTCCGGCGGCCGCTCCGCCGACCTGTCCGGCCAGCTGGAGCAGGCGCTGCCGCACCACCCGGACATCGCGGTGATCATGATCGGCGCCAATGACGTGACCCGGCACAGCCCGGCCCAGCTGGCCGTCCGCCAGCTCGGCGAGGCCGTCGCCGCGCTGCGCGCCAACGGCTGCGAGGTCGTCGTCGGGACCTGCCCGGACCTCGGCACGATCAAGCCGGTGCGGCCGCCGCTGCGCTGGGTGGCCCGCCGGCTGAGCCGGCAGCTGGCCGCCGCGCAGACCATCGCGGTGGTGGAGGCGGGCGGCCGGACGGTGTCGCTGGGCTCGCTGCTGGGCCCGGAGTTCGCCGCCCGTCCGGAGATGTTCGCCGCCGACCGCTACCACCCCTCGGCCCAGGGCTACGCCACCGCCGCGATGGCCGTGCTGCCCTCGGTCTGCGCCGCACTGGGCCTGTGGCCGGAGGAGGAGCACCCGACCGTCGCGGTGCCGGGCGACACGGTGCTGCCGGTCGCGGTGGCGGCGGCCGCGGCGGCCGGCCGGGCGGGCACCGAGGTCGCGGCGGTGGGGACGGAGACCGCAGGCCACCGCTGGGCCCTGCTGCGCCGGCGGCTGCGGGTGGGGCTGCCCGGCTCGGGCCCGGCGGCCCACGTCCACCCCGCCGAGGAGGGCCCCGCGGCCGCCGGGAATACGTCGGCCAGCTCACACGCTGGGGCGGGTGACGCCTGATCTACCAGGCGGTAACTTTCCTCCCGGACGTCAGGTCCGCCGTCACCCAGCGAGGAGCCCGTCATGCCCGAAGCCGTCATCGTCAGCGCCGCCCGTTCGCCGATCGGCCGGGCTTTCAAGGGCTCCCTCAAGGACGTCCGCCCGGACGACCTGACCGCTCACATCATCCAGGCCGCCCTGGCCAAGGTGCCGCAGCTCGACCCGCGCGAGATCGACGACCTGATGCTCGGCTGCGGCCTGCCCGGCGGCGAGCAGGGCCACAACCTGGCCCGCATCGTGGCCGTCCAGATGGGCATGGACTACCTGCCCGGCGCCACCATCACCCGCTACTGCTCCTCCTCGCTGCAGACCACGCGGATGGCGCTGCACGCGATCAAGGCGGGCGAGGGCGACGTCTTCGTCTCGGCCGGCGTGGAGACCGTCTCGCGCAGCGTCCACGGCACCTCGGACGGCATGCCGGGCACCATGAACCCGCTCTTCGACGAGGCCCAGGCCCGCACCGCCAAGCGCGCCGAGGAGGGCGGCGGCGAGTGGCACGACCCGCGCGAGGACGGCCTGCTGCCGGACGCCTACATCGCGATGGGCCAGACCGCCGAGAACCTGGCCGCGCTCAAGGGCATCACCCGCGCCGAGCAGGACGAGTTCGGCGTCCGCTCGCAGAACCTCGCCGAGGCCGCCATCAAGGCCGGCTTCTGGGAGCGCGAGATCACCCCGGTGACGACCCCGGACGGCACCGTGGTCAGCGCGGACGACGGCCCGCGCGCCGGCGTGACCCTGGAGGGCGTCTCGGGCCTGAAGCCGGTGTTCCGCCCGGACGGCACCGTGACCGCCGGTAACTGCTGCCCACTGAACGACGGCGCGGCCGCGCTGGTCATCATGTCCGACACCAGGGCCGCCGAGCTCGGCATCACCCCGCTCGCCCGCGTGGTCTCCACCGGTGTCAGCGCCCTCTCCCCCGAGATCATGGGCTACGGCCCGGTCGAGGCCTCCAAGCAGGCGCTCCGACGGGCCGGCCTGACCATCGACGACATCGACCTGGTCGAGATCAACGAGGCCTTCGCGGCCCAGGTGATCCCCTCCTACCGCGACCTCGGCGTCGACCTGGACAAGCTCAACGTCAACGGCGGCGCCATCGCGGTCGGCCACCCCTTCGGCATGACCGGCGCCCGGATCACCACCACGCTGATCAACTCCCTGCAGTGGCACGACAAGCAGTTCGGTCTGGAGACCATGTGCGTCGGCGGCGGCCAGGGCATGGCGATGGTCATCGAGCGCCTCAGCTGACCACCCGCACCCTCCGAAGGGTCTGGACCACCCATTTGGAGTGACACTGCGTAATTGAGGGCCGGATCACACCGCGAGGTCGATCCGGCCCTCTTTTCGTTCGTTTTCGGCCCGGAAATCGACACTGCGGAGCGGATCAACTCCACTGCGTAGAACGGTGTTACCTAACAATTTGGGGACAAGAGCGAAAGTCCTGGACGAATTAGACATTCGCCACTGCGGTCACAGCCCCGCATGCGGCAGTGTGGACACGTAACCCCGTTCCGCTCCTCGCTAGGAGTACGTTCCGTGAGCGCCGTCTACGCCATCCTGCTGCTGATCCTGATCACCGTCTCGACCGCCGCGCTGTTCCGTCTCCGGGCGATCTCCCGCCGACTGGACGCCCAGGCGGCGGCCCCGGCCGTGCCCGCCCCGGTGGACGAGGCCGCGATACGCCGGGCCGTCGCCGAGGCGCTCGCCGCCGACCGCGAGCGGGAGATCACCGAGGCCCGGGCGTTCTGGGCCGAGCAGGAGGCCCGCGCGGCCGAGGACGCGCCGCTGTTCGACTCCCCCTTCACCGGCGCCTTCTCCGGCACCGACGAGTGGCCGCTGTTCTTCCCCCGCCCCACCGGCCCGCAGGACGCCGCCGACAACGCCGGGACGATGGACCCGGAGTTCGGTGAAGCGCTGCGCTCCGCGCTGGAGGACCTGATCAGCGACGGCGGCACCGCCCCGGCCGAGCCCGGCACCGACGGCGGCGCGCCGCTGCGCCCCGGCCACCCGGTGGGCGAGACCACCAAGGACGCCCGGGCCCGCCGCGAGGCCGACCTGCTGGCCACCGGCCTGGAGGCCGGGCTGCTGGACGCCGAGGCCGCCGTCGAGGAGGCCCCGGTCGCCGCGCCCGACCCGCGCCGCCACCCCTCGCACCCCGACTTCGTGCCGAGCCAGGCGCCGTCCCGCGAGTGGACCGACAGCCGGCTGGCCGCCCTCGCCGAGGAGGCCGTCGCCCTGACCGACGTCCGTCCCGGCCCGCTCGGCACCCTGGACGTGTACGCCTTCGCCGACGGCACCACGCTCTGCGTGGCCCCGGGCGACCGGGAGGCCGCCTACCGGCTGATCGACGCGGTGCGCGCCGGTGAGCACGTCCGGCTGCTCGGCGGCTCGCGCTTCTCCGGTTCGTACTCGCTGACCTTCTCCACCGACGAGGAGGCCGTCTACGTGCTCGCCGACCGGGTGGTCGCCAGCATCTGACGCCGGCTCACCGGCAGGACTCCCACCGCACAACACAGCACACCGAAGGCCGACCGGGTCACAGGGGTTACCGACCCGGCCGGCCTTCGGCGTTCGCGTTCGCAGCCTGGCGACCGCTCCCGGTCCCGGTCCCGGGGGAGCCGGGCCTCAGCCGCAGAGTTCCGCCGTCCCGCGCACGGCCGCGACCGCCCCGGCCAGCACCTCGGCGGCGGCCGCGGGCCCGTCCGGCAGCGCCACCTGCGCGCCCTCGGGCAGCGCCGCGAGCGCGGTGGCCAGGTCGTGCCCGGCGACGGCCAGTTGGTCCCCCACCGCGAAGGCCCCGGCGTCCGGGAAGTCCCGCGCCGGACCGCCCTCCACCGCCAGCGCCAGCGCTGCCAGTTGTCGGGCGAGGCCCAGCGCGGCCGCCGCCCGCGAGGCGTGCCCGGGCACGGCGCCCAGCAGCTTGCTCTGCGGCAGCGAGCGGAAACGATCCGCCAGTGTGTCGACGGCTTCGACCAGGGGCTCTACGTCATGCATGGCAGCGAGCCTAGGCGAAAAGCCGCCGGGCCCCGGAGCAGGTCGCTCCGGGGCCCGGCGGCAGTGTTCACAGCGGGGGACGGGTCAGTCGTCGCCGCGCAGGATCGCGATGAGCCGCATCATCTCCATGTAGATCCAGACCAGCGACAGGGTCAGGCCGAAGGCCGCCCGCCACGACTCGCGCTGCGGCGCGCCCTGGGCGATGGCCGTCTCGATCTCCGCGAAGTCCAGCGACAGGAAGAAGGCGCCCAGACCGATGCCGACCAGGCCGACCACGATGCCCAGCGGGCCGGAGCGCAGCCCCATCTCGGCGCCGAAGGCCGTCGCGACCAGGTTGACCAGCATCAGCAGCACGAAGCCCAGGGCGATCGAGATGCCGATCCGCTGGTAGCGCGGGGTGACACGGATCCGACCGCTCTTGTAGGCGAACAGCATCGCCGCGAAGACCGCCGCCGTGCCCAGCACCGCCTGGATCACGATGCCGTTGAGGACGGTGTTCAGCGCGTGCGACCAGGCGCCCATCGCGAAGCCCTGGAAGGCCGCGTACGTCAGGATCAGCGGCGGGCTGACGCTGCGCTTGAAGGAGGCCACCAGACCGACCACCAGGGCCACCATGCTGGCCGCGATCGCGAAGCCGTAGTTCTCGAACGGCAGCACGAACCAGGCCACCGCGCCGGCGGCGACCAGGGTCAGCAGCGTCATGGCGGTGCGGGCGACCACGTCGTCCAGCGTCATCCGCCCGGTGGCGGCCGGGCCGGCCGCCGGGCCGTTGTACATCTGGTACAGCTGCTCGTCCGTCAGCGGGGCCTGACCCTGCGGCTGGGCGTACTGCGTCCCCGCGTACGGGTTGCCGCCGTACGGGCTCCCGGCCTGCGCGGCGTTACCGAACCCCGCGTAGCCGGAGTCGCGGGTGAAGGACCCCTCCCGCGAGAAGACCGGGTTGCTGCTTCTCATTGCTCATTCCCTCCGTGGCGGCACTGCACCGCCCTCGCATAAGGGTAATGGCTTGGCAAAAATTCCGGGATACGCCGCGAGGAGGATCCGGTGAACGTCTCACGGCGGGGGCGCCGTCGGCGCCCCCGCCGATCGGAATCGGTGCCCGGAGCCGGACTCGAACCGGCACGGCCTCGCGGCCAAGCAGTTTTAAGCTGCCCGTGTCTGCGTTCCACCATCCGGGCGTCCTGCGAACCCCCCTGAGCCTAGTCGCCCGGCTCGCCCTTTCGCATGTTCCCAGCCCCGGAAGTTGTCATGTTTCCTTGCCATCTGACGAACTGTCCGGGATTCGGCCACGAAGGATAGCGGTTCCGGCCACCCCGCCGCCGTCGGCGCCGCCTCAGGGTTCCCGTCATACCGCAGGAGGACGAGCGCCTTCCTGCCGTACGCCCAGCGGTGGTAGGGCCAACCGTCCGGCGGAGCGACGCCAGACCATGATCACGTCGCGGAGCATGGAGGGACAAGCCCACGAGCCCGAGGAGCACCCCGTGACCACGTCGACCGCAACCGCCGTCCGCACCGGCCGGGCGGCCGCCCGCGCCACCGGCCTGAACAAGGTCTACGGGGAGGGCGAGACCCGCGTCGTCGCCCTCGACGACGTCAGCGTGGCCTTCCCCCAGGGCGAGTTCACCGCGATCATGGGCCCCTCCGGCTCCGGCAAGTCCACCCTCATGCACTGCATGGCCGGCCTCGACACCGTCACCTCCGGCTC